>JAFSQV010000085.1 GCA_017446455.1 Paludibacteraceae bacterium
GCCTACCAAGATTGGTCATATCCTCCAATGGAAACCGGCTATTGCTCCCGTGACAGGCGATATGACTTATACAGCAACTTGGCTCGAAGAACCGCCTACAACCTGTACGGTTATTTGGCGTAACTACAATGGCGCGGTATTGGAGACAGATGAAGAGTTTGCACTCGGTACACAGCCTGAATATAACGGTGCTACGCCGACCAAAGTGGATGCTAACTCCAACTATACGTATTCGTTTGTAGGTTGGAAACGTGCGGATGACAATACGCTCTACACGGCTTCGACGCTGCCCAACACCACGGAAGACGTAACGTACGTAGCGCAGTTTGAGCAAGCGATCAAGACCTATAGGGTTCGTTTCTATAAGGCTACGGTAGACGGCGGTGCTCAGTTGGGAGCAGACCAGAATCTGGCTTACGGTGCAACGCCGGTTGTTCCGGAGTATAGCAAAGCCCCCACGGATGCCATGACCTATACGCTTGTATGGACTCCGCTCGTAGGAACCGTAACGGGTGACCAAGATTATCACGCTTCTTTTACCGAGCAGACACGCCAATATACCGTAACATGGAAGAACGACGATGGTTCAACCATCACGACCGATTATGTGAACTATAACGGCACTCCGGTTTATTCTTTTGCTACACCAACCAAACCGGCTGCTAACAATAAGATCTATACGTTCAGCGGTTGGGATCCTGCTATCGCTACTGTGAAGGGCAATCAGGTCTATACGGCTCAGTTTGAGGAACGCGATGCAGCGCTGGTAGTTGAGACGGCAGAGGTCCTCAGCAGTTCGGTAGACGTACAGACGATTACGATAGAACCGAATGGCGTTCTGACCGCTAATCCGGGTGTCGTCATAAGCACTGATGTGCTGGTATTGGAAGCAGACGGAGATCTTTCCGGTCAGTTGGTAGCGTCAAAAGTGAGCGCGCAGGAGGCATACTTCGATTGGACGCCGAATGGCGAGGCCGGAACGGCAAGCCGTACCTGGTATGCGATTGCTGTGCCTTGGGAGGTAGACGCGGAGAATGGTATCTTCCTGAAAGAGACGGGTCGTCATTTGGTAATCGGTCAGGACTTTGACTTGATTTACTACGATGGTGCAACGCGTGCTTTGCAGGGTAACAAGCCTGCTTGCTGGAAATATGTGCAGCACGACGCGAACAAGACCATGCACCCGGGACAACTCTATATGATGTACTTCGATCCGGGCTTCGTGACGATTCGCTTTGCGAAGAAATCCGGTTCTGCGGTTATCTATAACAGTCCGGTGAACGTATCGACCTATTCGGCATCTGACGATAAGGACGCAAACTGGAACGGTATTGCGAATCCGCGTACGTACTACGCATCGTTGAGCGCAGGAACGGCCACCTTCGCGCAAGTGCTGAATAACGGTAACTTGGATGATTACTTTGCTAACCCGGGTGCGCCGGTATATCAGACCATCAACCTCGCTTCGTCGAAGTTCACGGTCGGCAAGCCGCTGTTCGTTCAGGCGACGCAGGCTACTCCGGTAGTAGTGACGAAGCAGACGACCGCGGGCATCGTCAATGCGGCTCCGCGCCGCCGTGCCGCTGCGGCTGAGTTGCCGAAGGGTATTGCCGCTGTATATCGCTTGGCGATTGCGGGCGAAGGTCAGCCGGAGGCCGATAACCTGTTCGTTCAGGTAGCGGAAGACGAGAAGGCCGACCGCTATACGATTGGCCAAGACCTCGTGAAGGGTGGTGTCGCTTCCGGTCGTGCACAAGTCTGGGTGAACCGCTATGACGCGAAGCTGTCGGTGAACACGCAGGCACTGAGCGAAGACGAAGCTACTTATCCGCTGACGATCCAGGTGCCGGCAAACGGAGACTATGTACTGAGCGTAGGCGCGAACGAGAACGAGGACTATGCATTGTACTTGACGCGTGATGGTGAGGCAATCTGGAACCTGAGCGACGGAGAATATACGGGCTCGTTCGAGAAGGGCACGACGAGCGAGTACGGCCTGCGCGTAAGCGCTCGCGCACCGCAGATCACCACCGGCATCGACGAGGCTGTCGTAGATGCCAAGGGCGAGACGCGCAAGGTATTGATCAACAACACGGTATATATCATCCGCGGCGAGAATGTATATAGTGTGGACGGCCAATTGGTAAAATAAATGGTACATGGTAAATGATAAAATGGTAAATGGCTTTATGATAAAGAAAGCATATATTGTTCCCTTCGTGGAAGTGCTGTCGGTAAGTACCGTATTGATGCAGAAGACGGGTGAGGCGAGTGTCCTCCCCGGACCCGGAGGTGCGCCCAAGCGCAAAGAGACGGACGTCTTTTAAGGCTTCTAAGCAACAAAAATGCAAAAAAATCGGCATACAAATTTGCGTATGTCGATTTTTTGTTGTACCTTTGCCTCGGATTTTATGTACATTGCCCGAAAAGGCACGGGTTTTGTGCGTAAAAAAATATAGAAATGGACGAGATAACGGTCATACAGCGCAAGATTTACGAGATTCGCGGACAGAAGGTGATTCTGGACCGTGACTTGGCGGCTTTGTACCAAGTGGAAACAAAAGTGCTAAATCAAGCGGTGAAGCGTAATATAGAGCGTTTTCCCGAGGACTTTATGTTTCAACTAACTCATCAAGAATGGATGAAAGTTTCTGTAAATGAGGATGTTACAGACTTGAAGTCACAAATTGTGACCTCAAATTGGGGAGGTGTTCGTAAGTTGCCCTACGCTTTCACAGAGCACGGTGTTGTGATGATGGCTTCGTTGTTGCGTAGTGAGATAGCTGTTAAGATGAGTGTGCAGATTACTCGTGCGTTCGTTGCAATGCGCCAAGCGTTAGTGGCATTGACTGCTACGGAGGCGAAGGTGGAGTTGCTGAACGAGAAGATAGAGCGCCTGAATCTGTATATTGAGGAAGTGATGCACGACCAAAATGATATGAATGAGATGCAGCGTGCTATCAATGAGGAGACGGCAATGCAGTTAGAGTTGATTAATCAATCGTTGGCAGAATTGCAGGCTAAGCCAAAGCAAAAGCCGATGAATCCTGTGGGATTTAATTCTCCGATATATAAAGAAGATAAATAACATTAAAACTATACAATTGAAGTACTACTTATACATAGATGAATGTGGGGATAATAACCTGAAGAACTTTGATGAGCAATTTCCGATCTTCACGTTATGCGGAGTAATAGTTAGTGAGGAAAAACGCGAGTGGTTAGAGAAAGAAGTACAAGCATTAAAAGAAGAGTTCTGGGGAAATCAATATACGATTCTACATTCCCGTGACATTCGAAAGTGCCAGCGTGGATTTGAGATATTGTTTGATTTAGATGTAAAGAAACGATTTTATGAGCGCATCAATCAAATCCTTGGAACATCAGGAGTGTATGTAATAGTTGCATGTGCGATATTGAAAGAGCCCTATATTCGGAATTATGGTCGCCTAAACGACGTCTATGCACAATCGCTATCCTTCGTGTTGGAACGCACGGTGTTCTATTTGGATAGCCTTAATGCGACAGGAGGGATAGAATTGCGGACGGTAGTGGAGCAAAGAGGAAAGAAGGAGGATGAGAAGTTGCGTTTGTTCTATAACCAATTGTTGGACAACGGAACTTACTGGGCAAGTGCGGAAAGACTGAAGAAATATGCCAAGTCATTTGCCTTGCTTCCCAAGAAAGCGAATGTGGTAGGGTTGCAAGTTGCAGACTTAGTGGCGTACCCGATAACGCGCCATATATTGGATGAGAATGAGCCGAATATGGCATATGATGTAATAAAGGAAAATATTTATACGGAAAACATGAAGCAGGTGGGCATAAAGATAATCCCGAATACATAAAAAAAGGATTGCCCGAACTGACAATCCTTTCCAACCGGGGACACCCCAGTCCAGAATTCCGACTCGCGGAATGTTCTTTCGGCTGCAAAGGTACAACATTTATTTGAATTAGCAAAATATTTAGACAAAAAAAATACAAAAACATGCTTTTTTTGCATAAAACATCGATAAATAAACATTAAAAACTATACAAATATGAGAAAGTTTACGATTTTTAGGACGGGTTCACAGAGAGGTGTGAATACGTTCATCGATTCGTAGTGGAAAGCCGCATGTACGTGAAAGCGTATGTGCGGTTTTTGTTGATATGACTTCTGTGGATTTGATTATTTGTCAAGCACTTTTGACTTTCAATTTTGGCTTATGACTGTTGTTTTCGACCTTTGATTATTAGTCTTGTTACTCTTATCGGAGTTAAGTGCTAATTAAGTGCAGGTTATATGCTGTAGACTTTTTATCTTTCGCCTTTCGCCTTTCGCCTTTCACCATTCTTTCTGCCGCTTCGAGCAACTTTAAAAAATGCGCAAAACAGCAACTATATGACGCAAAACACCTACTTTTGGCGTATTTTGGAATAAATTTTTAGATAAAATATCAAAAAATCTTGCGTATATGAATAATTTGTCGTACCTTTGCGGCGGATTTTATGTATTTTGCGGTAGTGGGCACGATTTTTGTGTGTATGAACCAAAGAGAAATAACGGAAGAAAAATATCAGTAAAAAATATATGATTATGCAAAGTAAAAAACTTTATGTAGAGACTCCGGCGGGTGGCGAATACCCCCCCCCAAAAAAAAACAAAACTATCTTCGCAGCGTCAAAGTGCGCGGATATAGTACCGATGGATGAAGCATCCATTGAGCACCCTATGAGCACCCATTCAGCACCCTTTGGGACCAGCTGGACGGCCCGCGGATGGCGGTACATTGCCTCGATCCTAATGATCCTGATGCTATGCGTGGGAAATGTGTGGGGAGCGAATTATATAGAATTTACGGCTGTAGTGAAGTGTTTTAACGGAGCCACCGGACAGGTTCTTGTTAAGTCAGGAGGTAGTAAAACAACTTCAACCACTGTAACTTCCACTAGTTCCTTATCTAGTGGTAGTGGTTGGTCCGGAACTGCTAACAATAGTACTGCCGTTTTTACATACAATAGTGGCGGAGCATCGTCTAAGTATACATGGGGAGCTCTAGCTGGTGAAGGTAGCGAATTTGAAGGATGGTATACAGATGCCGCATGTACTGTTGCTGCACCGACGGCATTGAATTCTGCTAAACGGAGTAGTGAGAAAGTCGTGTATGTTATAGAAGGTAGTAGTGTAAGTGGGTATACTAGTGCGACGAGCGATGCTAATCGCTGCCACTACACTTTGTATGCAAAATTCGTCAAGGAGGCATCTGGCAATAAGTTCAAACCGCAACTTACAGCGACGTCTTCTGATTTTTCACAAGGTCATATTGCTATCAGCATGACGAGCACGGGCAGTTTAAGCAAGGTGGCGCAGACGGCCGGTCCTGTTGATTACTCTTTGACGGAGGAGTCTTCTCTAACACAGACATTCTCGGTGAGAGCACAACCAATGCGTGGTTACAAATTTGTGAACTGGACGGTTGAGGGAACTCCAATAACAACGGATAAAGAAACTTCAGATCTACCAGTAGAATCTTTCACAGTAACGCTTACTGATCAGATGACGCCTGGCGCAAATAGTATCATCTCTAATAACGATGTGGTTACTGCGAACTTCGCAGAAGATGCATTGAAAGATTTCAAGATACAGAAAGAGGCGAATACTGGTTCGGTAACCGGTAGTTATTTATATTATTACATTATTTCCGGCGGAAACTCAACAACCCACTCTGACCCTATTTCTTCCATGAATCTTTCCGATACCGAAAAGGATTATCAATTATATGGTACCGATAAGATTACCTTAATCGCTACTCCGGCGGAGGGCTATATCTTCTCGGGTTGGTATGTTCGTAGAGAATCGCATCCGGATGAATTGCTTTCGACCAATTCGACAGTAGAGACCTATTTGACAGAGGATAATCTGACTTTTATTCCCGTGTTTGCGTTGGATATCAGTGGTTTGGATATAGATGAGAATGATAATTTCTTGGTGGGCTACAGTACGTGTACCACTTTTGAGCAGGCTCTCGCTGCTGCCACTCAGTCGCAGCACAAGACGATCCTTCAGTTGAAAGACTATACTGTTCCTGCCGGTAATTATACCATCCCTGCCGGTGTGACGCTGTTGATTCCTTATGCAGCTGAACAGTCCACGCCTGCAACGGTTCTGCCGCGTGTAGGAAATGAAAACGCGATATCCGGTAATGCGTATCGGACTCTCACATTGTCTTCTGGTGTAAAACTGGATGTGTATGGCACGATAGAAGTGAGTGGACGACAGGCGACCGGAGTCTCCGGTGCCGGAGGTGAAGAAGGTATCGGTTGCCCGACCGGTGACTACGGATGTCTGTATATGCGTGCCGGCAGTTCCATTACGTTGAACAACGGTGCGTTGTTGCGTGGATGGGGCTATGTGTTAGGCGATAGAGACGGATCGGGTAAGTATCAATGCGAGATCGATGCTCGTCGTGGATCTATTGTTCGTGAACAATTCCAGATAATGGACTGGAAGGGCGGTAGTTATACGATGGGTATGACCGATGGTATTAACTCTTACCCGGGAGAATACCGTGTACTTCCGATTAACCAATATTATATTCAGAACGTGGAAGTGCCCGTTAAATACCGTCCGGGAGCGAAATTGCAGGCAAACGCGTCGGTGTTCTTGAACGGAACATTCTACGGCATGACATTAAATAACATTATCTTCAATATTGACAATGTCGGCATCATCGGCGCAAGGTACAATGACCCGGGAGTAGAAGATGATAGCGCTATTTTCTTGATGAATAACGAGGATGATAGCGAAGATACCTGGGTGCGCAAGTACTATGATGTGGATAATGACAAGCAGGTGTACGAAATAAACAACGCGGCATCTCTTGGTAGCCTTACGTTGACTGTATTGAATGTTCCTGTCACTTCAACAGAATATAAATTACCTATCACCAACAACTTCAAGATTCACTTGCTGAATGGTACGATGGATGTCACGCAGCGGACGGAAATATTGCCGGGCGCAGAGATAGAGATTGCAAAAGAATCTACGATGGCTATTTTGGACACGGTAATCCTTTATATGTGGGATAAAGATGATTGGGGTGATTTTGTAAGTACGACTCGCGTTTCCAATAGTGCGTTCTCATTCGGCAAGGGTACGACTGTTAAGTGGCGCCCGGGTGGTCGTCCGACAGTACGTAGAGATAACGAAGGTAAAGTAATTATTAGCGACTCCAAACTGACTCTGCATGGCTCGGTTAATGTAGAAGGAGATTTGAAGACTACCACGCATGGCGCATCCATCACTTCTACGATTGCAGATGCCGGAACTATTACCTTTAAGAAGAGTACCCCCGCGGATGCGGATGCAGGCAAGGTATGGCAAGTGAGAAGTTTGCCGGCAGATGGTTCTCATGCAAGCGGTTTTATTGGCGTTAACTGTACTTCTGCGCAATTAACGAACGAAGATGGAACATTAACCTCAACGGCAAATACCGTAGCCACAGAAGAAAACCCCATCTCCTACTGTTTCATTGATTTTGACGATGACGGAATAGGAGAATGGAAATCGCTGGCAACATTGGATTGTTTTGTAAAAGACGAGAATGATGTTTGGTATATCAAGCCTCAGGAGTACGTAGCAATCAGTCAAGGAGCTGCTGCTCCTGTTGAGGAAGCGGATCATACGTATCGTGACCATTATGCAAGTTCAGGCCGTATCTTTATCCTTGCGGCAGAAGGCGATTGTCAATGGTGGGAAGTGCGTGCCGTGGCCGGACATCCGGATTTGTTCGAGTGCATCAACGAGAATAATCACACGTTCTTCTACTATGACGAATCGGCGGGCAACTGGAAAGAGAAGAAATTCAAAGTAAGTTGGGTGAACTGGGATGGTTCGCCGGTTAACTATACGAACTCCGAGGACGAAGAAATCAACTACTACATGGTGACTTACGGAACGGTTCCGGAGTGGTTGAGCGCCAACCCGACGCACGCGGATGATGCTTCGCATACCTATTCGTTCAAGGGCTGGTTGCCGACTCCTGCCGCGGTTACGGAAGATGTGACCTATACCGCTCAGTACGAGGAACGCGACCGCATGTACGCAATTACTTTCAACAACGAGAGCGATGAGTTGATTCAGGTGCTGTATTGCAAGTTAGGAGAGATCCCAGAGTGTACGAAATACGATGCAGCGGCAAACAACAGAGTATGGAAGACGGCCTCCGGCGAGGCTATCGGAGCGGTTGCGGGCGATGAGACCTATAAGCTCTATGAAAAGGAGTCCAAAGACAGTTATACCATCCGCTTTGTGAACTGGAATGGCGATGTGCTGCAATCGGGTAGTGTAGCGGCTAGAAGCATACCTTCCGCTCCGGCTAATCCGACGAAGGATCCCGATGACCTGCATAGCTATAGCTTCAAAGAATGGAATCCGGCTGTGGTGGCTGCGAACGCCGATGCAACCTATACGGCTACGTATAATGTCGGTCCTCGCGGCTATACGGTTCTCTGGAAGCAAGATGGTGTGACCATCGAGACAGATGAGAATGTGCCCTATGGTGAGGTGCCTGAGTATAATGGTGCTACTCCGGCGAAGGCAGGATTTACCTTTATCGGTTGGAGTCCGGCTGTTGCAGCCGTAACAGGCAATGCAACGTATACGGCTCAGTTTATGGAGAATCGTACGATCAGTACAGCGCAGACCCTTGCTACGAACACGGAAGTGAGCACGATTACCGTGGAGACTAACGGTGCGCTGACCATTAATGACCAAGTTACCTTGACCGCAGAGAACTTGATCCTTAAGGGCGGAAGCAATGCTTCAGGTCAGTTGATCCCGGTTACGGATAAGTCCAAGATTAACGCCACCAATGCATACTATGATTTGACCCTCGCTGCTCCTCAAGCACGTCACTGGAATGCATTTGGTGTGCCTTGGGTAGTGAATCTGGATGTGGCTCCGCTGATTGAGTTGAACAACGCCGGAGAGCCTGTCGGTACGTTGGCCCTCGGTCGTGATTACGATATCGTAGTTTACAACGGCGCGACACGTGCTTCGCAGGGCCCGGGTTATTGGTGCTGGGAGTTTCTGGAGCACCATGTACACAACCTCAGTCCGGGTAAGGGATATATGATCCAGTTTATCCGTGAGGTGAAAGGTATTCGTTTCACCAAAGTAAGCGGTACGGACTTCTTCTACAAAGGAAACGTACATCTGGACGAGAACGCAAGTACCAATACCGACAATGCCGGTTGGGCTGCGATGGCTAACCCGATGCCGTTCCATGCAACGATGACCAACGGTCCGACCGTAGGTTATGTACATAACGGAGGCGAAATCGGCAGCGATGGATATGTACCGTATGATCTTGCCGGTGGTAAGTTCTTCGTCGGTAAGACCGTATATGTACAAGCCGGAGTAGGAGGCGATAATGTAACGCCGATTCTTGCCGGTGGAGAGGTAGAACCTATCGTAGCAGCCGCTCCTGCCCGTCGCACGAATGCAACGGATAAGAAGTACATGTCGCTCAGCGATTACTATCAGATCGCTATCGCAAGCGAACGCGTAGCAGGCGGACATGTGTATGTATTGCCGGAAGAGGAGAAGGAGAACAAGTACGTGATCGGTCATGACTTGGCTCAGTTCGGAATGAGTACTGCTGTTCCGCAGGTATGGGTGAACCGCTACGACACGAAGCTGGCGCTGAATACGACGGCATTGGTA
>JAFSQV010000086.1 GCA_017446455.1 Paludibacteraceae bacterium
GATTGCGGATGTGTTATGTATCTCCCAACACACCGTCGTTTCACACCGCAAACATATCACCCGCAAGCTGAATATTCATTCGACAGCAGGTCTTACCATCTACGCCATCGTCAACCGGCTTATTGATCTCAACAGTTTGGAGTAGTTTCTTTGAGCCAGATGATAGCATCAGACTCAAGTGTCCATGCCGGAAGGGGTGAGGAAGGTGTATAGCCTGCCTGACGATAAAGCGCCGAGCAGGCTGTGTTTTTCGTAGCGATGACAGCATAGAGCACGCGTAGGTTCAGATGTCCGAAGGCATAGTCTTCGAGCATACGCAAGGCCTCCTTCCCTACTCCTTTACCGCGGTGCTCCGGGGCGATATACATCCCTATCGCCGCGCGTCTATTGCGCGGGTCGAAGTCAAACAAGTCAATGCAACCGAGAGTTGCACCATCCTCAATGATCAATCGCAGTTGTCCGTCTCTATAGATGTCGCCGGTGGTGGATTCGATATAGTTGCGCAAGTCCTGCTGGGACAGCGGGTTATGATTCGCCCCGTCTGCCCATGCCGAAGCATCGTTCTCCCATTGGTAGAGGAACGGCAAGTCAGTGGGTTCAAGTTTACGTAAACGCAACATGGCTAATAACTAATAGCTAATAGCTAACTACTAATCAAACAAACGGGCAAAGAAGCCTTTTTTCTTCGGACGCAGGTCTTCCATATTGCCTTGCGGCGCGGGTTCATACGGATGACCGGTGTGAATCATGTTGTATATCACACCCCAGTCCGGCAGTCCGCCTAAGTTGCGGTCATCTATCCACAGGTCAGCGACCAACTTCCGCGCCGTGCCATGCTCCGGTTCTTCCTCCGGATAGTTGGAATTAACCGCGTAGAACTCCAGTCCGCGCTCCTTGCAGTAGTCCAGCGCTTCCTGGAGCAAGTCGCCTTCGCGCACCGTCCAGAGAATGATCTGATGATGGTCCTCGTCCTGCAGTTTCTTCAGGGTCTGGATAGCAAACGGAATGGGTTTTCCTATCTTCGGGTACTCGTGCGTCACGATCGTCCCGTCAAAATCACAAGCTATAATCATAAAATCTTCAATCTTCAATCTTCAATCTTCAATCAATATGTGGGCATATTGGGATCTTCGGGTTTCATCTCCTGCTCCATCTTGCCGAGCGTCGGTTTGCTGAAATACCATGCGATAGCGGCGATAGCGGCTACCCACAGCATCGACTGGTAGCAGCCGAAAGCGTAATAAGCGGCGATGCCGAGCGGCATGGTGTTGCTCGCCAACAGGATACGGGTCGCAGCGACCTTGAAATACTGCTGATCCGTCTTCGGTTTGAACAGTTTGACGAGATACAAGCCCAGCGGAATGGTGATCAGCGCATCGAAAATGAGGATGTACTGAATGATCTGGCCGCTCTGCGACATCCTATCCCAAGGTTCGTACAAACCCTTTGAGAAAGCATAGTACATCGCGCTCAGCACGATGAGAGCAATGATCATCTGGCTGTAATAGATCCAATTGAGTTTTCTTACTGTCTGTTCCATATAATTGTTTCTTCTTTATCCTTTGAATTCCGTTCGGTTGACGATCGAGCGACCGAGGGTGATCTCGTCCGTGTACTCGAGTTGGTTGCCTACGGCAACACCTCTTGCTATCTGCGAGATCTTGACGTCGAGCCCGGCATTCTGTATGCGGCGGTAGATATAGAAATTCGTCGTGTCGCCTTCCATCGTGGTCGGCAGGGCGAGGATGATCTCCTCCACTCCGCCCTTCGCGACGCGCTCGATGAGGCTGTCGATCTCGATATCCTTCGGTCCGATACCCTCCATGGGCGAGATGATGCCGCCCAGCACATGGTACACGCCCGTATACTGGCCGGTGTTCTCGATGGACATCACGTCCTGCACGTTCTCCACGACGCATATCGTCGCGTGGTCACGGCGCGTGGAGCCGCATATCGGACATACCTCCGTGTCGGAGATATTATGGCACTCGCGGCAGTACACCACTTCTTTCTTCAGCTTCGTGAACGCACCCGCGAAAGCCTCGACGCTCTCGTCCGATTGGCGCAACAGGTGCAACACCAGCCGTAAGGCTGTTCTCCGCCCTACGCCCGGAAGCGAACTCATCTGGTTCACTGCCTGCTCCAATAATATTGAGGGATATTCGTTCAACTTTACACTTTACACTTTCAACTCTTCTTCGCCCAGCGGGCCGGCAAAACTCTATACGGATACCTTTTTCGTATATCCTCCGCATTCGGGCAGTCGATCTTATGGATGCGGATACCCTTCAGCACGGATACGAAAGCGAAGATCGGGTCGCCGGGTTCGGGGTTGCAGCACTTGGAGAGGTTGTAATCCACGTTCTTCACGTTCATATCCACCTCGATCGCCAAACCCTTCAGGTCCGAGCGGTCCACATATTCCGTATGCTCGCGCTGCGTCGGCGCCTCTTCGGGTTCTTGCAGCACGTCCCGCAGCCGCTGCACATCTTCTTTGCCTGTCGCGACCGACTGATACATATCCGACACCGCCTTGTAGCCCAGCTTGATCGCCATCTTGGTGATGTCCCCTTCGGTATAATTGATCTTCCAGTTCTTGAACTTGCGGTCGATGATCTCCTTGCCTTCCGCGGCCTGCTTGTACTCGATCTCCTTGAGCGCCTGGCGAATCTTGTTCTTCGCCTTGGTGGACGCTACGAAATTGAGCCAGTCGGCATTCGGGTGTTGGTTCGGGGACGTGAGGATCGACACTTGGTCGCCGTTCTCGAGCTTCTGACGGATGGACACATTCTGGTTGCGGATCGTTCCTCCTACGCAGTGCGCACCTACCTCGCTGTGGATCGAGTACGCAAAGTCAAGCACGGTCGCGCCTTCCGGCAGTCTCCGTAAGTCACCTGTGGGCGTGAACACATATACATCGCCTTTGCGCTGCACGAGCGATCCCTTCACGCCTTTGTACGACCAGTGCGCCGCCACACCTTTCTCCGCCACCTCATCCATACGCTTCGTGCGGATCTGCACTTCTACCCATCGGTTCTCCGGTCCGAGCACCGTCGTATGGAGCGACTCATAGCCGTTCTCTTTCGGCACGGACAACCAGTCGCGCAGGCGCTTCGGGTTCGGGGGGAAGATATCGGTGATGAGCGAATAGACTTGCCAGCAATCCGACTTCTCCCGCTCCAGCGGCGAGTCGAGGATGATACGAATCGCGAAAAGGTCATAGATCTTATCGACGCCGCAGTGCTGCGCTTGCATCTTATGGTAGATGGAGTGAATGGACTTAGGACGGCCCTTGATGGTGAACACAAAGCCCTCTTTCTTCAGCTTCTCTTCCAGCGGCGCGATGAACGACGCGATATATGCCTCGCGCTCCGCCTTCTTGGCGTTCAACTCATGGGCGATATGCTTGTACATATCATAATCGAGGAACTTCAGCGCGAGGTCCTCCATCTCCGTCTTGATCTGATACAGACCCAAACGGTGCGCCATAGGCGCATGTAGCGTCTGTGTCTCTTTCGCGATATGACGACGACGCTCCGAATCCCCTTCCGCGTCCAACTGACGCAGCAGTTCCAACCGCTCATTGAGGATGTCAAAAAGAACTTTATTGCTGTCTTCCATACGGGTCTAATCAAAAAATCGCTGCAAAGGTAAGAAAAAATTTGCATACCTGCAAGTTTTGGGCTCTTTTTGGTGGAAAATTTCTTTTGGGGCTAAAAAAAAGACACCCCGAGGGGTGCCTTTCGCCGCGCGGGCGCTTATGCTCCAGCCAAAGCTGCATCATAAGCATCGCCGCAAACCTTCCAGAGGTACGCGCGCATGGTCTTTTTGCCAGTGGCGGTGTCCTTCTGTGCGAGGAAGTCGGCGATGTCGGTCGCCTGCTGCATCAGGTCTTTGCTGCGCGCTTTGACCGCTGCTGCTACCGATGCGAAGCGAGCACGCGCTGCGAGCTCTTTCGCCTGCGGCACCGTCGAGCGCTCATAACGATCTGCTGCGAAGGAGTAGATGCGTTGACAGTTGGGGTTAGTAGATGCGGCCGAGCAGTGAGTCATCACCAGGTAGTTGCCGTGTTTGTGACCGTTTTCTTTCTTCGGTCGTTTAAGGGCGCCTTGGATGTATTCGATTCCAGCGGCACCCACAGTTGCTTTTGCCATTCGCTTGCTTGGGCTGAGACTTCGCACGACTGCGTGATTGAAAATCACTTGTATAGTGCCTTCGTCTCGTCCTGCGCTTCTTCGGTCCGCAAACATTTTTTTTCGGTTTGCGTCCCGAGGATTCTTAGCAGGGTGTCCTCTGCCCAATGAGAGGGGATAAGGTTAAATAAAAAGGTTAAGTAAAAATGTTTGATTTGTCGAATTGCCCCCGAGATGACCCCGAGATGACCCCGAGGCGATCCCGAGAGAAATAGGACATTTGGTTAGAGTTTCTTCGAGGCGTCGTAGGTCTCGATCGTTTTGGTTTGGATGACGACGGATGTGTCACCCCGTTGATAGTACTGAGACTCGTTGGTAATCGTCCGGGTGACGTTACAGGAGGTGAGTACTACGCTCGCCGAAATAGCGGCGAGAAGTAAACAGCCAAGTGTGAATCCGGATGACATCCGGAATAATGAACGATGTTTTCTCATAGTGTTATTGTTTTTCAATTTCGAGTGCAAAGATAAGGGCAAAACCCCTTTTAGTGTTCCTCGGAAAGTGAAAATTTTATCAAAAAATCGTATTTTTTCCGTTTTTTCGCTTCTTCATAGAACCATTTTAGGATTTTAATTACTCGTTTCGGAGTGATGCCATACTTCGTAGCCACAGCTTCGCGTGCCTCATGCGCCGAAGCACCCTTGTCTCGTGCAACAAAGTAGTCATCTACTACAGACTGATTCTTCACTTCAATCTCATGCCGTTTCTTCGACATGCGGAAGTCGTTCGGGTCTCGTACTAAATACGGTACATCATATAGCGGATAGTCCATTTGCCTTGAAATTTAACGGTTTCACATCTTCTAACTGGAACGCTTCGGCGGCTTGCACGGTGTAGATACCGTAGCGGTTGTAGTACTTGGCACTGACCATTTTGAAATTCGCCATCATACTTTTGATATGCTCGGTTCCGTTCCAATTAAAAGGCATTGGCACGCAATCCTTAATAGCGTAGTACGGATGGTTTTTGATGGCTACACCGCGCAGTTTCTGCTCCCACAAGGTGACATAAATCTGCCGTTGCCGTTGAAGTGGAATAGCGTTCCATTGCTCCTGTGCCGGCTTGACCATGTGTGCGTTTTGCGGAGCGATGTAGGGCTTTAGCAAATCGAGCATAACCGCCCAACTTCTACGCTTCTTCAGTATGTCGTCTAAAGCTTCCATAATTTTTCTTAAAAATAGTGAGGGAGACTACAGAGAGAGTATATAATACTATGCAGAGAGTCTCCCCACTACGCCTTTTCTTTTTATTCTTTTACTTCTTTTCTTTTTGTTCTTTATTCGGCATCTGTCAATATATCCGGACGATGCCATCGTCCGCTCTAATCGACACAAACCACCGTGAACTCCACGCTATCCGCCGCGATATTCGGGTGCGTCTCCGGGAAAGCATCCTTAATCGCCTTCAGTGCCTTGGTGATCGCCGCCGACTTGGCTTTCAGCACGGTCTGCTCGGCTGTCTTCTGCCGGAACGCCACACCCTCCGCCATCGTGTATTTCTGCGGTTTACCTGCAAAATCGAACGTCTCCGCACGTCGTAACTCAAAGTGGTGACCGTCCACGAGGAACTTACCTTTCTCCTCGCCGTTTTGTTCGATGGCGCACACTTTCGCGTCCTCCACCGCTGCTGTCTCCAGCTCTTCGATACGAGCGTTCGCCGAGGCGATGAGTTGGCGGAGTGCGCGTGTCTCTTCCAATGCGCTAGCACCTAATACTTCTGTTGTCTTTATTGCCTCCATGAGGGCTTGATTCATTTCTATAGCTTTCATAATTTTTTCTTGTTTAAATATTATTTTTTATCACCCACTGTGAACTTGGGACCAACCAGCAGTTGGAGCAGTTCCTTTCTGGACAATTTTGCGTACGATGATTGGGAATGTTCCGCCTTATACGCGGCCATGCGCTCAAAGTATTCCAATAGGACTGCCTGCGCGAACATCGTCGGGTCAATCTTCTTGTGACGCAACTTGCGTAAGAAGCCGCCGTCACGATGATTGAGCCATGCAGGAACGATACGGAGGTTGCGGACAGCAGCATCGAACTTGTTGCCGTCAATGTGATCTAC
>JAFSQV010000087.1 GCA_017446455.1 Paludibacteraceae bacterium
CGACTTGTTGTTCTATCATCGAGGTTTGCGCAGATTAGTGGCTATAGACTTGAAGTTGGGTAAGTTCAAGCCGGAACACGAAGGACAAATGCGGTTATATTTGCGCTATCTCAATCAAAACGAACGGCGCGAAGGCGAGGAGTCTCCGATAGGTCTGATTCTGTGCTCAGAGGGTAATACGGAGCATATTGAGTATTTAATGCTTGATGAAGACAGTCCGATTAAGGTGGCACAGTATTATACACAATTACCGGATAGGAAAGTCCTGGCAGAGAAACTTCAACGCGCCATAGCTATCGCGCGGGAACATTATACCGAGCAACATCTGCAAGACAAAGAGACAGAATAGAACCTCTCCATAACACCGTTTGAAAGCGATTATTCCGAAAGCGAAAGTCGCTTTTTTGTATGGAATTACTAGTCGAAAAACAATGGGTGTTGGCTATTGGGTTAGCCTATGCTCGCAAGGCCTCGAAAGAGGCAAAACGATCTTTGACATAGTGAGAATAAAATAAGCATAAAAAAGGCAAAAAATGCCGAAAATGTATCGTTTGCGGATTAATCGAATGAAATAAAGGATTTCAAAATCACGGAATATATACATAGTATATATAAGGTGGTGCGGGATACGAGATTACCCCGAGGTAATAAGCACTTTACCTCAACGCGCCTCTCACGGCTCTACACAAGGCCTCACGGGCTCAAAAAGGGTGGTCCAAAAAAACGAACTATTTCCTGGAGCACTCGGAGCGGAACAAACAGCAGTAGCAACATAGGTAACGATTACATTTCGCAGCGTCGCTGAACCGGAAGCATCTAATCTAACAGAGGTCGGAGAAGTGCCTGATTTGGGAGTCCATGTGTTGGATGATATAGAACCGCCAGTAGGACTGCCTATTGCATAACTAGATGTACTATTAAAGTATATACTTTTAATGGCATATCCAGAAGAGACTGTGAATGTTACGGTAGAGCCAGAATAAAAACGAAACTCCAAGGTTCCGCTCTTATTCCAACAACGGCAAGGTGTAGACGTGCCATCTGTAAATGTCATGGTTACATATCCTACTGTAAAAGCATAATCGTCATCCTCATCTAAATCTACTCCTTTTCCTGCACTGGAGGGGGCGGTAATACCCCATGCAGTCCATTGGGAAGACGACGTGTAATCAAATGTTGCCGTAAGATCTGCTCCCCACATCTGCCCAACTCCGAGGGTCAGGCATAGCAGGAGTGTAGTCAAAACACGGCAACGACACGGAATCGACATGGAATCGGGTCGGGGTCGTTTGCTGGTTAATTCAGGGTTGAATCCTAAGCAATTAAGTAGTAAATTTGCTTTCATTGTTATGACGTTTTATATGTTCGTAATTATGCTTTAAGTTCTTGCTATGTTGATTTGACTAATGAGAATAAAATAACAAACGATATGAAAAATTTTAACTTGTTATCAAAAATGTGTAGTCCGGCAGCGGGCTGGCAGAGTAACGTCGTTAGGGTGAGGGATGGGCAACAACCAACAAACCTTCAACTTATCTCTAACTCATCTCTAACACTTACCCCGTTCCGCTTAGTTAAATGGGTGGCCGTTCTGTGCTTGCTTGTGACCCTCGGTGTCGGAAATGCGTGGGGAATTGTTGTTAAGGACACGATTACGCTTGCTGGATTTGGTAGTAAGTCTGACTCTAAGTACGTCGATTCAGAAACAACTGGTGCTACCAACAAAGGAATTGGGGCTAAAATGAATCACTGGAATCCTACAACAGGACAGATAAAGATGAATGGTGGTGGTTCGACATCAGCGACTGCTAATAGTAACTACTATGTTTTCAATTCAAGTGCGATGCCGGGATACATAACTAAGGTGGAGTTAATTATTACTGCAGGGACAACCACCGCAAGTTATTGTCGATTAGGTACATCAACGTCTGCTTCTATTACTTCAAATGTCGCCTGGGGTAGCAGTACAGCATCAACATTGTCATCCAGTATCCATTCTTGGACATTGAATGAAAGTGATAAGATAAAGTATTTCCGCATTAATTGGGCGAAGAATGGAGGCACGGTAAAAGCATCATATGTTGTAATTACTTACGTATATCATACGGTTACTTATAATGGCAACGGGAATACAAGCGGTACAGTCCCTGCTGATGTGACTAAATACTTATACAATGCTGATGTTGACACAAAAGCCAATTCCGGTTCGCTTGCAAAAACGGGATTTACTTTTAGCGGTTGGAATACCAAAGCCGATGGTACGGGAACGACATTTGCAGTAAGCACTTCAAAGGCTTTCACAATTACAAAGGATACTACCTTATATGCAAAATGGGTCGCAGCTGCTTCTTGCGACGATCCGAGTGCTCCAGGAAATAGTTCCGTTTCTGGGACCGGGGTGACGATTAGTACTTCATCATCTTCGGCAAACTACGATATTTACTACAGCACAAGTTCTACTACGCCGACGACGCAAGAACCGACCGCAACAATCAGTAGCGGAAACTCCAAAGCCATCACCGGCCTAAGTTACGGAACAACGTATTACTACTGGATGCGTCAAAACTGCGGCGGAGGTTCAACCAGTAGTTGGGTAGTCGGAAGTCCGACATCGTTTACGACGACTGTTCCAGCACCAACAGGGGTGAGCGCAGGCTCGTTGAGTATGACAGGTGCAACGATTTCTATTACTGATGCTAATGATGTTAATAATTACGACGTCTATTGTAGCACCAGCAGTGCTGCGCCGGATGGGAGCACCACTCCATCTGCTTCGGGAACCAGTAAAAGCATAGCCGTTACAGGATTAACTTCCGGTGAGACTTATTACTATTGGGCTCGTGCGAAAGGTCCGAATGCAAAGAGTACCTGGTACGGTGGTTCTACATTTAAGACGCTGACGCTGAGCAGCATATCGGTTTCAACAGCGCCAACAAAGACAAAATATCTAGTGGGCGATAACTTTGACCCGACAGGATTGGTTATTACTCGTACCTATAGCAATAGTACCAGCGACACGTATACATATTCCGGACATACCAGCGAGTTTAGTTTCTCGCCGGCAACGAATGCTGCATTAACTGCGTTGAACACGTCGGTAACCATCACTTACGGCGGACAGACGGCAAGCCAAGCCATCAATGTTTATACCGTGACGGTGAATAAAGTGAACATGAGCGGAACGGCTATCACGAATGCGAGCGTAACGGCTACTTGTTCGGGACGTACCTTGTCCCAGAGCGTGGGCTCGACAAATTACAAGTTCAACTCATGGAATGTAACGGCAGGTGGTGTAACTGTTTCGACGAATACCATTACCGGTACGCCGACAGGCAATGTGACTATCAATGCAAAGTTCCATGACCCGATTACGGTAACATGGAAAGTGGGTTCTGGCGCTGCGAGCGGCGGAACAGGCGAAGTAAAATATGGCACGGCTATTACTGCACTACCTTCCACTCCCGCGGACAATGCGTTGGCAAGTTGCGGAACGAACAAGTTCATGGGTTGGACAGCATTAGGCGAATTAAAGGGCACTGGTAACGATGCCCCGGCTGATTTGTTTACCACGGTAGGCGGCGCAGCTAATTTGACAACAAATACGACCTATAGAGCGGTGTTTGCAAGTTCCACGAGTGGAGCAGCGGCAGGAACAACAATATATTCGGAAGATTTTAGCGGTTATTCTGCTGATGATCAGCCGAATGGAAGCATAACAAACAGCCATACGGGTACGACTGTTTATGGAGGAAACACATTGACATATTCTTATAGTGATGGTAGCGGTACAACAAAAATATATGCAGCTAATCTTGCTGGTGGAACATCGCCCGAATTATTGATTGCAAAATATAGTGGATATTTCCAGATTGCGGGTATTCCGACAGGCAATGCAGATTCTTTAACAATAACATATAAGCAAAACGGCCAGTCATTAACACCTTCTATTTCTGAAACAGGGTATAGTGGAACAGGTTTGGGAACCAGTTCAAGCTCATCTGGTACAAGAACCATACATATTAAGGTAGGTTCTGCCAGTGCATTTACGTTGAAATTAACCGGTCCTTCTGGTAATAATAATGTTCGATTGGATGATATTTTAATTACCGTTAAAAAGGCAGGTATAACCTATGCAGATTACCAAACGGGTTGCTGTGAGGCACCGGGAACGGCATTGAGTATCACAAGTGCGAACAGCGTTGCGACAGGTGGAACGGTTAGTCTGACGAGTACAGGCGGTAACGGAGGAACAGTGACATGGTCGGTAGTGAACGGAACAGGTTCTGCGACTATTGAAGGAACAACACTGACGGCAGGAACAGTAGGAACCGTAACCGTAAAAGCGCATCAGGATGCGAATACAGTATTAGGTACTGAATACTGTGCACAAGATGCAGAACAAGCGTTTACTGTTGTTTCCTCTACAGTGAATGTAACCGGTGTAGAGGTTAGTCCGACAAGCAAAGCTATTGTACCGGGCGAGACGTTCGATATCACGCCGACCATATCACCGAGTAATGCAACAGACAAATCGGTTAGTTGGACATCGAGCGCGAGTGACAAAGCGTCTGTAAGTAGCGGAACGGTAACTGGTGTTGCTGCGGGTACAGCAACAATCACTTGTACAACCACAGACGGAAGTCATACTGCAACGACAGCGGTGACGGTTTATGCAGTAACGATGCTGGCTACTGATGAAGACGGCAACGCAATAGGAGTAGGCGGTCCGGGTGCTCCGAGCCGCACGGGCGCAAGTATCAGTCCTGCTGCGGATGCGGGTAATTATGTATTCAAAGAGTGGGCTATCAGCGGTGCAAGTTTAGGTAGCAGTGCAAGCACGAAAGCGAACACGATCACAAATCCGACTGGTGCAGTTACAGTTACCGCTAAGTATTACAAGCCACGCGTGGTTAAATGGAGTGTGAACGGCAATGATAGTTATACTGCCGGTGGAGCAACAACGGCTGTAGCCTATAACGGAACGATAAGCACTGTGCCGACAGATCCGAGCGGATTAGCTTGCGCGGGTACGTTTGTTGCATGGACAGACGCTACGCATAATAACGGGCAGACAGCAAAGGATGATGACAGTTACTACGAAAGTAAACTGTTCACCGACGCAGGTGACTTCCCGAATATCACAGCCGAGACAACAACATTCTATGCAGTGTTTGCTGAGGGGGGCGAAGCTGCTGTGAATACAACGATGTGGAGTGAAAATTGGACAGGGGTTACATCTGGCAAGAAACCCAGCGAGTACGATGGTACTGGCAGAACAGTATATAATGGAGGGTCGGTTACTTATACAGAAAGTGGTAGTGATTGCAATGTAAAAGCAGAATATTACGCAGGAGGAAGTTCTCCAGAATTATATATTAAAGGTGGAGAATGGTGGAATATCGCCTCTATACCGACCGGTGGTGCAGCTACACTGACATTAACATATATGTCCAACAACGATGCCGACGTTACAACCACAACCAAGAATGTAGCAGTCGGTACCACATCTTCCAGCGGGAACTCCCGTAGTCGTACGATTACGATTAGCGGAGATGTAAGTTATTTTGACTTAAAGTTTGCAAAATCCAGCAATACGCGTGTTGATAATGTTCTCCTTAAAGTAGCATCGGTTAGTTTGACTAATTATGTTACTGAGTGCGATCCGAATATTGTAAAAGTGACGTACAATGCGAATAGTGGTACGACGAGTTGTACAAATACGACAACGGATAAGACAGAGGACTTCACCGTTTGTTCGACTGAGCCGACACGTGATTACTATACGTTTGCAGGATGGTTGTGCAGCGCAGATGATGAGGTTTATGAAGCAAGTGCAACGATCGACGATGCAGTTATTGATGCAGACTTCACGCTGACTGCACAATGGACACCGGTGCCTTATAGTATTACGTACGAGTTAGACGGTGGAACGAACAATGTAGGTAACCCTGCGACGTACAATGTAACAACAGCGACGATTACTTTGCAGGACCCGACTAAGGGACATGATCGTTTTGAAGGATGGTACTCGACCTATTCGGCCGGCGTTTATTCGGATCCAGTGACAGAGATCCCGCTCGGCTCGCATGACAATATTACGTTGTATGCGAAATGGACGGAGCGACATGAGATAGTATTCGATTACACGGAAAGCGCAAGTAGCGGAACCACCACTATTTACCGTGCAGACGATGAAGACCTGAGTGCTTCTGTTGCCGGTCAAGGTTCAGTACCGAGTGACCCGAGTGCACCGAGTGCTTGCAGCGCCAAAGTGTTTGTGGGCTGGAGCGAGAGCACGATTGACGATGAGACAGATGACGAGCCCGCAGACTTGATGAAACCTGCTGCCGGAACGGTAGATGAGGACAAGCACTACTATGCCGTTTGGGCAACAGGCAGCAGTGTTCCCGGTCCAGTAACTGTGTTTGAAGATGCATTGTACGGAAAAGCAGCAAATAATACAACCTTTAGTACTTATGGAAGTTGGAAGAGTTTTGGTTATGTATATGGAAGAGGAATTTCCACGGAAGGTGTACGTGTATCAAGTGGAGACTACGCAGGCTATCTCCAACTTAAAGCAGGTTTAGATGGATTGGCTTCAGTAGACACCATCAAGTTCAAGATTATGAAATATGGAGACGAGACTGCAACTATCACGTTAAGTTCTTATTCTGGAAACGGAACCTATGATGATGCGACCTCTGTAACATTTACAGCTTCCAGTAAGTCTGCATGGGAAGAGAAAACTTGTATTCTTAGAGATGCAGATGCAACCACCGATATTTCATTTGAAGGCGTAGCAAAAAATCGTATTTTCTTAAAAGACATTAAAATTACAAAAGCAGGCATGGTCACCAAATATACCGGCTACGCCACTTCTTGCTGTGCGACGAAGGTGACGTTGAGTCAGAATAGCCCGTCAAACGGAACGATTGAATTTGGTAAGACGAAAGTAGGTACGTGTGGCGATAAGGAAGTTTCTCTGACGATTACTCCGGCGGTGGGATATCAGTTGCATACCTATGAAGTTGCAACGGGTAGCGGAAAGGTAGCCACGAAGAGTGTTAACCCGGCTATCTCGCTGGATAATAACAGCAGTGCGGCGCAAAACATCACACTGACCTTCGCGGATGAGGCTAACGGTGCTTATGATGTGACCGCAAGCTTTAGCCTGATGACCGTAACGAGTTGGACGTGGACGATGCACGATGGCGGTGGAGCAATTCCGGATCCGCTGAACTTGTACGTTGGGCAGAGAGCACGTCTGGATGTGGCTTATACGCCGAGCGGTGTGGATGCAAGTAAGAAGACCTATACGCGCGACAAAACCAGTACATACATTAACTGGGTTGGATCACTCTATTCGGGATACTCGACTATCGAAGGTAGGGCTTCGACGGGTGAGAATACCACACCGGTGACCTTTACCCATGCAGATGGTCCGGAGACCATTGTGAATGTCAAAGTGCTGCCGTTGCCGTTGACGCATTTCGAGGATTTGGTTCACGGCAAAGCGTTTGCGGACGTAGAAGCAACGCTTGTGGACAATGCATTAAGTGCAACGAAGACCACGCCGACGAGCGACGATTGGACAACTCCTAATGCGAACACGTGTGAGGAGAACCACCTGCACTTGGTAGGTTGGATTCGAGAAGATTGGCCGGCATTGGTGGCTTATCTGAACGGCACAGGCGATGCTCCGGCTACGACGGCAATTGTCGGTGCGGGCAATGATGGGTCGGGTAACGCATACTTCTTCGCGCCGAACGCAAGTATCAATGTACAGACATTCGACGGCGTGACATTCTACGCTGTTTGGGCAGAAATTAAATAATAATCGAATTGAAAAATGAAAATTGAAAAATGAAAGGAGAATTTATTATGAAAGCGAATATGATAAATACCAATTCGATTAAGACATACCTCTGCGCAGTTGTAATGCTGCTCGGAATGAGTGCAAACGCGTGGGGAGCACTAACGTTTACAGCCACACCAAGCAGCAAAGATATTGAGATTTCAGAGGCAACGGATAGTTACTTTGATGTTGAAATATCTGTGTCCGGAACGCTTCAGCAACTAACAGATGATGAAGGCAATAAGTATTATATTAATGCCATATTAGGTGATTGGGGCGATAATGAGGATTATACTTTAGAGTGTTCCTTTGATACGGAAAGTGTTACGTACATTAAAAACGACAATAGTGGAACATTGCGCGTGTGGTATACTATTATGTCACAAGGGACCTATTCGTTTGACATATACATATATGCGCAAGAAAAAGGGCAGGCGATGACATATACTACAGTTCCCGTTACGATTACATGGGACTGCAATGAGCCGACGTTGACGCTTGGTTCCAGCACTACAACCATGAATTTTGGCGACAACAGTAATACGTTTACTGTCACCAAGACGACAAACAGTACAGGAACAATTACGTGGTCGAGTACGGATGAAAGTGTAGCTACGGTTGCCCAAAACGGTTCCGGCAATGGTGTTGTGACGGTAGTTGGCGCAGGTACTGCTACAATTCAGTGTAAAGTGGATGCCGCAGGAGGAAAGTGTGCAAAGACAGTAGGACATTCTCTGACGGTTAATGCAGTAACGCCGGTTCTTGCGACGAATGTGTCCGGTAAAGAGTTTGCGGTGAGTGCAGAAACGGCACATGGAGCTACTTTCTCAGGCGGTGTGGTAACCAGCAAAGGTAACGCTTCTATTACGCGCTACGGCTTTGTAATCGGAACGAGTTCAACGGTAGTGGTAGGAGGAACCGGAGCGAACAAACCTGTTATAGGGACCTATTGGTCGGATGATATTGCTTTGAATACCGCGTTTGGTTCCAAAACGGCTACTACCGGATTGACCGCAGGGACAACCTATTATGCTCGGCCGTGGGCATATAACGGAGAACTATACGGTTATGGAACAGCAGTGTCGTTTACTACGCTGAATGAATATGACATTGATTTGGATAAGAATAACAGCGATGATGGTTCTACAGATGGTTTGGCAACCGTTGCGGAAAACGCGACCTCAATAGAGATAGAAGCTCCGACGCGTACGGGATACCATGTAGAGGGTTATTATACGACTTCGGGCTGTGCGACGAAGGTTGCCACGGCTGCGGGTGCACTACAGGCAAGTATTACCGTCAGCGAGACCAACTGGACAAACGGAAGCAGCCAATGGGTAAAAGGCGGCGATGCTACGTTCTATACCAATTGGGCGGCGAACACATATACCGTTACGTTTGACAAGAACGGAGGTAGCGGTGGTTCCGACAATGTGACTGCTACATACAATGCAGCGATGCCTGTAGCTACGATGCCGACGACACCTCCGGCTGTGGGAAAAGTATTTGAGGGCTATTATTACAATAGTGTCAAGTACTACAACGCGGACGGAAGTAGCGCGCATGTATGGGACGTTGCGGGCGCTGCGACATTGACGGCAGCCTGGACAACTTCTTCGCCGACCTTGACGATTGCAAGCGTAGATAAGATTGTTATCAGTTCTACGACGCCGAGTCTGTCTGAGGCTGGAAGTGCTTCGGTTACGTATAACTCGACGGTAACGCTTAGTCATGGAGATCCGGACGCAGGGTATTATTGGTTGGATTGGAACGTCTATGAAACCGGAAATGAAGGCAACACGTTGACGGTAACGAACAACCAGTTCACGATGCCGAATCACGATGTAACGGTTAGTGCAAATCTATACACCGACTTGGTATTCAGTTGCTCGGAGTTGACATTGACACCGCATTTGGTAACTGCCAGCACACCGATATTTATTACCTCTACGGCTAACAAACAGGTTCGCTCGCAGGATTACATCCAAATCACGGGTAGCGGTTTGACTCCGAATAGCGATTTGTCGTTCCCGAACCTGAATAGTAAGTTTGCCGTTTTGACGGCTTCCGGTGGTACACTTTCCACCGATGAAGACGGTTCGATTGACGAGGCGGCTTATATCTTCTATACACCGGCTGCAGATGCCACGACAGATGGTATAGATGAGATGAGCGGTTTGACGGTCAGCGTAGGCGGCGCGAAACCCAAACAGGCAAGTTTGGTACAAAGTATTATCGGTCGTCACTTGCCGGCAGCGTTCGTGATTGCCGGTAAGAAGAATAACAAGTGGTACGCAATGCCGGCCAACATGGCTTCGACCATGAATCCGAAACCGTCAGAGATAGCAGTAGATAATCTCAGCAATCCGAGTGTTGCTTATGCGGCGGATAGCACTATCTATAGTATGGAAGGCCCAACGGCTTCGAACATCTCCGGTAGCAACGGACAATACATCCGATTTGTGATGATGCCGTTGTGGGCAGATGATTCGGACCACTCAAAAGGCCATGCTCCACTGTTCGGTAGCGCAACCGGAACACGTACGATAGGAAAGAGCGGTGATAGCCAAGCGACGAGCAATCTGAACTCCGGTGGCTGGTGGTGGAAACTGGTTCAGACCAATACCAGTATTACCAATCCGCAGGATGCGAAATATACAATCTATGCCGCTAATAACTCCAGTTCGTTAAGTTTGCGTGACAATGCCGGAAATCCGGATTGGGGATTGTTTGCGAGCGGTGTATCCGAGCTGAGGCTGATCCCGGCAAGTAGTATTGCGTCTGCAGTGGCGAGTGTAGTCGAGTGGGGACAACATTCGGCTGTCATCGAAGTCGATGCGGAAGGCATAGGTGCTACGTCAGTGGTAGGATACCTCGGCGAAGCAACGAGTTCCCCGATTACGCTTGTTCAAACAAAAGCAGGTGATCCTAAAAACGCGAAATCGAAATATAACTATACGGTACCCTTCGGCGATGGAATAGACTTTGCTGCGGCTGCAAGCAACGGCGCGATGCTGACGCTGGAGTGGAAGAACGGAGAGACGGTGAAAGCGATGAGTAATATTATCGTACCAAAGATTATCGCTTCGACTGGCGATATGAAGACTATCATGTCAGGTGACGCGCAGTGGGAGACCGAAGTGCATGTGTTGCCTGGCGTAACGCTGACAGCTAACGGTGGTTCCTTTGAGAGCAGCGACGTTAAAATCAACCTGCTGGAGATTTATCCGGGTGCTACCGTCAGTGTGACAACAGGTACGCTGAATGTAGCGAGTCTGGTATTGCGTAACGGATGGAGACGAATAGGAGGTAAGACCTACGATGTAGCCCGTCTGCATGTAGCTACTGCTGCGAATCTTACAAAAGCGAATATTACTGACGGCTGGTACTCCGATTGGTACATTGACTATGACCAGTACTATCCGATTGCTGTCCCGTTCCCTGTAGCAACCAGCAGTATCTGTTATAAGAACAGCAATAGTGCGGCTTCCAGCGGCGTGACCATCCGTTATTATGACGGCGCGCTGCGTGCAACCAATGAGCAGCAGTACCAAGATTTGAACTGGGTGGCATACACCTGGGGCGGTACGATGCCGGCAAATCTGGAGCCGAGTAAGGGGTATGTGATGACTGCGAAACGCCCGAGCGGAAAAGCCTTCTCCATCGTACGTCTGCCCATGACGTTCAGCAACCCCTGGACGGCGTCAGGCGAGAAAGGCGAAGTAGGCGGAACGCATAAAGACCAAGTGGAGATAACCGCTTATGGCGCCGACGCCGATCCTGCCAAGCCGACGTACGTTGTAGGATGGAACATGATTGCCAACCCGTACATGGCCGTTTATACTGGAACTATCGAATACGGCGATGAGACCAAGGTGAATGTGGTCAATATTCCGGATGTGGACTTCCGCGAGTACGACCAGGTTGCCACAGCCACAGCGAAGCTAAAACCGGGAAGCGCGTTCCTGGTTCAGGCGCCCAAGACAGGCGTAGTGACCTTCGGCGCAGCCAATCGACAACTCTCCATGCCGAGTTACCGCCGCGAAGTGCGCGAGGAGACCGAACCCGAACAACAGGCATATATCGTGCTGAGTAATGAGGAGGCGGAAGATATGATGGGTATTTTCGTGAGCGACAAATATACGGCGGAGTACGACCTCAACGGCGATGTGGAGAAGATGCTGAGCGACGGAACAACGCTACGTACGTACATGCGCTACAACGATATGAATATGGCATATGTGGCGATAGACAAGGTATTGGCGCAAGAGCCGATCCCCGTGAGCGTACGTATTCCGAATGACGGAGAATATACGTTCTCGCTGCACGAGGCAAGTATAGTGGCGAACTTAGAGGGAATTTATCTCATCGATCATTATGAAGGCAACCGCGAAACCAATCTGCTCGAAGAGAATTATATGTTCTACTCGCCTGCCGGAACAATCGCCGATCGTTTCACCATCAATGCGAAAGTCGGAGCACGAGACGTACCGACTGATATCGATGTCACCGAGGCGGAGAAGAACAGCGGCAAGGCCGTGAAATTCCTCTATCGAGATAAACTGTATATCATGCGGAGCGGTCGTATCTACGACGCAACTGGTAAGCAAGTGAAAGGAGGCGCACAATGAAAACGATGAGATATATACTGGCTCTGATGGCTATATTCAGCGTGCTTGGCGTCTCTGCTGCGACGTTCGGAACGCCGTACCAAGCGCCCAAGCACCGTCCGGTGTACATTACCCAAACAGGCACGCCGATGCCGACGGCTACGATGAGTTCGATGGATGCCGCGATGATGAGTTCGGGTTCGACACTTCCGATGGCGGCGGTGAGCGGTACCACGACGGCAAATGACTATGCGGCGAGTGGACCACACCGCGCGAAGATGGTAGGAGAAGACGAAGGATTGGAAGAAGGCGATCCGGATCCGAGTGTTCCTGTCAATCCGAACCCTCTCGGCGATGCGGCACTCCCGCTGTACTTGCTCGCTTGCGTGTATATATGCGCCCGCGCGTTCCTAAGAAATAAGAAGAGAGTTATTAGCCGATAGGAAATAGTAAACAGAAAATTAGAGGCAACCATTTGGCTGCCTCTAATTGGATTTATGCGATAGATTGATATAATGCTACGGTGCCAAGATGCCAGTACTTGGTGTCCTCGCGTTCTAAGCGCTTGTACATATCCGAAGCATATACCTTACGCATAGCATCTAAAAGCGTCACATTATGATGCCGCGCATACATCTCGGCTACTGCCATCACTTTACCCGGCAGCAGGAGGTATAAGTTATCTTGCGTTATCGTTCCCATTCGTCTTAAACTTCTTTGGCTTCCACAAAACGGAGATGCTTCAGCGCTTTCTCCGTATGAAACAGCATTTGATCTACTAGTTTATACACCTTCAGCTCTTGCAATAAAGTTTGCTTGGAGATAAAACCTTGCTCATAAAGACTGAATTGAATATATACGCGATCGTTTGCCACCGGCCCGTAAACAATATCATAGTCATGAACGAAGTTCTCATCTTGGCGGTTGCGCATCACGAAATCAATCCATTCATCTGAAGGACCGTCAAACCACAACACCTTGAGCGCTGCCAAATCATCCTTGTCAATCTCATACACATTGAGATATCTTTTGGAGCCGGGCGATTGGAACTTACTCAATGCCCATCTGCGCGCTTGATCCTCAGAACAAGTTGTATAGAACCCCGATCCGTAATCCAATGTACGGCTCGGAGTAAGGATATGCGGTTCGCTTACAATATGATTGCTTCCGTGATAGAGTTTCATTGGCGATTCTGAATAAATTGGTCAATATCATCTACAAGCCATTCTTTTCCCTGCGTATGAAGTACGTCATAGTGCTCAGTGAGGTATGACGTCACCCCTTTCCGGTCGAAGAGGGCAAGTGTCTCATCCCCGGATAAACCGTGACGCATCTTATATGCCTCCACGCAGAAGGACAGAAAATATAGTGGCTCTTTATCACTCATAATGCGTATCTAAACCTTTGCGACCGCAAAGGTACAATATTTTTCTGAATTATGCAAATTTTTGTATAAAATATTTGAAAATCCATTAAAACGTAGCACGGAGGAGGAGATGGAGGTCTGTGCGGGTTTGTGGGCGGCTGTGTGAGGCCGCCCATGACTTTGCATAGAGGGTCTCCGAGGCGCGGAAATAGAGGGTCAACTGCGGGAGAATCTGCCAACGAAGGCAAAGAAACGCGCGGCCGCCGAGACCATAGACGGCCGGGATCGAATAGGCATAGAGGACGTCGTATTCGTAGCAATAGATACGGTTGTCCCAGTTCCGGGCGTCGAAGAATTGGAGGCGGAGACGGAGACTTAGTGGATGGTGTATAGTGTACGGTGTAAAGTCGTAGGCGATGTCTTGGAAGACGGAGACGCCGTAGGTTAGTGGTGATTGCTCATTGGTGATTGGTGATTGGACTAAGTTGGCATCGATATTGGTGCGGAGGGACCAGCCGCCGGATTGGTAGTCGAACCACGCGCGGGTGGAGTAGGTGGAATTGGCACCTTTCTTTTTCGCTCGGGCGCGAAAAGCAAGTTGCCATTGGTGAATGGTAAATGGTGAATGGTATTGGGTTTCGAAGAGAGCGTCGTAGCCGAGGGAAGGGGATTGCGGGATGCCGTATTTGGGACCGGAGAAATAGAACAGATCACCATAACCCCAGAAGCGCCAGTTTTTCAGGCGCGAGATCTCGAAACCGAGATAGCCTCCGTTCTCATCGCCCAGGCGGGAAGTCTCGGAGAAAGCATAACCAAGGGCGTTATCGAAATACGGCGAGTAATAGCGGTAGAGGGCTATTAACGAAATCCCATCTGTGGGGTAAAATCTGGAACCAACTATGGTTCCAAAACCCCAATGGGATTTTGTTATTGATGATTGATTATTGCTGATTGGTAATTGATCGTTGTTCTGCGCAGTGGCCACTTCGGCGAAGGCATCGAACCAGCCGTGGTTATAACGGGCGGAGGCGCCAAGGACGGCTTGGTTAGTTCCGCGGAAATAGTGCTGGTTATACGCCGCATTACGGTAGGGATGAATGCTGTCGGACCAGATATTCTCGATAGCCGTCAGTTGGACCTGTAAGCGCTTATGACGCACGGTGAGGTTGGCGCCGACGAGATGGTGCCAAGTGGAGTCATTCGCGCGTTGGAGACTGTATAAGGCACTGACGTCTAAACGCGTGGATTTGTTCCATTCCCAGCGTAAAGTAGCCCCTGCGCCGTGCAAGCCTGCGCCATCCACAGAAGAGTAGTAGCGGAGTCCTTCGGTGGTCTGTCCGACGGAAGTGACGTAGGCCGATTTGCCGGAACGAAAGACAGGCGCAAGCACCAGTCCTTGGCCGAAAGAGGCCTGGAAATTGCCGGCGACGAGCGTATGAAGATGACCTATATCGCGGAGCTGGAGGTACGCGCCGTATTGAAGACTTCGGGCATCGCCTCCGGCGGGGCGGCGGAGCTGAAGACCGAAGATCACACGGCGCTGGTAGTCAAACCGATAGCGCGTCTGAACGTACATCGGATCGGTGCCTTCGAAATCTTCGATATTGCGGGCATCGATGCGGGTTAGCACTTCGTGCTTGGCGTAGCGAAAGACGTCTTTGGCATTTAGCGCATTGGCGGTTTGTGATTGGTCATTGGTGATTTGGACGAAAGGCAAGAGGTCGCGAATCTCGTAGTCGGCGAGGCTCTGGATCATGCGGAGTTCATAGAGCGATTCGAAGGGATGTTTGTCGGCGTAGAGAAGGATGTCGTCGATCTGGCGGGGCGAGAGGAAATGGAGTTGGGAGAGTTCTTCTTCGGACGTGTGATTCAGGTCGATGGGCGATTCGTGGAGGGTATAGAGGTCCGATTGCAGTTGCTCGTAGTCGATCTCGCCGAGTTCGGTGACGGCGTTATAAATGTCCAATACGACTTCGTCTAAGTTGAAAGTTCTTGCGATCTGCTGACGCCGTATGGAAAGTGGAAAGTTGAAAGACTCTTCTGCGGCAATAATCTGCCCCAGGAACAGAACCCATATGAGTGCAAATTTCCGTTTCACTCTGCAAAAGTAGTAAAAAATTTGCAAGAGTGCAAAAAATGTTGTAATTTTGTAGCGAATTTATGGATAAAAGACGGCTAATATATATTATCGAATGGGTTATTGCGCTGGCGGCGTGCGGGTGGTTGGTGTGGAAACTCGCGACGTATGAGGACTATGCAGGCCTCGGCGAATGCCTGCGGAGCATGAGTTGGCCGCAGTGGCTCGCTATCGCTGCATGCGTGGCGTTGATGCCCGTTAATATGGCGCTGGAGGCATGGAGGTGGCGCACTTTGTGGAATGATGAAATGAGCCGCGAGCAAGGCTCGCTTAATGAGCCGCTTACGCTCAATGATGCACAACGGCAGGTGTATTACTCGAAGTTAGCGGGGTTGATAACGCCTTGGCGACTCGGCGAATATCCGGCGAGAGGACTGTTGATGAATGATGAAATGAGTTCGGCTGAGCCGCTCAATGAGCGCCCGCAAGGCGAGCTCAATGGTGCCCTTTGGGCAAAAGTGCTGGCGATGGGGGCGGTAGGAAGTGCGACGATGACGATTGCGATTGTGATAGCAGGAATTGTGGGGATTGCTTGTTCGCCTTCGGTGTTTGAATGGCTGGGCGGCAGTTATCTGTATTCGTTGTGCGCGGCTATCGTCGTACTGGCAGTGCTATTCGCCTTAGCGCCCAAGCTTTTGCGGAAATGGGCACAAGTCAACCATGATCTGATGTTGCGAAGTATCGGTCAGAGTTTGGTGCGGCTGTTGTGCTGGTGCGTGCAGTTAGTGCTGGTGCTTTATGCGCTCGGGGCACTAGGGGAACTAGGAATCCTAGGAGGATTGGGGAAGAGCGCGATATACTACCTCTTGGTGACGGTGACGCCGAATGTGCCGATTGTGGAAGCCGGAGCACGTGGAGCCTGGGCGATCGCGGTGTTCGGATCAGTGAATGCCGCCTTGGCGGGAGTGCTTCTATGGGCCATAAATACATTGCTACCATGCTTAGTTTGGCCCTTCCTTAAAAAAGAAAAAAATATTAAAAATACTGCTGATTGATTGTATCACTTTGTGCTGACGAATCTTTATTCCGATAACCTGTTTACAAATAAATTTGACACATTTTATCCGAATAAACCTTCTAATTCTCCGAATTACAATCAATCACCAGCAAAAATATCAAAAATATCCAAAATTTTATTAAAAATTTGTGTAATTGAAAAAAATGTTGTAACTTTGCAGTCGCAAAGTGAAAAACATATAAACGTATAGCCATGAACATTAATTTTCAGATTCATTATCGTGCCGAGTTCGGGCAGAGTCTTTGCGTGATTGAGACGCAAGAATCGATTTTGGGATGGACCAGAAAAGATCCGCTGGTATTGACGTGCCAGGGAACGGATTTCTGGCAAGCGAATGTGCCCATCAGTGATTTCGCGGGGTCCATACAGTATAAGTATGCCATCCGCGTAGGGGAAGGACAGTATATCTTCGAGGCCGGAGAACCGCGTACGTTGACGCTCAAGGCAAGCGACAAACGCATCGTCGTTCGCGACGCATGGCAAGCCAGCACCTATGAGGACAGTTTCCATACGACGGCTTTTGTGAAGGCCCTCTTCCATCGTCTGAGTCCCGCGAAAGCGAAAGCGCCGAAGGGAAGTATCCGTTTCTCCATCGACCTGCCGCAGATCCTGCCGACGCAAGGCGTAGCGATCATCGGTAACTGCGATGCGCTCGGTAACTGGGATCCCGCCGGTAAGCTGATCATGAGCGATGCGGAGTTCCCGCTCTGGCGCGCCGACATCGACGTGAAGGGTCAGAATATCGTTGAATACAAATACGTCGTTTATGACCTTAAGAGCGGCGCGGTAGTGGATACCGAATGGGGTGAGAACCGCCAGATCTGGGGCGTAGAAAAGGGTCAAGTGATCTATCAGAACGATCGCTGCTTCCGCCGTACCCAACCGCGTTGGAAAGGTGCCGGCGTAGCAGTACCGGTGTTCTCGCTGCGTAGCGACGAAGGATTCGGTATCGGTGAGTTCCAGGACCTCAAGAAACTGGCCGATTGGGCGGCTTCGACGGGTCAGCAGATGATTCAGACCCTGCCGATCAACGATACGACGCTGCGTCATAATAACCTCGACAGCTATCCGTACAATGCCGTTTCGGTCTTCGCGCTTCACCCGATATACATCAATATTGAGAAGATGGGTCGCCTGACACCGGCGCAGAAGAAGAAATACGATGCGCAGAAGGCGGCGTTTGATGCGCTGACTTTCGCAGACTATCAGAACGTGTATGACGCGAAGATGGTGTTCTTCAAAGCGCTATACAAGCAAGACAAAGAGGCGCTGTTCAGCAGCGAGGAATACAAGGCGTTTATCGCGAAGAACGACAGCTGGCTCGAGCCGTATGCTGCGTTCCTGGCTAAGCGCGACAAACAACCGAAAGACTTCTATAAGTTCCTGCAATTCCACGCTGACAAGCAGTTGTCGGAGGCAGTGGCTTACGCGCACTCGATCGGTGTAGCGATGAAGGGCGATATACCTATCGGTATCAGTCCGGACTCCGTAGACGCAGCCGTTTATCCGGAACTCTTTAACCTCGATGCTTCGGCCGGCGCACCGCCCGATGACTTCTCGATCAGTGGTCAGAACTGGGGCTTCCCGACGTATAACTGGGATAAGATGGCGGAGGATAACTTCGGCTGGTGGCAGCGCCGCTTCCAGAAGATGCAGGATTATTTCGATGCCTACCGTGTCGATCATATCCTCGGTTTCTTCCGTATCTGGCAAATGCGCAAGAGCGATGTATGGGGACTCTGCGGACATTTTGTTCCGGCGCTCCCGTATAGCTACGACGATCTCTGTGCGCAGGGAATATGCCTCGATTGGGACCGAATGACAAAGCCGTATATCCGCTCGAATTTTTTGGGCGATGTGTTAGGCTATGATACCGAATGGGCAAAGGCGCATGCGCTGAATACGCACGACGGCTATGTCTATTGGTTCAAACCGGAGTTTGATACCCAACTGAAAGTGCAGGAATGGGCTGATCGTCTGTTAGGCGACGAGAAGCAGCTGAAGGCTTCGGGCCTGAGTGCTGAGGCGGTGAAGAATATCTGCAACGGCCTGATTTACCTGCATTGCGAAGTACTGATGGTTGAAGATCAGCGCCGTCCGGGATGGTTGCACCCGCGTATCTCGATCTATCAGAGTCACTCGTTCAACGAGTTGTACAGCGATCAGAAAGAGGTGTTGATGCGCATCTACAATGACTATTTCTTCCGTCGTCATACGCAGTTCTGGCGCGACTCGGCGATGCGTAAGTTGCCGACGCTGATTGGCGCTACGCATATGCTCTGCTGCGGCGAGGACCTCGGTATGGTTCCGGCTTGCGTACCCGATGTGATGCATGAGTTGCAGATTCTGAGTCTCGAGATTCAGCGTATGCCGAAAGACCCGACGGTGAAATTTGCTCACCCGGCGGATGCACCGTATCAGAGTGTTTGTACGACCGGCACGCACGATATGAATCCGCTTCGCGCTTGGTGGGAAGAGGACCGCGCAGTCACGCAGCGCTTCTACAACGAGCAGATGGGCTGGTGGGGCGATGCGCCGAAGGAGATGACGCCGGAGATCGCGGAGTTCATCATCAATCAGCATATGTACAGTCCCGCGATGTGGACCATCCTGCCGCTGCAAGACTGGTTGGCTATCGACGGCGACGTACGCCTGAAAGACCAGTTTGCTGATCGTATCAACGTACCGGCAAATCCGCGGCATTTCTGGAATTACCGCATGCATCTGAAGTTGGAAGAACTGATGAAGTGCAAGAATCTGAACGCGAAGATCAAAAAGCTGACAAGCGTTCGCTAACGGCTTCCATAAGCCATTGCGGCGTACTGGTAGCACCACAGATCCCGACCTGGAAAGTTGAAAGTTGAAAGTGGAAAGTTGACAGTTTATCTACGACTTCGTCGGGAGAAGAAATAAAAATTGTGTTGGGGTTGACCTCAACGCAATTTTTATATAATACGCGCGCGTTAGAGGATTTGGACCCCCCGACGAAGATCACGAGGTCATTGGCCCGTGCGAATTCTTGCAGCTGTGCCACGCGGTTAGCGACATTGCGGCAGATGGTGTCGTGCGCTTCCAGCGCAATTGGCGATTGGTGATTGGTGATTTGTAATTTTATCGCTTTGACGAGGGCTTGGAAGCCTTCGACGGATTTGGTGGTTTGCGAGAAGAGGTAGATGGGGCGTGCGAAGTCGATGCGGTCGAGTTGGTCGACGGACTCAATGACGATGGCGGTGTTGTTCGTTTGGCCTTGGAGACCGATGACTTCCGCATGTCCGGGTTGGCCGTAGATGATGATCTGCGGAGGGAGGGACTCGTCATTCCGATGCGCCTCGTAGCACGCGCGAATACGGTCTTGGAGTTTCTTAACGACCGGACAGGTGGCATCGATGATCTCTATGCCGCGTTGCTGCGCAATCCAATAGGTAGCAGGCGGTTCGCCATGTGCCCGCAATAGTACGCGCGAGTGCGAAGGGAGTGTGCGCAGGTCGTCGTAGTCGATGGTTTGCAAGCCTTGGAGTTCGAGACGCGCTACTTCCTGTCCGTTATGCACGATGTCGCCCAGACAACAGAGCGCACCTTTTTGCAATTCGCTCTCTGCCGCTTGGATAGCACGCGTCACACCAAAACAGAAACCGGAGTTTGTATCTATTGATACAACCATTGATGATTTATAATTGATGATTGATGATTTTGTCAAAAAGGTCAATGACGACCTTCATCTGCTCGTCGGGCGTGAGATGGCTGTTATCCACGACGATGGCATCTTCGGCTTGGCGGAGCGGACTCTCGGCTCGATGCGTGTCGCGATAGTCGCGATCGTTGACATCCGCGAGCACGGCTTGGAAATCCGGTTTCTCGCCTTTGGCTACCAACTCGTCGAAGCGGCGCTGCGCGCGTACTTCGGGCGAAGCGGTGAGGAAGAGTTTGAGTTCCGCCTTCGGGAAGACGACCGTACCGATATCGCGACCATCCATGACGATGCCTTTGGCTTTACCCATTGCCTGTTGTTGAGCCACCAGGAAGGCGCGCACCTCTTTGATCTGCGAGATCTGGCTGGCGCGATTTCCTACTTCGAGCGTGCGGATGAAGCATTCTACATCTTCGCCGTTGAGCGTCGCGTGTTGCGCGCCATCGACCAGCGTAAAACCGACTTGCACGGCAGGCAAGGTCGCAATGATATCCGCGTCTGCAACGATGTTATGACGAAGCATATACAGGGCGATAGTGCGGTACATGGCGCCGGTGTCCACATAGGTATAACCGGCATAACGCGCGAGGGCTTTGGCAATCGTCGATTTGCCGCAGGAAGAGAAGCCGTCAATGGCTACAATGATTTTTTCCATTATTTGAGTAAAGCGTTAATATCAAGGGTTAGTCCTACCTGGTAGGAGAAATTCGACTTGGTCATCTGGCTGATGGCGAAGTCGATATGCGCTTGTTTGATGCGCACACCTGCACCGAGCGCAAAACCGGCGAGCGACTTCTGGTCGATGAGGTTGAGTTCCGCACGCCGACGGTGGTTATAGCTGAACGCGATATAGAACCGCTCGCTCTTCGGCACTACTTCGATGGCGAAGATCGTATGGCGGAACATCATGTCGTACCAAGGGATGTTGTGCGGAATGATGTCGCCGGTGGTGGGACTCTTGTCGAGACTCGTCCATTCGTAGTTGAGGTACCAGGTCTGCATGTTATGAATCTGCATGTGGAAGCGCAGCGGGGCATGCTTGACGCGGTAAGTGAGTCCGAGTTGCAGGTTAAGCGGCAGCATCTCGTGATTCGAACCGCCTTCGTCGGAATAGAAGCCTTTGATCTGCCAACCGATGTTCTGGAGCACGAGACCCATCTGGAAAGTGGAGTCGCGCGTCTGGAAATGGGCACCGACATCAGCGCCGAGGGCGAAGGACGAGTAGGCTTCGTAGATGGAATAGACGGGTTTGATCGTCACGCCGACTTTGAATAGCGGGCTGAGTTGGCGCGCGTACATCACGTCAATAAGGATATCGCGCGCGCCGAAGGTACCACCGGAGAGGTTGCCGTTCTCGTCCGCATATCGCATCCGCCCGTAGTCGAGGTAATGGAGGCCGACGGCGAAATAATTGGGTTTGTCGGGTTCTCCTTCTCCGGCATAGGGTTTCTCGATTGGTGAGCGGCCGAAGTTATGGCCGTAGAGCACGGAGCCGAACATCGTGCCGGGCAGGTAATAGGAGAAATTGAGTTCCAGTTTCTGATGCGAGTTCGCGTGCAGCAGGGCGGGGTTGCACATGCCGAGCGCGATGTCTCCGTCGCTGAGCGAAGCACTGGAACCGCCGAGGGCGTTGATGCGCGAAGAGACGGGCAAAGCCATGAAAGAGAACACCGAACGACCGGCATTCGACACCTGCGCATGGCAAGTTGAAAGTTGAAAGTTGAAAGTTGAAAGGAGAATCAGCAGCCCCAACAACCCATTTCTATGTATTCTTTCGTCTTTCATTTTTTTATAAGTCCATACTTCCGCATATTAAATCCGGCTGCAAAGGTACGACTTTTTTTGCATATATGCAAATATAAAAAAAGAAAAACGGCCTTGAGGTCGTTTTTCTTGTGGTGCCAACGGGAATCGAAACAGTGACACAAGGATTTTAAGTCCTTTGCTCTACCAACTGAGCTATGGCACCTCGCGTTCGGCTCCCTCGGACTGCCATACGACTATGTCGTAAGGGTAAGTCTCTCGGGGCCTCCGCTCTCCCCAAAAATTAGAAATTTTCGGGGGCCCCATGGACTCCGTCCTACTTCTTTTTTCTGGAAAGCGGGTGCAAAAGTACTGCTTTTTTTTGAATTGACCAAATTTTTTCGTATTTTTTTTGCAAAAACTTGTATTTTCGGTATATTTTTTGTACTTTTGTCGTCGGAATTTGCTTAAAACGACTTCATCGCTGCGCGATTCGTAAGGTTTCCGCAATTCCTCCTCTTCCCCAAAATTAAAAATTTTCGGGAGCTTTAATAGATAAATCGATGTTATGGAATTAAAAGTGATTGCATACGCCCAGAACGGGCATACAGATAAGTTCGGTATTCCGCGTCAGAGTAGAGAAGAAAGTCCGATTATGACCCGCATCGTTTTTGAACCGGAGTTCCGTATTCCGGAAGCGCTTCGCGGAATCGAAGGCTATAGCCACTTGTGGTTGCTTTGGGGCTTTAGCGAAGTACCAAATAACCCGGAACAAAGAGCCAAGGAAGGTCTGTCGTGGAGTCCGACGGTGCGTCCTCCGAGGCTGGGCGGAAACAAGCGAATGGGAGTATTTGCAACGAGGAGTCCGTTTCGACCTAATCCTATTGGATTAAGTAGCGTGAAATTAGTGGGAATAGAGGACGGCGATTTGATTGTGAGTGGAGCGGATGTGTTGGACGGAACGCCGATATATGATATCAAACCGTATCTGAGTTTTAGTGACAGTCATCCGGAGGCAAAAAACGGCTTTGCGGAAGAGACGAAAAATAGAACATTAGAGGTGGAGGTTTTACCAGCACTTGACCAGCACTTAACCAGCACAAAACCAGCACAACACCTCGTGTCGGAAATTTGCTACATTTTGAGTCAAGATCCCCGGCCGGCGTATCAAGATGATCCGGAGCGGGAGTATAAGATGGATTATGCAGGTTATCGGGTGACGTTTGTCGTAGCAGACGGGAAGGTTGTCGTGAAAAAGATAGAAAAAATATAATTTTTTCCTCAAAGATTTGCATATGTCCAAGATTTTTTGTACTTTTGCAGTCGCTTAAGTTATTAACTTAAAATGGTGAGCCATGAAAAAGTTCATTCTACATATCCTCCTTTTAGTGTTTATCGCGAGCGCGAGCGAGTTGCGCGCGGAGAATGTCGGTGTGCCGGCGCAGTGTGAGGACGTGATGTTACAGGCATTCTACTGGGATAGTTACAAGACGCAGACGAGTACCGATTCGAAGTTCGGCCGTACCAAGTGGATTGATTTGCTGAAAGATACGGCGGCGATTAACGCCAATTTTGATTTGGTATGGTTTCCGCCGAGCGCAGGTCCAACCGGTAACGGCGTGGGTTATTCTGCAAAGCAGTATAGCTACCAGGACAGTGATTGGGGTACAAAGACTAAGTTAAACCAGTTGATTGCGGCGCTGCATGCCGGAAATACAAAGGTGATAGCCGATATTGTGTTGAACCATCGCGGTTCCGGAAACAGCTGGTGCACGTTCCTGACGGATAATTTCGGTGGTGATTACGGCTCTTGGACCTTGACGCAAAAGCAGATATGCCGTAATGACGAATGCTTTAGCAACTCCAGTTCGAATTGCTACAACGCCGCTGCATCGGATCGTGGCGCGTATGACACGGGCGATAATTTTGACGGTGCTCGCGACTTGGATCACACAAGCGAGACTGTGCAGAACTGGTCAAAGGCGTATACGCAATGGATATTGGGCACGATGAAGTACGACGGTTTCCGCTATGACATGACGCTCGGTTTTCACGGTCGTTATCTGAAGATGTACAACGAGGCGGCGAATCCGTATATCTCTGTTTCGGAGTTGTGGTCGGGTATCGACCGCCAGAAGCAGCACTTGCAGGAATGCGAATATAACACAATGGTGTTCGACTTCCAGGCCAAGTACTCGATGAAGGGTATTGTGAACGGCTCGTACGGTAAGCTGAACAAGAGCAAGACGTTTGAAGGACTGCGCAAACACGGTCTGGAGCGCTATTCGGTGACGTTTATCGATAACCATGATACGTTCGATCGCGGCGGTGCGTATGGCGATAACCAGTTTACACCGACCACCGATCTGACGACGGCTACGAACAAGGATTATGTGCTGCAGGCCAGTGCGTATATGCTGATGCTGCCGGGTATTCCGTGTGTATTCTATCCGCATTGGAAGAGTTACCAGACTGAGATCAATGAGTTGATCGCTATCCGTAAGCGCGCCGGTATCCATAGTGAGTCGGAAGTGTTGGAGGAGTCCAGCGGACAATACCAGTACAGCGCGACGGTACAAGGGCACCGCGGCAAGGTGATTGTGCGCGTCGGAAAATACCGCAGCAAGACGCAGCCGGAAGGTTATGAGTTGGCAGTTGATGGCGGAGACAATGGCGCATACACGGTATATATCGCAATGAACCCGCAGGGCGTGGAGAATATAGAAGACGGCGCGGTGAAGAGCGAGAAGTTCATCGAGGACGGGCGGTTGCTGATCCGTCGCGGAGAACAGGTGTATGATGTATTAGGAAGAATCATTAAATAAACGATATGATGAAAAAAGTTGTAGCATTTTTATGTGTAGCGCTGTGTGCGATGATGTCGTACGCGGCAGACTGTGCAGATGGCCCTTACGGCCTGCAAATCACCAGAGGTGAAGAAGTTTCTGTAGTGGATGCCCCCAAGTTCGGCGATCCGGACAGCGAAGGACGTGTTCAGTACAAAGCCGGGTGCGTGGCTCTGAAGAAAGACGACAAGATCAAGTTGATTAACAAGAGCTGCGATGCCACTTGGATGATTGACATCGATCCGTATGGCGAGTACCAGAAGTTTACGGGCGGTAAGGAGGCCGGTGAGTTGACTTGTACCACCGACGGCGATTATGATTTCTACATCAAGTTAAGTGCTGATAAAGGCGATGTGCTGTATATCGGTCCCGGCTCCGGCTGCGGCGGTGAAGGCGAATGCCAAGATGGCCCTTACGGATTGCAGATCAATGGTTCGACGGTAGTGGATGCGCCGCTGTACGGCGACCCGGATTATGAGGGACGTAAGCAGTATATGGCTTCGTGCGTGGAGTTGGAAGCAGGTGATGTGATTCAGTTGATCAACCAGAGTTGCGGCGCGACGTGGATGGTGGACTTGGATCAGTATGGCTATTACGAGAACTTCTCGGGTGGCAAAGAAGCTAACCAGTTGACCTGTAATGTAGCAGGTAAGTATGATTTCTATATCAAGTTGAGTGTGCAGGCCGGCGACCTGATCTATGTAGAGAGCAGTCAGACCTGTGGCGGTGAGGGACCAACTCCTGAGCCTGGTTATACCACTTCTGCTCCGGCGCAGTGTCCGGACGTGATGATCCAGGCTTTCTATTGGAACAGCTATCAGGATCAGGGTTATGGCCGTACCAAGTGGATCGATCATCTGAACGGCAACAGCGGTTCGACCGCAGAGGAGTTGGGTAAATGGTTCGACCTGATCTGGTTGCCGCCTATGTCGAAGTCTACCGGCGGAACGGGTTATATCCCGACGAACTACAGCGACCTGAACGGCGATTGGGGCACGAAGAAGAAACTGGAGGAGATGGTTAAGACCTTCCATGAGAACGGCGCACGTGTGGTTGCGGATATCGTGATTAACCACGCTGCAGCCATCAGCGGCTGGTGCGAATTCGCGCAGTTGAATTTCGGCGCGTATGGTTCGTTCAAACCGGATGCTTCGTGGATCTGCAGCACGGACGAGATGAACACAGATCCCAAGGCCGGTGCATGCAAGGGCAAGGCGACCGGTAACCCGGATGACGGTTACTATGGCGATGACGACAAAGATTATCGTTCTGCACGCGATTGGGATCATACCCAGCAGAAAGTGCGTGACATGTTCAAGGCTTATCTGAAATGGCTACGTTATGACATCAAGATAGACGGTTTCCGCTATGACTATTGCAAGGGATTCCACAACAGTCATATCAATGACTATAACACGGATGCGAAGGCTTATTTCTCGGTAATGGAGATGTGGGACGGTAATCCGGATGTGCTGCAAAAGCACTTGAACGATGCGGGTTGGAACACCCTGACCTTTGACTTCGCGACGAAGTACACGGCGTTCAATAACGGTATTGCCGCTGATAACTATGGCGCGTTGAAGGGCGCAGGTCTGCCGGGTGTAGGCAAGTCGCGTTATGCGGTTACGTTCCTGGATAGCCACGACTCGTTCCAGCGCGACGGAAATGAGTTCTGCGGCGAAGGCAACTCGATGACGGTATGCTACGATAAGATCCTGCAATGCTACGCTTACCTGCTTTCGATGCCGGGCGTGCCTTGCGTGTTCTGGCCGCACTGGGTAGAGTTCAAGGATCCGATCAAGGCGATGATCAATGCGCGTTATAAGACAGGCGTGCACAGCGAGAGTGCTGTCTCGGATGAGGCCGGCGACGGTTACTATAAGGCTACGATCACCGGAACGAATGGTCAGATTCGTCTGTTGGTAGGTCCGAACTCGGGATATAACACCAAGCCGGAAGGATTCACGCTGGCTTCGAAAGGCGTGAACTACGGTGTCTATTTCAAGATGAATACGCCGCGCGGCGACAAAGATACGGAGCGTCACGATCCGACGCAGGCTATTGAGACCGTGAATGCAGACGGCGAGCGCGCAATGATGGGCGGCGAGAAATTCATGGAGAACGGTAAGCTGTTTATCCGCTGCGGCGAGCATGTGTTCGACGTGATGGGAAGCAGAGTGAAGTAAGAAGTTTAACATTTAAATGATGATATGATGAAGAAGATTTTTATGTTGTTTGCTGCCGTATTATTTGCGATGAGCGCATCGGCAGGTTATGGTATCCTCGTGAACGGCAAAATTTATTTTGCCGGCGAGAAGACAGGTGAGTATGAGGGTTTTACCCAGTATCTGGCACATGTGAATATCAAGGCCGGTGATTATTTCCAGCTCTATGATGCAGAGAGTAAAGCCAAGTGGGCGGTGGACCTGAATACGTATTCAGAACCGGGCTTTACCCGCAATGGCGACAAGTTCGAGGCAAGCGTAACGGGTTGCTACGATTTCTACATCAAGTTGAAATATCAGCAGGATGAGCTCTATATCGGTAATGGATCGAATTGCGGCGAAGGCGTAGACATCAGCGGTGGCACCGACCCCGGTACTGATCCGGGCACAGACCCGGGTACCGATCCCGGAACGGAAGACGATGTGCTCTGGTATGCCATAGGCTGGATTAACGGCGCAGACCATGGGGAAGCTGCGTATGATACGTTTGAAGATGACTTCTTATTCGAGGAAGACGGCAAGTTGACGATTGACTGCAAGTTGGGTAGTTATATTGCCATTAAGGACCATATGGGTAACTTCTACTATTCCAAGACCACTACCACGACTGCAGACACCAAAGTCACGATGGAATGGGCAAACGGATGGCAAGGTTGTCAGAAATGGGCTATTCCGGAGGGTGTGAACTACATTATTATCCGTAGCGCTTCGTTCAAAGGCAAAATCGTGCTGGAGCGTGTGGACAAAGCGACCTATGATGCTTACCACTATGGTGGCAGCCAAGACGTAGAGAACGTGACGACGAACGAGAAAGCACGCAAAGTGATTATCGATGGTCAGTTGCGTATCGTTCGCGGCGACAAGGTGTTTGATGCAACCGGTCGTCAGATTGAATAAGCATTGAAACGATAAATCATGCGGAAAATATTTGCTATAGTATTTGTTTCGCTCTTTGCATGGAGCGCGTTCGCGGATAACTACGGTATCCTCGTGAATGACCATCTGTATTTTGCCGGAGAGAAGGTAGATGAGTTTGAAGGTTTTGTGCAATATCTGGCGCACGTAAAGGTGAAAGCCGGTGATTACTGCCAGTTATACGACGCGGACTTTAAGGCGAAATGGGCGGTGGACCTGAATTCCTACTCAGTAGCCGGCTTTACGCGCGAAGGAAACAAATACAAAGTGAGCGTAACGGGTTGTTACGATTTCTATATCAAGCTGAAGTACGAGCAAGACGAACTCTATATCGGTAATGGATCGAATTGCGGTGAAGGAGAGGATATAGATGACATCTACACCGGCGCGGTGCCCCGTCAATGCGAGGCCGTGCTGATGCAGGCTTTCTATAACGAGTCGTATGACCCTAAGTCGCCGGGCGTAGATACGTATGGCGATACCAAGTGGACCACCCTGACGGCTCAAGCCGCGGAGATTGGTTCGTTCATCGACTATGTATGGTTGCCGCCCAGCGCGTATGGTGACGGCGCGGGTTATCATCCGAAGCAATATAGCAACCAGAACTCTAACTGGGGCACACGCGAGGAGTTGGAGGCGTTGATCAGCGCGCTGCATAACGCCGGAGCGAAAGTGGTGGCGGATATCGTGATTAACCACTGCGCGGGTTGGAAAACATGGTGCGACTTCCCGGAGATGGACTTCGGCGAGTATGGTGTTTTCCATCCGGATGCCAGCTATATATGCCAGAACGATGAGGTGAATGCCGAGTGGAACAAACCGACGGAAGAGAACCCGGGTTCGGGTGCATGCTGGGGAACAGCTACCGGCAACATGGATGACGGCGAGAACTGGGACGGCGCGCGTGATTGGAGTCACGACAACGTGTATGTGCAGGAGATGTTCATCGCCTATCTGAAGTGGATGCGCAATGTGATGAAATACGACGGTTTCCGTTATGACAAGGGTGACGGATTCAATAACTGGCACCACTGGAACTACAACAAAAACGCCCGTCCGGAGATCGCGTTCATGGAGTGCTATAAAGGTACGGACGATATCCAATGGCGCATCAACGGCGCGAATGGCGACCTGATGGCGCTGGATTTTGACCTGAAGTGGCATGTGTTCAATTCGATAGCCGGTTGGGACTACAGCCGCGGTCGCGGCGATTGTATCATGAGTCGCGGAGACGGCAAGCACTCGGTGACGTTTATCGAGAGCCATGACTGGTTCCTGCGTCCGGATAACGACAATGAGTTTGGCGGACGCGGTAACTCGATGACGCCGGCTTTGAAGGCGCGCTTGATGCAGGCGAATGCGTTGTTGCTGTCAATGCCGGGCATCCCGTGTATCTTCTATCCGCATTGGAAGAAGTACAAAGAAGACCTGAAGCCGATGATTCTTGCCCGTAAATGGGCCGGTGTGCACAACGAGAGCGAGGTCAAAGACGAGTATGCATCGGCTACGGGTTATCAGGCTACCATCGTGGGCCACAACGGCTGGTTGATCCTATGCCTGGGCGACAAAGCGAACAAACAGGGCTTCGAGGGCTATACCTTGGCTGCAAGTAACTACAGCACGATGGAAGGCCATAACGAGAGCTTTGAGATGTGGGTGAATAGTTCCAAACCGAGGCCGCAGGATGTGGAGGAAGTGGAGAGCGAAAGTCAGCCGGTGAAGGGCGAGAAGTTTATCCAAGACGGAAAGTTGTTTATTCGTCTGAACAATCAGGTGTACGATATATTAGGACGTAAATTATAATATAGAAAGAGTTTATGCGCAAGTTGTTTTTAAGTGTGATAAGTCTCTGCGTACTTGCTTTGAGCACGTATGCAGCCAATTGGAATGATGTGGCCGGTGTGACACCGATAGAGAAACCCCGTCCGGCAGGCGTGAGCAATGGTATCTACTACGGCGAAGATGGTACGTCTGTCACGCTGTGTACCTATGCGGCCAGCAAGACGGAGTCCGCGAAGCGCGTGTTCCTGTTGGGCGACATGACGAATTGGAAACTCAGTGCGGATTATCAGCTATATAAGGACGGTAACTATTTCTGGATTACGCTTACGGGGCTGGAGTCGGGCAAGGAATATCGCTTCCAGTATGCTGTAGAGCGTGCCGATGGCGTGAAAAAGCTGATCTCCGATCTGTATTCGGAGAAAGTGCTGCACCCTGATGATCAGTATGAGCCGAAGAAAGTGGATCCGGACTTGCTGGATTACCCGACGGGTAAAGGCGCAGACGGCTATGTGACGGTGATTCAACCCGGTAAGCCGCAGTTCCAATGGTCCGATGCGACACTGAACTTCAAGCGTCCAAACAAGAACAACTTGGTGATTTACGAGTTGTGGATATACGACTATACCGAAGGCCGTTCGCTCAAAGGTCTGATGAAGCGTCTGGATTATATCCAGAATTTGGGCGTGAATGCGGTAGAGTTGATGCCGATATGCGAGTTTGACGGAAACTATAACTGGGGCTATTCGCCGAACCACTATTTTGCGCCGGATCGGGCATACGGCTCGGAAGAGATGTATAAGACCTTTATTGACGAGTGCCACAAGCGCGGTATTGCCGTTATTCTTGATATGGTGTTCAACCATGCTACGGGTAATAATCCGATGAATAAACTCTATCCGTACGGAACGGACTTGGCCAGCAACCCTTGGTTTAATGTCAACGCGCCGCACTCCGACAATGTCTATGAGGATTGGAATCACGGTTTTGAGCCGGCGCACGAGATGTTTATCCGCGCCCTCCAATACTGGCTGAAGGAGTACAAAGTGGACGGGTACCGTCTTGACCTGAGTCACGGTCTTTGTTCGGACCAGCCGAATACCGCAGTAGGCAATCTGAAGGACTATTACAACAAGGGTGTTAAAGCCGTTTCGTCGGATGCGTACATGATCCTGGAGCATTGGGGCAGTAACATGGGTTCGGAGCGTCCGGAGTTGATTAGTTACGGCATGCAATGTTGGTCCAACACCACTAACGCGTATTGCCAGACGGCGATGGGTTGGCTCAAAGACGGAGACGGATTTGTCGATGCCAATAAAGACGGTTTTGTGTCCTATTGCGAATCTCACGACGAGGAGCGCATGCAGTACAAAGCAAAGAAATACGGCAATGGCGATTTGCAGACCAATACCGCAGCCCGCTTGGGACGTGTGGCGGAGAACGTAGCATTCAATGTGCTGCTGAACGGTTCGCACATGCTTTGGATGTGGGAAGAGATTGGCTATGACTTCTCTATCAACAGTGATCTCGATCATCCGAATGCAGAAAACAACAGCTATCGTTGCAACAAGAAACCCCGTCCGGAGATCCGAAGTTATTTCACGAACTCGAATCGCGTGGCGGCATTCACGAAATGTGCCCAAGTTATCACGTTGCGTACGCAACTGATGCCGGAAGTGTTTGAAGGAAATCCGACCCTCGTGAGCGTCAGTTCGGGTTCTAAACTGCGTAAGATCCGTTGGGGCAATAATCTGTACGCCGTTGCGAATTTTGACGTGAGCAGCAGTCAGGGTGCTACGTTGCCGGGCGGCACATGGTACGACTATCTGAATGGGGCTACTCCTGCCTCCGGAACTTATACGCTCGCGCCGGGCGAACTGAAAGTGTTTACCGGCACACAAATAGCGCCGCCGACATTCTCGGATATCAGCAAACGTGATCACACACCGATAGGCAATGTGGAGACGGATGCGCCGAAAGCCTATAAAATGATTCGTGACGGGCAAGTGCTGATTGTTCGCGGAGACAAGACATACACCATAACAGGTTCGCTCGTACAATAATGTACATCGCTATCGCAGGAAATATCGGAGCAGGCAAGACGACGCTGACCAAGATGTTAGCGAAGTACTACGGTTGGGAACCGCGCTTTGAGAGCGTGAGTTTTAATCCGTATCTGGAGGATTACTACGGCAATATAAAGCGCTGGGCATTCTGCTTGGAGACATATTTCTTGAAGGAACGCTTCAAGGACATGATGGCGGTGCAAAAAGCCACTCATACCATCGTGCAGGACCGTAGTATCTTTGAGGGCGTGTATGTGTTCGTGCGCAATAATTACGAGCGCGGTGATTTGAGCGAACGCGATTTTACGACCTTCATGGAGTTGTTCGATCTGATGAAGTCGCAGATGAAGATGCCCGATATGATGATTTACTTGCGTAAGTCTGTGCCGGCACTTATCGCGCAGATCCAGAAGCGCGGGCGTGATTATGAGCAGACGATGCAGATTGATTATCTAAAGGACCTGAATGAGAAATACGAAGATTTTATCTTCCATAAGTACGAAGGTCGCGTGCTGGTGATCGATTCGGACGGGATGGATTTTGAGAACAACCCTGCGGACTTCCGTAAGGTGGTAGATAAGGTGGATGCCGAGTTGTTCGGTTTATTCAGCGAAAATAACTGGTCGAAATAAATTATACGATTATGCATATAGCAGTAGCAGGAAACATCGGGTGCGGTAAGACCACCCTGACAAACATGTTAGCCAAACATTATGGCTGGGAACCGCGCTTTGAGAGCGTAGAGTACAATCCGTATCTGTCGGATTTCTATGCCGATATGGCACGCTGGTCGTTTAATCTTCAGGTCTATTTCCTCAACAAGCGTTTCAAAGACGTAGTGGAGATCGGTAAGGAGAGCAAGTATATCATCCAGGATCGTACGATCTATGAGGACGCGCGTATCTTTGCGCCGAATTTACACGAGCAGGGCTTTATGTCCGACCGAGATTTTGATAACTACCGCGATCTATTTGACCTGATGATGTCGCTGGTTAAGATGCCGGATTTATTGATCTATGTGCGCGCCTCTCTTCCAACGCTGGTGGCACAGATCCAGAAACGCGGACGCGGGTACGAGCAATCCATCCGCATGGACTATCTGCAGGGTCTGAATGATAAATATGAGAACTGGATCAAAGACTACAAAGGCAAACTGCTGATCGTAGAAGGCGATAAGATTAAGTTCGGAGAGAATCCGGAGGATTTCCGTTGGGTTACCGATCGTATCGACGCCGAGTTGTTCGGTCTCTTCCCCTTTGAGACAAAGGAGCAGACGGGTAAGGAGATTTAAATCAAGACAATCTCCACTCTTCGGTTCATTTGCCGATTATCTTCTGAGGTATTTGGCACAATAGGGTCGCGCTCTCCGCGGCCCTCTATTTCTATCCGCTCGGGACGTATGCCTCGCTCTATCATCGCTTTCCGCACCTCTTTGCACCGTCCTTCCGAGAGAATCTGGTTAGAGCGGTCGGAACCGATATTATCCGTATGTCCGACGATACGGATGCGCTGCGTCGGACGGATAGAGAGGAATCGGAACAAGTCGTTAAGCGCCGGTTCGGACGAACTCAAGATATGCGTTTTGCCTGTGGCGAAATAGATATTATGCAGCACGAAGGACTTTATCTCCTTCGGGTTCATCCGTACGCCGGTAAAGAGCGTCGGGTCAGTGATCGTGTCGTGGTACGGGAAATAGTCGACGGCGGTAGCGTCGATCGTATAGAACGGGATGCGGTCGTCCAAGAGCACGGCGAGGGTGGCATGCAGCGAGTCGGACGTGGTCTGCATGATCTTTCGCCCGGCGGGATTGCGCACGATGATATTGGCTACTACCGGTCGCTCGGTCAGACTGTCCGTGACGGTGAACGTGAGTCGCGTCTCCGGATAGAGGTATAGCTGCACCGCATCTTCGTCTTCTTTATGACGGAAAAAGACGGTGTCGGAGGAGAAGAAGCCGGTCTTGGCTGCACTGGCCCAATACTGTCCTTCCGGTAAACCCTTGGATACGCGGGAGCGCTTGTTGTCGGAGGCTTTACTGATTTTTGGTTTCCTATTTGGCCGCGCGTTGAGTTCCTGCACGGTGACGAACGCAGCGGGGAGCGGTTCCTGTGTCTTTAAGTTGTATGTATAGACATACAATAGTGGTTTCCCATCTTTGATACGTTGCCTCTTCGCCGCTTTGGCTTTTGCCGCTTTTTTCTTCTCTGCCTTACGTTTGGCTGCTTCGCGCTTGCGCATCTGTATCTCTTTGGCCTTCGCGCGCTTCTGCGCGGGCGTAGTCGCATACGCGCACGCGTCCCCTATAAATAAGGAGAGAAGCAGAAGAAATATAGTTGCGAAACGTCTCATGTCTTTTTTTTATAGAACAGGAGGATAGTCGATGGGACTATCCTCCTGCTGTGGTCCCACTTGGGCTTGAACCAAGGACCCCCTGATTATGAGTCAGGTGCTACTAACCAACTGAGCTATGGGACCCCGCGCAAGCGTCGCGTGCGCGATTGTTATCTACCCAGACGAGTGTTGTTGTACAATACCAAACTCTCGTCTTTGGTGATATCCATCTCTTGCTCCGTCAACTCAGGAATGGTCAGTTCGATTCCCGGGGTCAACTTATTCGGGTTAGCAATCTGATCTTTGTTAGCAATATAGATGAATACCCAGCAGTAGGTGTTGTCGTAGTACTGGCGAGCCAGTTTGGAGAGCGTAGTGGTAGGTTCGGTCACTACTGTCTCGTTCTCACGTTGCGTGTACTCGTTCACTTTCTCTTTGCGCGAACTCTCTGCCAGAGGAATGGTCTTCACTGGTGCGGGAGCGGGTGCAGCTTTCGGTTCCGGCTCCGCCATTACCTCCTCTTCGAGAACCGTATGCTGCTCGTCGAGGTTCGCTTTCATACGCTCGAAGGTATCTTTGTCCACGAGGCGGATAGCGGCGCGACGGTTCGGACCGTAAGCGGCGGTACTGCGACGGCCGATGATCTTACCCATGCCGCGTCCATGCAGGCGGGTCGAATCGATACCATGCTCAGCTTCCAACTCATCCACTACGTTCTCTGCACGCTTGTCGCCCAATTCGAAGTTGTGCTTATCCGAACCCGTGTTGTCGCAATAACCGGTAACCACAGCATAGAGCTCCGGGTCATCCTCTAAGCGGTCAGCCACTTGTTGAATAGTGATGAGCGCTTTAGTATCCAGATTAGACTTATTGTTGTCAAAGTATACATAGTATACCGACTCCAAATCACGCTCATATTGCTCATACGTCTCGCGGATGATGATCGAGTCATGACGGATGATAACTGTATCGTGGCACGGCTGCATAGCCATTTTCTTCTCCCAAGTCTCAAAGCTGGAGATGTTACGAACGTGGGTCTTCTTAACTGCCTCAAACTTAACACGCAAGTTTAAAGTAACATCGAAGATACCGTCGTTGTTCTTGGATGCATAGGACGATGCGCTCTGCTTGTGGTATCCACGACCGTCAATATAGTCGCGCGTAAAATAGGTGTAGTCTGCGCGAACGCCCAGCGCGAGCGTACGATTGAGGTTAAACTCTACGTTCACACCGGCTTGGAGATAACCCAGTACGTTATAGTTGACATCATAATCTCCGGCGAACTCTCCATCCGAGTTGATATAACCGGTAGTCCCGCCACGGCCGTGCGTCGGGTTAATCCACTTTCCTTTCGAAGCGTCAAAATACTTGTCATCCTTGTAGTAGCAAGCGCGTCTGTACCATGCGGCACCACCACCGATATACGGGATGATGGACACGATCTTCTTCTCTGCTCTCGGGAAGATCAGGTTCACGAAGTCCATTGCCAAGTAACCACCGGCTTTGTGCATGTGTCCGTGAAGCAAGGTGTCGGCATTCAGCTTGTTACCTCCGGCATCTACCTGGTTCGGATTTCCGGTAACGGTGTACATGTCATACATGTACTGAATACCGAGACTCCATACCGGAGTAAAGTTGTACTCCAGCGCAACACCGGCAGCCGGCACGGCTACATTGTGCTTCATCTCCGAGGTAAAGTCACCGTCGAAGGCATTGAAACCTGCGTGCGGAATCAAAGACCAGTGTGCGTACTCTTCGGAAACTACTTGGTTTTCCTCCACCTTGTACGGATGAACACCCTTAACCTCTTTTGGTTGTTGTGACTGCAGTTCTGGTTGCGACTCCGGTTGCGGCTCCAATTGCTGTTCCTGTTGTTGCTGCTCCTGCTGCGGCTCCAGCGGCTGCTCCTCCTGTACTTCCTGCGCAAATAGTGCTACAGAGAAGCATAAAAACGAAATGAATAGTATACTTTTCTTCATAATGAGAAGAGATTGATGTTACAATATAATCACAATTCAGGGCGCAAAGGTACAACTTTTTTTTGATATAACCAAATATTTTTTAAAAAAAATATATTTTTTACCTTAAGTATTGCGCATATGAGAATTTTTTTGTACATTTGCAGTCGATTTCAATGCAAATACTTAATCACGTTATATTATGGATATTTTAGAACAAATGATCGCGCGTGCGAAGGCGAATCCGCAGCGCATCGTGTTGCCGGAAGGCGACGAACCACGTACGTTAGAGGCTGCTAATATCTTGTTGCGAGACAAGATCGCGCAGCTTATTTTGATCGGCGACCCCGAGAAGATCAAGGGCATGGCTGCCGAGAAGGGTTTTGAGCACATTAAAGAGGCTAAGATCGTAGACCCGATTCATGATCCGAAGATGCCGGAGTATGCGAATCTTCTCTTCGAGCTTCGCAAAGCGAAGGGTATGACCGAGGAAGAGGCTGCGAAGAAAGCGCAAGACCCATTGTACCTGGGTTGCCTCATGATCAAAGCCGGCGATGCGGATGGTGAGTTAGCCGGTGCGCGTGGTACGACGGCCGATACGATCCGCCCGGCCTTCCAGATCCTCAAGACCAAACCCGGGTGCTCCATCGTGAGCGGCGCGTTCCTCATGTTCACGCCGGCGAAACACCTCGGCGAGAACGGCTTCCTGCTCTTTGCCGACTGTGCGGTAAACCCGAATCCGGATGCGAAGCAGTTGGCGGAGATCGCTATCTCCACGGCGGAGACGGCACGCGCTATCGCCGGTATCGAGCCGCGCGTAGCGATGTTGTCCTTCAGTACGAAGGGTAGTGCAAAGCATGAGTTGGTGGACAAAGTGGCGGAGGCTACGAAACTGGCGAAAGAGATGGCGCCGGAACTCCAGTTAGACGGTGAGTTACAAGCCGATGCAGCGCTCGTAGAGAGCGTAGCAAAGACCAAAGCGCCGGGTAGTCCGGTGGCCGGTAAAGCGAACGTACTCGTCTTCCCGGATCTGCAAGCCGGAAACATCGGTTACAAACTCGTAGAGCGTTTCTCGGGTGCAGACGCCGTAGGTCCGATTCTCCAAGGTATCGCAGCGCCGGTGAACGACCTGAGCCGTGGATGCAAAGTACAGGATATCGTACAGATGGTAGTCATCACTGCCAATCAAGCAATTAAGTAAATAACCTTATTAAATATAATACACATGAAGATTCTAGTTCTCAACTGCGGCAGCAGTAGTATCAAGTACAAACTCTTTGACATGGAGAGCAAGCGCGTGATGGCGCAAGGCGGTATCGAGAAAATCGGTTTGCCGGATTCGTTCCTGTTGGTAAAACTGCCGAATGGCGAGAAGGTGAAATTCGAGAAGTCGATGCCGGAGCATACCGTAGGTATTGAGTTGATTCTCGAGAAACTGGTAGATCCGCAGATCGGATGCATCAAGGACCTCAAGGAGATCAACGCGGTGGGTCACCGCGTAGTCCATGGAGGCGAGAAATTCAATAAGTCCGTGCTCATCACGCCGGAAGTGAAGGCGCAGATTATTGAGTGTGTGGACCTCGCTCCGCTGCATAACCCTGCAAACCTGAAGGGTATTGACGCGATAGAGAAGAGTCTGCCGGGCGTGCCGCAGGTGGCAGTTTTTGATACGGCTTTCCACCAGACCATGCCGGATTATGCATACATGTATGCATTGCCCTACGAGTTGTACGAGAAATATGCGATTCGTCGTTATGGTTTCCACGGCACGAGTCATCGTTACGTGAGCGCACGCGTATGCGAATTCTTAGGTGTGGACCCGAAGGGTAAGAAGATAGTTACTGCGCATATCGGCGGTGGCGGCAGTTGTACGGCTGTTATGGACGGCAAGAGCGTCGACACGTCCATGGGTCTGACGCCGGTAGAGGGACTCGTCATGGGTACTCGTGCGGGTGACTTGGACCTTGGCGCTGCGACCTTTATCATGGATAAAGAGCACCTGTCCACGGCGGAGTTTAACAATCTTGTCAATAAGAAATCGGGTCTGCTCGGCGTGAGCGGCGTGTCGAGTGACTGCCGTGATATCGAGGCGGCTATCAACGAGGGCAACAAGCGCGCGGACTTGGCGCGTAAGATGTTCATCTACCGCGTGAAGAAATATATCGGCGCGTATGCTGCGGCGATGAACGGTATCGATATCCTGGTCTTCACGGCCGGCATCGGCGAGAACGACCCGTATATCCGCGCAGAGATCATGAAGGGCCTCAGTTTCCTCGGTATCGAACTGGACGAAGAGGCCAACAAAGTGCGCGGCGAGGAGCGTATCATCTCTAAGAAAGGCTCGAAAGTAACGGTCTGCCTCATCCCGACGGACGAAGAGTTAATGATTGCAAGTGACACGGCTGCGCTGGTATGAGTAAACCGATCATTTACCAACTCTTTCCGCGCTGGTTTACGAACTATAACGAGACGCGTAAGCATAACGGCACGAAAGAGGAGAACGGCTGCGGACGATTTGTCGATATCAACGAGCGGGCACTCAAAGCCATAGTGGATTTGGGTGTTACGCATGTGTGGTATACCGGCGTCATTCGTCACGCTACGGCGCAGTATAACAACCCGGCTATTACCAAAGGTAAAGCCGGTTCTCCGTACGCCATCACCGACTACTACGACGTCGATCCGGATCTGGCGAAGAACGAATCCAAACGCATGGAGGAGTTCGAAGCGCTCGTGAAGCGCACCCATGATGCCGGCTTGGGCGTCATCATCGACTTCGTGCCGAACCACGTCAGTCGTGAGTACAAGAGTGCCTGCAAACCCGCTTCCGTCAAGGACCTGGGCGAAGGCGATCATCCCGAGTGGGCTTTCTCCCCGCTCAATGACTTCTACTACCTCCCCGGAGAACACTTCACCATGGATAAGGACTTGCAGGGCTACGACGAGTATCCTGCGAAGGTTACCGGTAATGACTGTTTCACGAGTCATCCGTCGGAGAACGACTGGTACGAGACCGTGAAACTGAACTACGGCGTCTTCTACCAGGGCGGTATGGAGAAGCAGTTCAATCCGATTCCTTCGGTATGGCCTAAGATGCTGAATATCTTGCTTTTCTGGGCAAGCAAAGGTATCGATGGTGTGCGTGTGGATATGGCCGAGATGGTGCCGGTGGAGTTCTTCGCATGGACCATCGCGCAGGTGAAGAAGAAATACAAGAAGTTCGTCTTCATCGGCGAGTGCTACGACCCGTATAAGTACGACGCGTACTTGGCTGCGGGTTTCGACTATCTGTACGACAAAGTGGGTATGTACGAGTACCTGCGCGGCGTGACCAGTAAGGGCTGGGCGGCGGATGGTATCACCCGTCAGTGGATGCAGCACGGCGACGCGCGTATCCACCATATGCTCTATTTCCTCGAGAACCATGACGAGCAGCGTCTGGCCAGCGGATTCTTCTGCGGCGACGGCCGGTGTGCCGAACCCGCGATGATCGTGGCGGCTACCCTCAACCGGTGTCCGCTCATGATCTATGCCGGTCAGGAAGTAGGCGAACGCGGCATGGATATGGAGGGCTTCAGCGGTATCGACGGTCGCACAACCATCTTTGACTACTGGGGTGTAAAGAGTATCCAGGCTTGGGCGAACAAAGGTAAGTTCGATGGTGCCAAACTGTCGCCGGAGCAGAAAGACCTGCGGGCTTTCTACCAATCCCTGTTGACCATCGCCCGCGACGACAAAGCCATTCAGAAAGGCAAGATGTACGATATCACCTACGCGCAGAGCATCGGTTTTGACCGTCAGCAACATTTCGCTTTCCTTCGTCACGTGAAGGGCGAGACGCTGTTGGTACTGGTGAATTTCCACGACCGCGAACAGAGTATCAATGTCCGTATCCCGAATGACGCTTTTGTGTACTTGGGCTTGGACGGCAAGGCTGGCGCGATAGGAACTGATCTGCTGCGCGGCGGTAGGTATGATGTGAACTTTGTGCCCGATGGCGAGTCGCAGATCACCCTGCCCGCCTGGACCGGAGTAATCCTAAAAATCAAATAAATCATCAATTTGCAATTAGCAATCATAAATGATATCATGCGTTTGGTAAGGTGGAGCAATCTGCTCTTCCTTGCCGCGCTGGTATGGCTGATGGAGAAGTGGGTAGCTGTGCCGCTGTTGAACCAACTCGCCTTTGGCGAGCAACTCACGTGGTACGTGCTTTTGTTGCTCACCTTGGCCATCGTCCTGATAGCTGCCGGAGGGTATGTCATCAACGATTATTTTGATGTCAAGATAGACCGTATCAACCGCCCGGACGAAGTCATCGTGACGCGCACGGTTAGCAAACCCGCCGCCATGCATCTGAGTGTCGCTTTGAGCGGTCTCGGCGTGCTCTGCGGCTTGACGGTCGCAGTACTGCTTCGCAGTTGGACCATCGGCTCTATCTTCATCCTCGTGCCCGGACTCCTCTGGTTCTATTCCTCCAGTTACAAACGCCTCTTCATGATCGGAAACCTGACTATCGCCCTCTTGGCGGCGATGACGCCGATGATGGTTGCGCTGGCGAATGTGGCGCAGCTCCAACTGTTGTATGCGACGATCTTGCCTTATACCAACCTCGTGCATGATCTCTATGCCTGGCTCGGCGGGTTCGCCCTCTTCGCTTTCCTGCTGACCTGGATTCGCGAGATCGTGAAGGACATGCAGGATCAGATGGGCGACCGCGAACTGGAATGCCATTCGATGCCGGTGGTATGGGGAGAACTATGGACGAAGATCTTCGTCACGGCCCTCATCGTCCTCACGCTGGCTATCATCGGTCATCTCTGGTATCGCGTCCTGCCTTTCCCGATAGGTTGGAGTAGTCTCAGCACGCGTTATATCCTCTTCGGCATCGTCATCCCGCTCCTTGGCTCACTCGGTCTCCTCTGGTCCGCCAAGATCCCGAGCGACTACAAGACCTGCCAGCAACTGCTCAAATTCACCATGCTCTTGGGCATGCTCTATAGCTTCTGCATCGTCCGCATGCTATAGGAATCTTTTGCACCCTTCTGCCGGTGTTGCCGTTTCGTGGCCTGTTTATAAGGGCGCGTCAGGAGCTTCGGTTAGGCTTCCTCGTTGGAAAATAAAAAAATCAGAACAATTACTGTTGCTTTCTAAAAGCAGCAGGGCTCATTCCTTCGTGGCGTTTGAAGAATGTGCCGAAATGGGATTGGTTCTGGAAGCCGAGCTGGTCGGCTATTTGCTGTATGGGCATAGGCGTGGAGACAAGAAGTGTTTTGGCGCGTTGCATGAGTGCGCGTTCGATAAACGAACTGGCGGTCATGCCGAGCGTCTCTTTGACCGTGTTCGCCACATAGCGCGTAGAAAGGCAAAGTTGTCCGGCGTACCAGTCGAGGTCATGGTGCTGCTCGCAGTTGGCATCCACCATGTGCATGAAACGTCCTGTAATCTCTTCGTTGCGAGACATGGATGGCGCATGCATTTTGGTGTTGGCAATGTCCCCTGCCAGAAAATGGAAAAGCGAATGGACAAGCAACATCGTAGCTGTGCGGTTTTGCGCGGCCACCACTTCACGCAGCAAGTCAAAATAACGGATAACACCTTGCACCTTCTCTGCGCTCATGTGCCAAACGGGGTGGATATAGATATGGGAAATGAGCGACAAAGGGAATTGGAGATTCATCTCCGCCATAAATTTTCGTGAGATGGAGATTACATAGAGTTCCATCTGCTGGCTGGTTGGTTCCAAGCGCCGCATAAAGAACTCTGGGATAATCAGATAGCCATCGTTCGCATGTAGATCGTACGTGTGGTTGTTGATAGAGGCTTTAAATTCTCCGCTGGTAACAAACTGCAAGGTGTAACACGGCGTAAAATACTCTTCTGGGAGCATTTTCCGGAACAAATCCGTCGTACTACCATTGAATTTCATGACAGAGATGTCGTCCACGGAAGTCTCTCCGGGGATATAACTCATCCACTTAAAAACCGAGTAATCGACCAATATTTGGGTCTCGTTTTCTTGTTTTTCAGCCATAACAGTACGAATTGAATATACGAATTAAAACAATTTGTGTGCAAAGGTACAGCAATTTTTTGACATGTGCAAGCGGATTAGTAGAATTAGAACAATCTTCGCACGGATTAGAAAAATGCTAATCGCTTGTAAAGCAGTACTTTTGTCGTCGGAAACGGCAATCCATGACTGCGTTACTGTGTAACTTGTATGATGGTTGCGCTTCCTCCTCTCCCCAAAAATTAAAATTTTCGGGGACCCCAAAGAAAATAACAAAAACAACAAAATATATGAGGATTTTATTTGTAATTGACAGTTTCTACACGACGAACAACGGGACGTCGATTTCTGCGCAGCGTTTTGCAGGCGAGTTGCGTAAAAGAGGACATGAGGTAAGGGTGCTTTGTTGGGACACTCCTAAGGATGCACAAGGTGATTTCACTATTCCGAAATTTCATCTGCCTATTTTCCAACCGCTATGCGACAAGCATGATTTCAGCTTTGCATATACGGATAAGAACATTGTTCATGCCGCGTGCGATTGGGCGGATATCGTGCATGTTTTTGTTCCATTTGGTATAGAGAAGGAAGCGATTGATTACTGTAATCAGATCGGCAAACCCGTTACGGCGGCTTTCCATATCCAGCCGGAGAACATGACATCGTCGGTCAGCATGGGCAAAGTGGAGTGGTTTAATGAGTTGTTCTACCGCTCGTTCCGCTACAATATATACAATCGCGTGCGTCACGTGCACGTTCCTTCTCAATTTATGGGCAATATGATCGCCGAGCGCGGTTATACGGCGAAGATTCACCCGATTAGCAACGGTATCCAGGACGCATTCATGGAGGCTGGTGAACGCAAAAAAGCAATGATTCGCATGAAGAAAGCCGACGATGCTCCGATTAAAATTATGATGATCGGTCGTCTGAGTCAAGAGAAACGTCAAGACGTCATCATCAACGCTGTAAAGTACTCGAAGTATGCAGATCGCATCCAACTTGTTTTTGCAGGCAAGGGTC
>JAFSQV010000088.1 GCA_017446455.1 Paludibacteraceae bacterium
GCATTGAGACAGTACATTAGATACTATAACAACAATCGTATAAAACTTAAATTAAAAATGAGTCCGGTAAAATATCGAACTCACTTTCAAAATCAAGTCAAATAGATTTAATAATCCGTCCAACTTTTTGGGGTCACATCAGGGGAAGGGGCGTGCCGAAGGTACGAAAAAATATTTATATACGCAAGGGAAAAAGAAAAAAACGGCCGCAAAAAATGCGGCCGAGGTGCCTATAAAGGCGTCCATTACTAATCGCAAAATGAACAAAACTCTCCCCTATTCACTCACCCGCGCGCCTTGGGCGTTATATACCTTGCCATCACGGACGATATAGAGCACACCGTCGATCAGGACCTTTGTACTTTGTACCTTGTCCCCTTGTACATCCTCGATACCTTCCGCTGCTTGGCAGAGTACGGAGATAGGAATATAAACGGTCGGTGCCTCCGAGCAGGACAACTCTACATACGCTTCGTGTACACCTGTTTCGTCACTCTGGAAACTTACGGTGATCGCGCCGCCTTCGGCCGGAAGTGTTTCCGCCGAGAGTTGGAACTTGTCATAGTTCGCGCCCTTGATCGCTACGTTGACAGGTACGGTGAGGTGCTGCGTGCTGACGGTGATCTGACCGATCACTTTCTCCTCATTCAGCACGGCCGTTTCTGCTATCTGAACCACATCCGGACTGATGAGCGGCAGGTCGGTACGACCCCAGCTGACATCGTCAATATAATAGGTCACTGCGCCCTCGTTGCCGTTCGGCCCGACAAAGCGGAAGGCCATATGGAAGACGTCTGCCATGGTCTCGGCAAACGGCGCGAGATCGAGATAGAAGGTGCTCCACGACTCGCTGCGGTCGCTGGTTCTCGGGGTGTCGAAGCTCTCCGTCAGGTCTTGGAAATAGGCCGTCGGCTCCCCTAAAGGATCGATATAATAGATCTCGAGTTTGCTCTCGCTGCCTTCGCCCGCGAGGTACTGGCCCATGACGCTGAAGGCGAAGATCTTACTGCCGGCATTCTTGAAGTCCAGCGGCGGTGTGACGAGCCACATCTCCCAATCACCGGTGCTCTCTTGCCCGAACTGATACGCGGTCGCTTTCGCGAACTTGCCGTCGCCTTCTAAGATTTGCGTCTTGGACGCGTCGAAGCCCCACCACGGGCGTTGGTCGGCGGCTGCCACGTTCTGCCAACCCTCCAGGATCAGCGTCTCGTTATGCGTGATATTCTCGAATTGCTCGAACATCCAACTGAGCGGGTTTGACTCGTTCCACACAAAGTCTGTCTGCCAGTCAATGGTCTCCGGCGTTTTGGCGGTCCCCGTTCCGTTCAGCGTGAGGATGACGCTCTCCGCGCCCTCCGAGTAGAAGGTCAGGGTCGATTGGTACGAACCGGCTACCTTCGGCGCAAAAGTGATGGTTACCGTCACGTCGGTGTTCTTGCTGAACATCGTTCCGTCGATGGTGAACGCTTCGCCTTGTATATGGTCCACGTGAGCATAGATGAAATCCGTGCAGTTGGCGCTACTCAGCGTGATGGTTTGTTGCTGTTGTTTGCCTTCCAGCACCTCGAAATCGGGCACTTCGCTCGGCGTCACGCTGATCGTGGGCTTGGCGCTCGGGTCGGTACATGTACCGCTCAGCGAGATCATATCCGGCAGGATGGTCGTATGCTGCACGTTATCGAAGATGAGCGCGGCCGTGTGCGTGCCTGCGCTCGCAGGTGCGTAGGTGATAATAAGGTCTATGTCCGTCTGATCGGCTGGCAACTCCGTCGCCGAGAGACTGAACTGGCTCGCGTCCGCACCGCCGATATAAAAAGTCGTCGCGCTCGTCACATTGCCATGTTTGACATGGATGGTCTCGAAGGTAGCGGTATTGCCGAGAGTCGTGTTCACCGGCGACACCTTGAGCGGCGTGACCTCGATGAACGGTTCGCCCGGGGCAGCATCCTCTTTGACTAAGGCCCATGCGTCGAACAGCACTTTCGCGTTTTTCGGCACGCTCACACGTACACGCAGATAAGCGGACTTAGCCGGTTTGGAGGTGGTGACCACCTTGTGTTTCCATGCCGTGCCGTTCTCCAACTCACCCGTGAGGACCTCGGCATCGTGCGCTTTGATACTCTCCGCGTCGCCGCCTGCAGCCGCTTCCCAGTAGCTGTCCATCTTCAAGGATTCGCCTTCCGGCATGGAGAGAATCTTATAGTTGAGCGTTAGGGTGAACTGCGTTCCTGCCGCATAAGAGGCGTCGTTCAGCAACACACCCTGGTCGATCGTAGCGGCCATGGACGGGTTGATCTGAATGGAGTTGTTGCCGTCCAGCTTGTCCCCGCTGTTGGCGTTCGCCGTGTTCAGCGGCAGGTTCCAGTCTTCAAACGAGCAACCGAACATAGCGTTGCAACTATATTCCTCAAAGCTGTTGTTCAGCAGCAGGTTGTCTTCTGTATCCACTATCAGCGGGTCATCTTCCTCCGGTGTGTCGCCGCCGGGTGTGTCGCCGCCTTCATCGGAGAACAGTTCCTCCCAACTTGTGGCTACCTGGATCTCGTCGATGTATATCTTCGGGGTGTTGCTGCCTTGACGCAGGTTCACCGAGGCGATCTTGCTTGCGTCGTTCTTGGCGTTGGCTCCTTGCTCGGCGCCGCTACCGGACTGAACGGACTGCACGCATACCAGCGTCGGCACGGTGGTCGTTTTGGTCGGGTTGACATACAGGCGCGCCGTGTCGTTCTTCTCGCCGTCCACAAACTCATATTCGAGCACTATCAGGTAGTCGGTGTTCGGAGAATAGACCTCCTCCGTCATGCCTACATATGAGGCGGACTCGCTGTATTTGGAGACGCCGAAATGGAATCCTGCCCATTGGTCGTCTTCTTTCACGGACTTCGTATAGAGACGTGCGTACATGTTGCTTGCGCCCGCATCGCCCAAGGCGAGGCAGTAATCCGCGGTGGCGCTGCCCTTGACGGTTTCTACATTCACTATCGCAGCCAAATAGACCTTGCCGCTGGTGTACTCTTTGGTGAATTGGCGCAGGTCATCCGCGCCGGACGTGCCTAAATAGGCTTTGTTGCCTTTCCCGGAGCTCGCATAGCCCGGGAAAGAGAGCGAACCCTCCGCCACCTGGATATAATTACTCGATCCGCTGTAACTCCACCAGTCGTCGGTGTTGGTACCCATATCGACGTTCGTACCGATACAGAGCTGACCTACAGAGCGATCAAAACTCTCGGTCAGGATAACCTTGGCTTCCATTGTCGCGGCCATCATCGCCGCACAGACTAATACAAAAATCTTTTTCATACCTTGTTTATTTGCAATTTGGGCGCAAAAGTACTACAAATTTTTGACATATGCAAACAAAAGCGCCAAAAAATCAAAAAAAAGTACAATAAAATTTGCGTATATCTATTTTTTTGCTTACCTTTGCAGCCGATTTCGTTCATTTTGTCAAATTGTAATGTATTAGTCATATGAGAAAACTCTACTCTATCCTCGCGCTCTGCGCATTTTTATTTTTATCCGTAAGCATACAGGCGACGGATTATACGATCCCTAGCGGATCTCCTGTAGCAAGTTGGGCATTACCCCTTTATATGGGCAATACTACTGATGGTGCAGGTAGTTTCTTTGGGTCTATCACCCAACAAATATATTTAGCGGAAGACTTAACCGCGCAAGAAGCATCCGCAGGCAATATAACTGCAGCGACTTTTTATTATACTTCAAAGAGTGGTACGGCATCGGCAATTACTCCGCGAAATATCGTAATTTATCTAATGGAGTCTGACATTGATGAGTATCCAATGCATAACTTTCCCTATCAAGATATTTACGACGTCACACGGGATAAGTATTTGTCATATTTCTTATATGATAATGATAATAAAGCCGGTGTTAAGGTATTTGAAGGCACATTAGCAACAGAAGAGGTTACTTCGCCAACAGTAAAAGAGGTGACACTTACATTCAATGTAAATAATTTTGCTTGGAGCGGCACAAAAAATATTGTAATGACTTTAGTTGATAAATCCGCGACTACTCATGCTTCTACTAATTTACGTTTCCACATTGTTTCCACAAAAACAAACGCAGGGAGTGTAAGTCATCCTCGTTTCCTAGATACATATTGGACAACTAGTAGTGACGAACGAGCTAGTTGGATAAATACAAGTAGTGATTCATATGATTTTTCAGGCAAGTTAGGTGAATTCTATGGTAAATTTAATGCAGACAATTTAACAGAATCGAGTCAAAAATCTCAACGCAGTTATGTCCCAAAAGTTACTTTTTCCATATCATCTCTACCTGCCCCTTCAGTTCCAACAGGATTAGCAGCAAGCGACATTTCGAACACTTCCGCATTATTGAGTTGGAATACTGCATCTAGCGCATCTTCCTATGAATTGCAATCGAGTACCAATGGTGAAGATTGGAGTGCTTTGGCTTCTTCTATTTCCGGTACATCTTATAGTTGGACTGGACTTACTGCAAGCACGACCTATTACGTGCGCGTTCGTGCCGTCAATGCTGTCGGTAACAGCGACTGGTCAGAACCTCTTTCCTTTACTACTTTAGCCCCGCATATTCACGATGGTATTACCTTTGAGCCGTGGTCTAATCCCGCTGCGCTGCCTACGTCCGGCAACTACTTCCTGAATACTGACGTGGAATTGGCTTCTGATTGGAATGTGACTGAAAATATCAACCTTTGTCTCAATGGTCATGAGGTTTATACAGAAACGAATAGTATTCAAGTAAAAGATGGGGCTACTTTCGCTATCTATGATAATGAGGGCGGAGGTCGTATTTATGGATATTTTGTTGCCAATTACCCAGAATATGGATTGATTAATATTGAAAATGGCGGTACACTGGTCTTGAGCGAAGGAACTATTCAAAACTTGTATGGCTCTTATGAAGAAGATGATGATCCGGATGATAAATCGCTTTCCAATGCCATTTATAACAACGGAACGCTCAAATTATCCGGCGCACTGACATTTACATCTTATCATGCTGACATCTATTTGGGTTCTAACAAATATATCACGATTGAGTCCGAAAAACCGCTGACAAACTCTGAGCCTTATTCAGTCTATAAGAGCGGAAAAAGTGTAATTACTTCCGGTTGGGCAAACATGAACGGAGCAGATCCGAAAGACTACTTTGTGTCTGCCAACACTTCTTTGAATATTAAAATGGGAGAGACCGAAGCGGAATTCTATCCTGTTATTTCTTTGTCGGAAAATAATACTAATACTGCCATCGGTACCTACTCCGGTCAAATGGTTGACGTCAACCTCACCCGTTCGCTGACCTCGTCGCAGTTCAACACGTTCTGTCTGCCGTTCGCATTGGATAATGACCAATTGGAAGATATCTTCGGCGCGGGCTATGACCTCGAGGAGTTTGTGTCTTCCTCTTTGGAGGACGATGTACTGAGCCTCGAGTTCAGCAAAGTGACCTCTCTCGAAGCCGGCAAACCATACTTGCTCAAGCCTTCTGTTGAGGTAACCAACCCCTCGTTCGAAGGCGTGACGATTGGTGCAACCGCACCGGTGGATATTGAGACGTCCTTCATTGACTTCAAAGGTACGTTCGCTCCGACAAACTTAGAGGTGGGTAACCGTAACATCCTTTGCTTGGGAGCAAGTAACAGCCTCTTCTGGCCGAACGTAGCGCACCCCATCAATGGTTTCCGCGCATACTTCGAAGTGAAGGGCGCGGCGCAGAAAGCCAAAGCGGCACACATCGTGAAGAAAGAAGATCAGGCGCAGGCGCTTGATAATATCGAGAACACCCGCCCTGCTCAGAAACGTATCCTCAACGGACAACTCGTCATCGAGAAGAACGGTACGTTCTACAATGCGCAAGGTCAAATTGTTAAATGATTAAACTGGTTACGATTATGAAAAAGCAATATATTTCTCCCTCAACACTTGAGCAGGTTTTGAATTATAGCAGCGTGTTATGCGCCAGCGGCGGCGGTACAAAGATCGTTCTCCCCGGCATGCCTCCAACCACTCCGGAAGGCGGCGACCCAGCCGACGCATTCTAACTTCTTAGGCAGTGCGTAGCGCTCCCCCACTGCAACTCTATGAGTTACATTGGGAACCCCATTCAGGAAGGAGTCTCTCTTACATGAGAGGCTCTTTTTTTGTTATTTTTCTGTTTCCCTTGCGTATGTCATTTTTTTTGTGTAATTTTGCAGCGCAAAATTGATAATTCATCGTTCTATGATTCTATTAGCAGACAGCGGAAGCACCAAAGTGCATTGGTGTTTGGTGACGGCGAGCGGGCAGTGCTCGGACGTGTTCACCGATGGTATCAATCCGCTTTTTCAGACATGCGACGCGATGCGGAACAGTATATGCAACCAGCTGTTGCCGCAGATCAGTTCGCTCCTATGGGCAGGAACGCTGACGCACGTGTTTTTTTACGGCGCAGGTTGTACGCCGGAGAAGAAAGTGTTTGTACAGCGCGCGCTCGAAGGGGTGTTCAAGAAAGCGGAAGTGAGTGTAGAATCCGACATGCTCGGTGCTGCGCGGGGACTGCTGAACCGTAACACCGGCGTGGCGTGCATCCTCGGCACGGGCAGCGGCAGCTGTTTCTATAACGGCGAGACAATCGAATGGTGCGTGCCTTCGCTCGGGTATATCCTCGGCGACGAGGGGTCCGCAGCCGTGCTGGGCAAGCGACTCGTAGGTGACCTGCTAAAGAATCAGTTGGATGTACAAGGGGACAATGTACAAAGTACAAAGGAAAATCTGAAAGAACTCTTTTTCAAAGAGCAAAATACCTCGATGGCGGATATCATCGAACGCGTGTACCGTCAACCCTTCCCGAACCGGTTCCTGGCAAAGTTGTCGAAGTTCTGCGCGGACCATATCGAAGACCAGCGGATACATGCACTCGTGTACGACCATTTCGTGCAGTTCATCCGCCGCAATTTGAAGCAGTACTTCGCTAAAAATGACCAAATGGTAAATGACCAAATGGTAAATGGCGTTGGTTTCGTAGGTTCGATAGCCTATTACTACCGCCCGATACTCGAGGAGGCGATGCGCGCCGAAGGACTGCCGCTCGGCACGATCCTAAAAGACCCGATTGAAGGACTGAAAGAGTTTCACAGAAACTCCGTCGTACCGACGACGATGTAAATGGTAAATGGTAAATGGTGAATGACATGATAGATACGTTTTATTTGCCGGGCAGGGTATGCTCGACCAAAGCCATTAAAGAGATCGCTCAGAAGGCGACGAAGCCTTATACGATGATCTCGTTGAAGCCGGATATCGAATGGGTATATCTGGGACAGGAGCGCATGGTGCAAGTGATGGAGATGACGGGTGCGACGATGGTGTACGCGGATAGATTCAATAAGTTTAAAGTTGAAAGTTTAAAGTTGAAAGAAGAAGGCGAGTCGCTTGGTGAAAAGTGGCAAGTTTCCGAAGCGCCGGTGATAGACTACCAAATCGGTGCGCTGCGCGATGACTTCGACTTCGGCGCGGTACTGCTGTGGGACACCGAAAAACTGAAAGCCCTCGTCGCCGCGATGGACACGGAGTATGAGTTCGCAGGACTATATGACTTGCGGTTGCGGGCAAGTCAAGCAATCAGCAATCAGCAATCAGCCATGTGCCCGAATACCTCTATTACGAGGTAGAGACCGACACGCGTAAGTCCGGCGAGAAGCTGTTCGACTACGTCGATCCGCGCAACCGCGCCGTGCAGGTAGAGATGGAGCAATGCGTGACGGCGCACCTGAAGCGTATCGGTGCGTACCTGAAACCGGGTGCGTATAAGGCGCTGCCGGAGGCCACTGACTATCCGGTGACGGCGAGCGTGATCATACCTTGTAAGAACCGCGCGCGTACGATAGCCGATGCCATCCACTCCGCCCTCGCGCAGAAAGTAAGGGCTCCCTACTCGTTCAACGTGATCGTCGTAGACGATAACTCGACGGATGGAACTTCTCAAATCATTGAAGATTTGAGATTGAAGAATGAAGATTTAATATTTATTGCGCAGGATAAGACCTGGCACGCGATAGGCGGCAACTGGAACGTCGCGATTCACGACCCGCGGTGCGGCAAGTACGCCATCCAGTTGGATAGCGACGACACCTATTTCGACGAGACGACCGTGCAGAAATTCATTGACACCTTTGAAATGGTAAATGGTACATGTCCAAATGGTAAATGCCTTTACGGCATGGTGATTGGTACGTACCAGTTGACGAACATGGCCGGTGAGACCTTGCCACCGGGCGTGATAGACCATAGAGAGTGGACCGACGACAACGGCCGAAATAATGCATTGCGCATCAACGGTCTCGGTGCTCCGCGCGGGTTCTATGTGCCGCTGCTGCGCACGATCAATTATCCGACGACCAAGTACGGCGAAGACTATGCGGTAGGTCTGCGTATCAGTCGCGACTGGCCGATCGGACGTATCTACGACGTGGTATATAACTGCCGGCGATGGGAAGACAACTCCGACGCAAACTGCGATATCATCGCCATGAACCGCAATAACTGGTATAAAGACCGGTTACGTTCATTCGAGTTAGTGGCTCGAATGAACAATTGTAAATTGTAAATTGTACATTGTACATTAGAGTTGGCATATTAACGGCGCCAAAGATCGAGTTTGAGCAGCGGGAACACACGTTCGTACTGAAGAACGTGCGGATAGGTATCGGTTTTCATTGGGACCGGCACGAAGACCAGGAGTTTGCGGGGCGGTTGGAGATACGCGACAATGCGGATGATACGCAAACGGCTATCAACACCATCGACCTGGAGGACTACCTGTGCTCGGTGATCAGTTCGGAGATGAATGCCAACAGTCCGATGGAGTTGCTCAAAGCCCACGCGGTCATCAGTCGGAGTTGGGCGATACGGGCGATGGAGCACCCCAACCACGAGGGTTATGACGTCTGCGCCGACGACCATTGCCAGCGCTATGAGGGTTTGCGCCGAATGAATGATCGGGCGGTACAGGCGGTGCGCGAGACGGCAGGACAAGTGCTGACGTACAACGGCGCGGTATGCGACTGCCGGTACTATAAGTGTTGCGGCGGAAAGACGGAGGTATGGCGGACGTGTTGGGAAGACATCGACGTGCCGTACATCCAGTCCGTGACTTGCGACTACTGCAAGAGCCCTTCGCCGAAAGTGCTGCGGTTGGTGCTCAATGACTACGACCAAGAGACCAAGGATTTTCATGACTGGCGCGTCTCCTACACCGCCGAAGAACTGAGTGACATCATTCGCACGAAATCCGGCATTGACTTCGGCACTATTACAGACCTTATTCCTCTCAAACGCGGAGCGTCGGGACGTATTTACGAACTGAAAATCGTCGGTACCAAGCACACCGAAATCATCGGAAAAGAGTTAAAAATCCGTCTCTGGCTTTCGCCTACTTGTTTATATAGTTCTTGGTTTGAGGTTGAAAAGTCCTCTCATCTTTCATCTTTCACCTTTCACCTTTCCGGACACGGATGGGGACACGGCGCAGGACTGTGTCAGATCGGTGCAGCGGTGATGGCGAGCGAAGGACATCGATACGAAGAAATCCTTTCGTATTATTACCCGAATACTCAATTGATGATTGCTGATTGATGATTGCTGATTTAGCGCTCCAGCGCAATAAATACAAGCACTTGAGCGACGACGAATGGCGTTGGATGCTGCAGCAAGTGGAAGGACGTGAACGGACCGCAGACAAACTGCCGACGTTCGCGGCGATGGACGATTGGTGGTACCCCGTTCGGCTGAGTTGCGAACAATGTTCGTCGGAAGAAACCGCACGATACAAAGCGAGTTTAGTCAGCGGCGAGACGATGGTGGACTTGACGGGTGGCTACGGAGTGGACACCTACTTTCTAAACGATTCTTTTTCTTCAATAGATTATATAGAGCAAAACGCAGAGTTGTGTAGGATAGCCGAACATAACTTTGCCAATAAGCCTATTACGATTCATAATAGTACCGCTGAAGAGTTCTTAGCCTCAGCCGGTCAATACGATCTTATCTTTCTGGATCCGGCGAGACGGGATAGTCACGGCGGAAAAGTCTTTCGGCTCGAGGACTGCACGCCGAATGTGGTGGAGTTGCTCCCTACTCTACTCGCGCACGGCAAACGATTGCTACTCAAACTCTCGCCGATGCTCGATCTGACGCAAGCCGTCAAAGCGCTTTCGCAGGTCAACTGGGACGTGTATGTAGTAGCTGTCAAAAACGAGGTCAAAGAGTTGTTGCTTCTTAGCGGCGGTTCAGGACAAATTACTGCGATTGATTTGGCAAAAAAGGAGCAGGCTTTTGTGTTCGCCCGCGATGCAGAAGCAGGGGCGATATCGGAGTATTCCGAGTATTCGGAATATTCGGGGAAATACCTCTATGAGCCGAATGCGGCGATATTAAAGGCCGGAGCTTATAAGTTAGTGGGCGCACGGTTCGGGCTCTCCAAACTCGACGTCAATACTCATCTTTATTGCTCGGACCTACTCGTGCCGGATTTTCCCGGAAGAGTATGGGAGATAAAGAGTGAAGGAGTGAAAGATGAAAGAATGAAGGAGTTGAATCAAGCCAACGTCCTTTGCCGCAACTACCCTTTGACGCCGGAGGCGCTAAAGAAAAAGCTGCACCTCCGCGATGGAGGCACAGCTTTTGTCATCGGTTGTCGCGTAGCCGGCAAGCCGACTCTTTTCTACGCGGAACGAATCTAATCGTTCTATTCCGCACATTTACTCCAACGATAATTTCCCGCATCGCTATAGTCTAACACGATCTGGAGTTCGTCGGTCAAGGTCTGATGGGCTATTGTGGTCCATTCCTTGACAAAGGTCATTGGAGGAATGAATTTGGTTTGGTAAACGTACTCAATCTGGTTTTCCCAATTTCCTACTTCGCGGATGGTCCACTCCGCACCGGGTTTGGCATAGAAAGAAGCTCGATAGGTGTTGCCTTCTACCTGCTGGAGAGGTATCGCGGTACCACTTCCCCACTCATTGAACGTACCTACTATCTCTGCATCAAAGGCTTCGCAGAAGGTCGGCAGCGTGACGGTGACGGTATATTCCGTCGGAACGACAGGCACTTCATTCCATGCTCTACATTTCAGGTAAACGACCGATGCTTCGGCTACATCCTCTTGGTTGAACACGACGTTGTACTCGTCGTAACCGGAGTTTTGAATCATTCGCTCCTGCACGTTCCATACACTGACGATTTGACCGCGCGTATGCGCCCAGTCATATGCCCAATTGAGATCATCGTCTTTCACCTGGATCGGACGGCCGGTGATCGTTCCTTCCGCATTCGGCTTCAGCACGATCTGGTACCATCCATCGCCGACAGGCGTCATCTTCTTGGCGGTAGTCAAATCCCAAGACGTAGCAAGCTCTCCGTAGTCTCCCACAAAGCGAATCTCATAGCCCTCTGTCGGCGCCACATCGAACTTGATCATGAGGGTTACCGCATTCGGCGTAGGCGTGACATCCGGGACGTCGGGTTTCTGCGGAACATCCACTTCCGGCGCAGAGAGGTACACTACCCGGTCGGTGTTCATAGCCGAATAATACAGGGTTCCGTACGTCGGGTCCTCATAGGTAGCCAGTTGCGAGAAGTAGAACTCAATCGCGCCCCTTATCTCCATATAGTTGTTCACCACACCGCCGACTTTATGCACATCACTGATGGTTACCGGTCTGCCACTCACTTTTGACATCACTGCGATGCCGGTAACATGTGCGTATCCGGGGTTGACAAAGGACGTATCAAACTCATTGATAGGATAGATAACCGCTTTGTACCATCCGTCGCCTATAGGATCGAAATGCGTAAAATGCTGACTGTTGACGGTACCGGTCACCGGATGGTTCCATGGCTTGTTTCGGCTATAGATCCATTCGCCCTCTGCGTTCAAATAATCGCCCAATACCACGAGATCCGAACCGCAGTCGGTCTGTGTGTGTACCATGATCGTAAACGCATCGCTCTGCGGGGTAACCGCAGGCAGCGCTTGACCGAACTCCGGCACCTGATACGGGAACTCGGCCAACTCAACCTGCAGCGTGTCCGTCTCCGTCAGTTCAAACGTCCGGCCCTGAAGCAGACCTCCACCTCCTAAACCGTAGTTCGATTGATTGACCGAATAGACCGTGTTCGTAGCTACATCATAATACGTCTCGCCCGTATTACAACTGTCGCACTTCACACCCTTCGTCGGATCCAAGGGTTCTGCCTCGCGGCTCGCAAAGTAAGCGAAATAGCGCGGCTCGTTGCTAAAGCGAGGGAATTTAGCCAGGAGATCCGGCATAGGATAGGTATTCCGGCTCTCATCGGTGATATTGCTATGTCCCTCCCAGGTGCGCGTGGCGCTCGGGGAAGCAAACTGCTGAAAACGGATGAGGTCCACACGACGGCGTCCTTCGCTATAGAACTCACGCTGCCACTCGTCCAATAAAATATCCAGGCTCAGTGACTGCAGCGGCGCTGCGTGCGCACGGGCGCGAATCGTATTATTAATAATCTCCCGCGCGTCCGCCGCATTACCCATACGGAACTGCGCCTCCGCAAAGGTCAGATAGGCCTCCGCTACACGCATGAGCGGCAGGTCCGTGTCCGGCCACTGATCGGAAGAGCCGGAACAAGACGAACCATCCATCGGATCAATCGAATAGCGGTTGGTGAACTTATTGATAGACCACGTGCTCTTAAAACTCTCCGTTGAACCGCCACTTGTCGTCATCGTCGGCGTCTTATAGGTACCATCGGCGAAGAACATCGCGCGGTCGTCACCCAGTAGCGCGGGCATCGTAAACTCCGTACCTTGGGCAGAAGCTATTTGGTCGGAGGAAGCAAAAGCTTGTATCAAGCGGTAACCGGCGCGCCAGCAATACCAAGGACTGGCTGTGCAGTAAGCCGGCATACCATAGTCGCGAGACATATTGATCACATAGATCGATCCGCCATAACCATAAGTCGTCAAGCCGTCTTGCTTGAGCATCAGCAGCACCTCTTGCGCAGCGCCATTGACATCATTATCGCCCATAAACAACTGCTGATATGCCGAATAGGTGCCATTGGTGGTATGGAGGCAGTACATGCTGTTCATCACTTGCTGGGCATAGTACGATGCTTTCTGCCATTGCGCCGTACCGGTATAGACCTCGGCATTGAGGTACAGACGCGCCAGAAGCAAGTTAGCGGCCATCTTATCCACTTGATAGAGACTGGGGCGCTTCTCAGGCTGTGGCAGCGTATTCACCAAATCCTGCAACTCGTTCTCCAACCATGCATACAGCTCCGCGCGACTTATCACGGCGTTGACATCTATACCCGGCTGCGTGCGAAAATGCGAACTGGGGAACAGATCCAACAGATACCATGCCGTTAAGGCACGAACAAAACGAACCTGCGCGCGCTGCTCCGGACGCACATTCAGACTATCCGCTATGTGCAGATAGGTGTTTTGCAGGTGCAGGTTATACAACAGACGCATATACGCGCTGGTGATGACAGAGGTGTTTTCCGTCCAGGTACATCCCTGCAAGTCGCTCACACCGCCATCGTCCCAGATCCACCATCCGCCATCCGCCGGATACTCATTGAGCATCCAAGTGGAACGATAGAAACCGGATTCGCCTTCATCTAACGCGCCGATATCAGAATAGCCCGTCGGCATTCTCGAACCCGTCTGTGTCAAACGGTCAAACACCATGAAGAACAGGCTGTCCAGGTCGGCCTCGCCGGGGTGCCAAGGGATATTCTGGAAATAATAATCCGTACCGCTGGTACTATCGGCAAAGACCTTGATCTTCTCCACGCATTGCTTGCGCGCATAGTCATTCGTGCCTATTACATGCCACATCTCTTCTGCCTGCGCTCCCAAGAACAAGCATGCTAAAACCAAACTTAAGATAGACTTTTTCATAGCGCTTATTGTTTGATGAGTTTAAAAACCTGGTTATCTACACGAATCAGATAGGTGCCGTTTGCCCAACCGGAGACATCCATGGTCGTATTACGGCCGTCAAACTCGCACACGCGCTGACCGCTAATCGAGATGACCGCACCACGGCTGTTCTCCTCCATGCCGGAGATATGAATGATGTCGGCCGAAGGGTTCGGATACACACGAATCGTCGTCGTAGGAATGGTCTCCAGAGCGGTAGCTTCATCATTGACCTCCGCGGCGTCCTTTCCCGTGAGGAAATGAATCACTTGCACGTCGTCAAAAACCATGTCTTCGTGGTCTTCGAAAACAAAAACGGCTTGCACTTGGTGCTGCGCATTGAGACACATCTTAATGCGATCCAAGCGCACAATACTCAGTTCTGTTTTGTCAGATTTAGCCAGACTGCGTACACTTACCTGCGCCGCATTGGGCGTTTGAGCATAAGTCATACTCACCATCAAGGTCAGTAGGAGTAAAAATCGAACTCTCATAAGATAATTATGTATTTAAAGGTTAGTTTGTAAGTCGAATATATCCATGCCGAAAGCGGACGTAAAAGCGTCTGTTTTCTTTAGGTTGGCGGCAGTGTCGAGTTGGATGCCGTGTCCGGGCGTCATCAGCAGAATACGATCACTGAGCGCGAGGGCGAGGTCCAGTTCGTGGGTGGAGATCAGCACCGTCTTCGATTGCTCGTGCGCGAGGTTGCGCAACAGGCGCAGGATTAAGATGCGATGCGGTAAGTCCAGGTGGGCCGTGGGTTCATCGAGTAAGATGATCGGTGTCTGCTGAGCCAAAGCTTTGGCAATCAGGATACGCTGTTTCTCGCCGTCCGAATGGGCGTTGAAGAAAGAGTTCTCGATTTTCGATTCTCGATTTTCGAAGCCCACTTGCCGGAGAGACTCTGCGATGATCGCTTCGTCGGTTTCGGTGAGGCCACCGAGGAACGAGGTATAGGGGTAGCGGCCCATGGCGACGACGTCGTGCACGGTGGTGTTATCCATCGACAATCTTTCTGTTAGCACCAACGCGATGTGCTTCGTATCGCAATGGGTGTACTCGCCGCTGAGGGCGGGTTGCAGTCCTGCGAGGGTGCGCAAGAGGGTTGATTTGCCACAACCGTTGGGTCCGAGCATGCACACCATCTCCCCCGCGCGGAGCGAGAAAGAGAGATCGGTCTGAACGACATGTTCGTCTCCGGACGTTGCCCGGTAACCGATCGTCAGTTTATTCGTAGAAATAGATACGTTGGACACGGCGGGAGACAGAAGTTAGTATTTCGTATGTGATCGTACCGAGTTTGTCGGCCAGTTCCTCCAGCGGCATGTGTTCGCCAAATACCTCGACGATGTCGCCCGGACGGGCGTCGGCGCCGGTGACATCCACCATGGCTTGGTCCATGCACACATTGCCTACCACCGGACAGCGCTTGCCGCGCACCCAAACCTCGCCGCCGTAGTTCGAGAAGCGGCGGTCGAAACCATCGGCATAGCCGATAGGAATGACGGCGATGGTGCGGTCTTCGGCGAGCGTGGTATGCCGGCCGTAGCCAATGGTCTCACCGGCTTTGACGGTCTTGACAGAGAGGATAGTGGTCTCCAGCGTGCATACGTTGCGTAAGTGCGCGCCGACGAACGAGAAACCGTAGAGACCGATGCCGAGACGGCACATATCGAATTGGTAATCGCTAAAGCGCTCAATACCTGCACTGTTACAAATATGTTTAATAACCGCCGGAGAGGCTCCGGAGCCAGACATCCCTGCGGCGCGTAGCCCTGCTTTGAGTTCTTCGGCGCAGGCGTCGAAGTATTTGATTTGCGAGAGGGTGAAGTCATCGAACTGGGCTTCGTCGGAGCCGGCAAGGTGGGAGAAGACGGATGCTACGCGCACCGCTTTCTGATGGGTCAGGCGGTCGATGAGCCAAGGCATGTCTTCGCGATAGAAGCCCAAGCGGTGCATGCCCGAGTCGATCTTGATATGGATAGGTATATTCTCCAGTCCCTTGCTTTCTGCCGCCGCGATGACGGTCTTGAGCGACTGATGGGAATAGACGTTCGGCTCGAGGTTGTTCTCGAGGATGAGGTCCATGGCTGCGACTTCGGGGTCCATGATGATGATGGGCAGCGTGATGCCTGCGCGGCGCAGTTCGACACCTTCGTCCGCCACCGCCACGGCGAGGTAGTCCACGAGGCCCGAAGCCTGCAAGGCTTTGCTGACCTCCACACTGCCTGCGCCATAGGCGAAGGCCTTAACCATGCAGGTCAGTTTGGTCGTCGGTTTCAGTTTGGAGCGGAAATAGCGGACGTTATCGACGAGGGCCGAGAGGTTCACTTTGAGCACCGTCTCATGGGTCTGCTGCTGAATACGACTGGTTATCGTCTCTTCGTCGTAGCCCAGCACCCGCATCACTGCTGCACAAGTGCGTACGTTCTGGTGGGTCGGGTCTTCGATGACGGTGGTCGAATGCACGAAGAGTTTGTTCTTCTCTTCGCGTTTCTGCTCGAGCGAGGCGAAGTTCTCGTCGTGCTCATGCCCGATATAGGTGATCACTCCGATAGTAGGACGGATGATACGCTCTAACTTCTCCATTTCACCGGGTTGTGAGATTCCCGCCTCGAAGATCGCTATCTGCGGTTTGGTATTTGCGAGCTGCCATACAGACAGCGGTACGCCTATCTGCGAGTTATAGGACTTAGGCGAACGAACGACGGAATAGTCGTCTTTGAGGAGCTGGTAGAGCCATTCTTTGACGACCGTCTTTCCGTTCGAGCCGGTGATGCCGATGACGGTGCCGGTGAACTGGCTGCGGACGTAGGCCGCGAGGGCTTGGAGTGCCGCGAGGGCGTCACCCGTCACGAAGGCTTGCACGCCTTTGGATTGCAGTTCAGGGATGTAGTTGGCACCATCGTTCTTGTCCGTCTTGATGGCGAAGAAAAGGGTGTCCTGCGGGGACTTGAGTTGGCGGCTATCCGTCAGCAGGTGACGTATCTCGAGCGAGTCCTCGCCCGTCACCGTAGCAAGCGATCCGATAGCCTGTTTTATTTCCGATAGTCTCATGTTCAACAATTTTGCGCCGCAAAATTACACAAAAAAAATGACATGTGCAAATAAAAATGTTACAAAATTCTTGCGTATGTCAGAAAAAAGCAGTACCTTTGCGGCCGCAAAGGTTACGGAAATATGAAAAGTAAACTATTTTTATTGATCGCAGTATGCGGGATGATGCTGGTAAGTTGTCAAGACAACACGCCGGAGTGCTATTACCACAAGAAGGTGATTGACCTGGCTGTACAGCCCGAGGCATGGAAGTTCGACAGCACGGCGTTGCAGTTCTATGCCCGCTTCAAGATGCCGGAGATCACGTCGTATGTATATAACTACGGCCAGTGGGCAGTCTATTGCGAAGTAGAGCGCAGCAAGGATGAGAAATTCCAAGCTGTACTGCCGGTGAGTCGTTTCTATACCGACACCGCCAGAGAGGAGATGATCAACTACTACACGCAGTACATTGACTACCGCATCAGCGTGGGATACGTCGATATCCAGTTGACGAACTCCGACCACCTGTACGGTCAAGAGAAGCCGGAGGGTATGGATTTCCGTCTGCAGGCGAACGACGTGATCTTAGACCTGCGCGTGAATCAGGCGGATTGGAATTTCGACGATCAGACGGGTCAGTACTACTGCCACATCGCTGTGCCGGATATCACAGAAGATATCTACAACAACGGCCATTTCACCGTTTGCCGCGAGTTTGAGAAAGGCAAGACGAGCGCTTATCAAGTGCCGCTGCCGACGAGTACGTTCCTCTCGGAGATTATTCCGGTGAACACACCGTATTATTACTCACAGGCGCTTGACTATGTGGTAGGTTTGGGTTATCTGGATATCCAGTTGACGAACTCCGACTATTACTACGACAGCACCGGCAAACCGGTCTTGCCTCAGACGATTTACTTCCGAATGGTGCTTACTTATTAAGTTATCAGCGATCCGATATACATAGTAGGACCGTGCGCGGCAGAGAGTCGCGAGCAGGTATTAGCGACCGCGGAGGCGATCGCTAATAGCCGTTTTATTTTTCGCGCGGGCGTGTGGAAACCGCGCACGAGCCCGAGCACGTTTCAGGGCGCAGGTGCGCAGGCGCTAGCGTGGCTCGCCGAAGTAAAGCGAACCTACAGCATGGCGATTGCCACGGAGGTAGCGACACCCGAACACGTAGCTGCAGCGCTGGAGGCCGGCGTGGACTATCTGTGGATAGGAGCAAGGACCAGCGCCAACCCGCTTGCGGTACAGGCGATAGCAGATAGTCTGAGTAATCGGAGTAATCCGAATATTCTGAGTAATCTGAAGGGAATTCTCATTAAGAATCCCGTGAATGCCGACGCGGCGTTGTGGTTGGGGAATATAGAGCGGTTGGAAAAGACGGGTGTTCCGGTGATGGCGGTTCATCGCGGATGCGGTCATCAGCCGTGTTGGGCGATGGCGCATAAGGTACGGATCGCGCGGCCGGACATACCGATGCTACTCGACCCGAGTCATATGAGCGGCGATGCAAGCAAAGTGCCGGAGCTGATGGGCAAGATCGCAGAACTGGGACTCGACGGCGCGATGATAGAGGTGCATTATAAGCCCGAAGCGGCGCTGAGCGACGCCCGACAACAGATAAGCCCGGAAGCCCTAGGAACCCTAGGAGCCATAGGAGCCATAGGAAGCCTAGAAGATATTGAGCTCAATTGGCTGCGGGCGGAGATAGATGAGTTGGACGAGCGGTTATGGGAGACGATTGCGGCGCGCATGGACGTGAGTGCACGGATTGGCGAATGGAAGAAAGCGCATGGCGTAGCACCGCTGCAGCCGGAGCGATATAAAGAAATAGTTGAAAAGCTAAGAACTAAGAGTGAAGAGTTGGGATTAGACAATGAGTTTGTAAAACAAGTGTGGAATAGTATCCACGAGGAAAGTCTGAGACGACAAGAATGAATGAGGGAATGAAAGTGAATTTTAGAATATATATTATTTGTTTATTCTTGTGCTTCGCCGGGATGGTGATGGCGCAGGAAGACCCGGGACGCACGAGTATCTCGGGTATAGTTGTAGACGGCGACACCGGCGAGACCCTGCCCTTCGTACAGATATACTTCCTCAAGTCCACGACCAACAAGGGCGTGGTGCCTTCGGAGGTAGGTACGACGAGTGACATCGACGGAAACTTCAGCATCAGCAACACGCAAGGTTATACGTCATTGAATTTCCAGATGATAGGATTTAAGACGGAGTTGCTGACGCTGCGTAAGGGTCAGAACCGCAAGAACGTGAAGGTGAAGATGACGCCGGACGTATACGGATTGCAAGATATCGTCGTGACGCCGAAGAACCGCAAGCGCGAGTACAAGCGCAAAGGCAACCCGGCAGTAGAGTTGATCAAGAACGTGATTGCCAACAAAGACAAGCACTGCGTGCTGACGGTGGACCAGTATAAGGCCAACAGCTACGCACGTATGTCGTTTGCGCTGGATAACATCAAAGTCAATTGGAAGAAGCCGTTCTGGAAAGACTTTGCGTTCGTACAGAAATACATCGACACGACGGGTGTGTATCCGAACGTGACGGTAAGTATCCGCGAGCACTTGAACACGGAGTACTACCAGCGCAAGCCGCACCGCGAGAAGAAAGTGCTGGATAAGAAGCGTATCTTCGGTATCGAGAGTGTGATCGGTTCGGAGTCGTTCCAGAAGAACGTGGACGCGATCTTCAAGGACGTGGACATCAACGACAACAGCATGAACCTGCTGTTCAACCGCTTCGTCTCGCCGTTGAGTTCGACGCTCGCCGTGACGTTTTACCAATACTATATCATGGACACGATCCTGGTGGACGGCTATCCGTGTATCGACCTGGCGTTTGTGCCGGTTAACTCGGAGAGCTACGGCTTCACGGGTCACCTCTATATTGTGAACGACAGCACGTACCGATTGAAGAAATACACGATCAACGTGCCGCCGGATATCAACCTTAACTTCGTAAGCAATTTCTCTATTGAGCACAGCTACAAGCAGTTGGAGAACGGCCTTTGGGCACCGGACAGAACGACGACGTACGCGAAGTTCTATATCTTCAACAACAAACGCGGCATGCTCGCGCGGCAGACGAAGATCTACACCGCGTGGGACTTAGAGACACCTATACCGAAAGAGACTTTCTCGCCCTTGAACACCGGTGCGGAAGCGGAGAAGAACGACTCGACCGCGGAACTGGTATGGGAAGGGGATTGGACGGATGAAATGCGTCCGGAGCCGCTGACGAAATACGAGAGTTCGGTAGTGGACCTGGTGCGCGAGTTCACCAGCACGCCGAAGTTCAACAGTCTGGCGCTGTTCGTCAACGCCGTGACGACGGAGTATATTCCGACGCGTAAGGCGGAGTTTATGTACCTCAGTAAGTTCGATATCGGACCGATCTATAACTTCATCAGCTGGAACATGCTGGAAGGTGTACGTCTGCGTTTCGGAGGTATCTCGACCGCCCGCTTACACGACCAGATCTTCTTCCGCGGCTACGTCGCCTTCGGAACGAAAGACCTGCTGCCCAAATACAGCGGCACGTTCATCTACACCTTCGGAAAGCACGAGTATCATCCGTACGACGGTCGTCTGAAGCATCATATTCAGTTCACGGGTCAATACGACGTAGAGGAACCGGGACAGTTGACGGATGTCGTTCGACGCGATAACATCCTCATGTCTATCCCCTTCGGCACGCCGACGATGCCGTTTGCCCAGTATGTATTCCATGCCAAAGTGGAGTATATGAAAGAGTGGCGCAATAACATGATTCTCTCCACGCATTTCGACTTCACGAACAACCGCGCGGCGGGAGCATTGCGCTACGACAAAGTGAACTGGACGATGAACGTCGATCCGGTGAAGGGCGATACGACCTATGATAAGAGCACAACGCCTATCGGTTCGTACCGCAACTACGAGGCGATGGTTGATTTCGAGTACTCGCCGGGTTCGACGATCGGTATGGACCGCGCGGGTATCAAGAGTCCGTGGACGATAGAGAAAGATGCGCCGACGATCAAGTTGACGCACACCATCGGATACCTGGATGACCGTCATAATGGCGGCGACGGCTTCTTCTATAACAAGACGGAGGTGATGTTCGACAAGCGCTTCTGGTTCTCGGCCTTCGGTCACCTTGACCTGCGCGTACAGACAGGTATTATCTGGCAGAAAGTGCCGTTCACCAAGTTGCATATTCCGCCGACCTCGACGAGTATCTTGCTCGGTCAGCGTGCGTTCAACCTGATGAAACCGATGGAGTTTATGATGGACGAGTACGTATCGCTCTATATGACCTATTATTTCAAGGGCTGGATCTTAAACCGCATCCCGGGTATCAACAAACTCAAGCTGCGCGGCGTCGTTTCGTTCGCCGGTATCTACGGAGGTCTGACGAAGAAGAACAACCCGTATGTGGAGACAGGCAGCGGATTGTATGAGTTCCCGCAGACGGCGACCTTTGACAAGAACGGTTACTACCAATCCGGTACGACCTCTTCGCCGATTGGTAAGTTGCCGTACCTGGAGCTCACGGCAGGATTTGAGAATATCTTCAAATTCATCCGTATTGACTACGTCCGCCGTCTGACGTATAATGACTATGAGTTGCCGTATAAAGTGCCGCAGTTAGACGGCGCCGGTAACCCGATGATAGACCCGGAGACGGGCGAACCCGTTATGATTCAAGCGCGTCGTCGTATCCCTGCTTGGGGACGTAACGGCGTCAAAGTAACCGTTAGATTCTCGCTGTAAGGTGAAAGGTGAAAGGAGGAAAGAATGAAAGACATAAAGATCATAGGAATAATGGTTCTGGCGGTGTTGAGTATGCCGCTGGTGCGCGTGTCGGGACAAGTAAAGGACACTAAGTTACAAGAGAAGTTAGACAACGTGAAAGCGCAGTTCGTGGAGTTTAACACGGAGCGTATGTTGGACTCGTTGGATCAGGAGAAGCTGCCTCGCATCGTGTCCGGCGGTCTGCTGGCCGGCGCGAACATGAGTAACTTCATCATCACCCGCAACCACAAGCCGATGAGTTCATACATGCGTATCGGTGCGGAGTTGGGCGGCTTCATCGATTTCCGTCTCTCCAAGCACTTCTCTATTCAGCCGCAGGTACTCTTCACCGCGCAAGAGAACTACTTCGCCGCGACCGACACCGCGAACCACCTCTGGTCCTTCGGCATGGATATACCCGTGTATTTCTTAGGCCGTTTCGGCAATATGACGCAGGGGTATATTCAGTTCGGCGGCGGTATCTTCACCCACTTCACCTTCGCCTCCAACGTAGCCAATACATACCGCAGTTACGACAAACCCTCGGGCACCGGAGAGCAGACTGACGGCTATGACTACAGCCGTTTGTACACGCTGCATAACAACCACTTCGGTCTATGCGTGACGGTGGGCTATGAGTGCACGTTCGGTATGCAGATCAACCTGCAATACAAAGTGAGCCTGTCGGATATAGCAGGGTTCTACACGGAGATGAAGGGACAAGACGTAGCGGACGCCCTGATCTACCCTCAGTGCATCAGCCTTTCCTTAGGATACAGGTGGAAATAACTACCGCCGGTGGAAGAAACGATAGATCGGCAGGTAGAACCGTAGCCACTTGCGATAGGACGGCGGCAGGATAAAGAGTTGGATTGTCGCATTGCGAATCGAACTGATCACCCAATAAGCCCGGATCTTCCATCCCTCCGGATAGCGCATCAGATATTCCCTTGCCTCTCTGCGGGCGAGGGTATTTTTATGCACATCGCCTTTCGGATGGGTGATAGAGAGGCGGTCGTCTATCTCGCAGCGCAAGCCCCAATGACGGGCATAGAAACACGCGACGAGGTCCAATCCCCAGCCGTGCGGGTTGATATCGAGCGGCTCCAGTTTCTCATACACCGGGCGGGCGTATAAGCCTAACATGCCTTCCGCAAAAGCCACCTCACGGCGCTTGCCGCTATGCCGCGAGTACGACCAGGCAGCCCAGGTATAGGAGTCATCCGCATGCGAAGGGCAATAGACGCCTACCCCATCGAACGACTCGGAAAGCAAGATATGCTTGAGTTGCTCCAAGGCCTCGTGGGAGATAAGCACGTCGGAGCAGATAAAGAACATGTACGGATAGTTACCCTTCTGCGCCATGGTGATGGCGTGGTGCATCATACCGCTATAGAAGACGTTCGGCAAATAGACCGTATCTCCATCGCAGGGATCGGGCCGCTCGCCGCTATCGGCATCGATGATATGACAGTCGTCGAAAGCCGGCTTGAGTTCACGATAGAGGAACTCGGCATTCGCCGCGGCGTGGTAGTTGAAGATACACACGAAGATGTTACTCTTTTTCATGGTGCTTACGGATTAACTTGCTTCTACCCAACCACTGCGGCAGAATAATGACGCCGGCGATCAGGTAATAATAATAGGTACAGATACGCCAAACAGGCGTGATAACCATCGTCGATACTTTCTGCGTGATATACTCCGACAGGAAGTCGTCGAACATCACTTCCGCGAAACCGCTACCTCCCGGCGTCGGAACAATCATCGTCACGATGCCTAAGATATACTGGCGGGCGAAACACATCATATTGTCCGCCCCCGTCAGCGGGTTGAAGATCATAATAGCCGCATTGGCGATGAGAAAACGGAACACCCATATACCGGCTGTCGAGAGAAACATACGGACCCAGTAGCCGAACGACTCATGCTGGATCTCCAGCGCGCAGTTACGAATCTCCAGGGCCGTACGCAGTCCGCGCATCTTATATTTGCGCAGGAACTTGAGCTTGAAGATAAGACCGATGATCTTAACGATGATCGTCGACTTACAGAACAAGCCGATGAAGAGGATCGTCACCCATACGAACTTCATCGCATAGCCGATGAGGAAAGCCCAGAGGTAACCGTACTGGAAATAGCCCTCGGAGGTAAAGAGTTCGCTATAGGGAATGAGGAGCAACAAAAGCGGGAAGAGGATGATCATCAGCATTTCATCCATGAAAAGGGCCAGGATCGTCATCGAGGTAGCCCGGCTGACTTTGACGCCTTCGCGGTGAATAAAGAGCACCTCAAGCGAGGAGCCGCCGGCCGCAGAAGGAGTGACCGCCGAAGTGAACTCATAGAGCATACGGATGCGGAAGAGCTGGCGGAACTTCAGCGGCATGCCGGACATCACACGCAGGCGGTACATGCCCGAGAAATCTTTGAAGAGGGTAAAGAGAACGACCAGGATGACGAACACCCACCAGTGGTTAGCCAAGGTGAGCGGTTCATCGGGAATACCGTTCCGCATTTCCCGCCAGAACATATAGCCCACACCCCCCAAGCCGAAGAGGATCGGCCATATGACCATAGACGGCTTGAAACGAGACGCTACGGACCGGTTTTCGGATGCGGTGTCGGGTTGCTTGCTCATGGTTTATGCTTCGTAGGTTTGTATAAACTGCGCGATCTGCACCGCGCCATTCCCTTTGCGCCGTACTTCTTGCGCGGCCTCTTTATAGATATCGAGAATCGAAGGATTCGTCACACATTCGTTGATCCACCGCACAATCTTATGCGACGTACGGAAGAAGCGTCCGCAGTTGAGGATGGAGGTGAAGAGGTGCATCGACTGGTACTCGATGGGGGATGCGCAGTAGAAGACGCCGACAGGCACGCCCATAAGCACGCTGTCCAACATGGCGTTCGGTCCACCCTTGGTGAGCAGCACATCCGCCGCGCGGTTCAACTCATACACGTTCGGCACAAACTCATACGGCCGCAAGTCGATACGCGGCGCCACTTTGGCTTTCAGTTTCTGCAGTTGGTTATAGAGCCTGGTATTCGTGCCACAGATAGCGATCACCGTAATCGGATGCTTGACGTTCATCAGCGCCAACAGCACGCGCGACATCCCCGAGCGGCCGTAGCCGCCGGCAGCCACCATAACCGTGAAGCGATCCTGCGGCAGGCCGTATTTCTCGCGGAAGAACGCAGGCGTATCCGTCACCTCCATTATCTCTTTGCGCGTCACAAAGGGCACGATCATCAGCTGCTTGCGGGTGAAGTCGTGCTCCAACGCATCGTGGAAAGCCAGACGGCAGTTGACGATGAACTTATCGACGCGGATATTCCACCAGTTATGGACATTGTTATCGGGGTTATAGGTGACTACCTTGACATGCGGATCGATCTTATCGCGGTACTGCGTAGAAAAGAAAGAGGTCAGAAAATGCGTGTCGATGATGATATCGGGCTTCACCTCTTCGAGCATCTTAAGGTACTGCCTGCGTGCGCGGCGATAGATGGTGTTCACCACAAACGGCAGCGAGTTGTGGATGCCGCCAATATGGGTAGCAGCCATCTGAATATAGGTGTGCCAGGGGAAGATATTCGCCCACTTGACTTCCTTCACGTAGCCCTTCTCCACTTTCTCCAACAGCGGGTCGCCGTGGAAAGTATACTTACGGATCAGCTCGATATTCGGATCGTGCAATGCCTCAATCGCATCGGCGATAGAGTTAGCCGTTGTGATATGACCAAAACCGGCTTCGATATAGGTCACTAAGATGCGTTTCTTGGTATGTTGCTCTGCCATAAGCGATAGATTTGCGCTGCAAAGGTACTACAAAAAAATGACATACGCAAGCACGCATGTCATTTTTTTGATAATTGAACAGGATTGCCCTTATCGCATCAGGACGATTTTACCCGATTTGAGGCGCTTTGCCTGATCACCCTTTACCATCTGCATGAAGTCTTTCTCACCATACAGGAAGGTGTAGAAATATATCTGCTCGGTGTTCAAGTCGATAGTCAAGCCGGAACGCGTATTGACGATATCACTCAAGCGCTCAGCTGTCTCCAGATCCTCCGTCATCACGATATCGTTCGGGTTAGCCGGCGGAACGAGTTTGTTAAACAGGATGTGTCCATTCCGGTCGAAGAGCACAAAGTGCACATCCTTACGAATCGTTCCCACAAAGATCGTATTACTATTCGGCAGACGCTTGATGATCACGTCACCGGACGTCGCCTCAATGGCCTCTTTGACAGACGAGATAGCAAAGTGGATGTAATAACGCTTCACCGTTCCGTCCGCCGCCGTACAGAAGATCGTACAGGTGTCACCGGCAGCTACCTCGCGGATATCTACCGTCGCATTGACAGAATGCGCCACCGCTTCTACGGCAGGCGTAGTAGTCGCACCCTCGCGGAGATAGAAGGTATAGAACGTCACCTCCGGATCGAAGTCCTTCAGCGCCTCTTTCGCTTCGCCGATGAAGATATCGCTCAACAGACAGTCATTATCCTGCGCTATCGTTTGCATAATAGCATAGGTATTCTCCGTCGCACCGTCTTGTGCTACCACGCGGATATAAATCGTACCATCGGTGCTCTCCGTAATTGTGAAGGTAGCCAAGCGGTCACTCAGCATGGCCTGCACATCAGCGGCAGTGAAATAGTCTGCCGTGGTCGAACCGTACGGATGGGCATAAGTGTACTCCGTCACTTGCGGCAGGAAGTTCGGCAACTCTGTACCCTTGATAAGGATGTTGACAAGCATCGCATCCGAAGGTTTGATGAAGTGGAAAGTCAGTGAATAGATCTTTTGGTCTTCACCATTCGGCGCCGTAACAGTCATCTCTATGAGGATGTCACCGTTCTCCAAAAGATGGTGTACAGTGTCCATCGTTTGCATTTCATCGTAGAAAACAGGCTCTATAGCCGGCAGCTGCTCCTCTAAGGTCTTATCGGCCGAATACGGGATATTAATCGTATAATTAAATACCTCCGGACGGAACGGATAGGTCAAGGCCTCTCCTTGCTCGTCGGTCAAGATGAGGTCGCGGAGGGTGGCTATATCCGACATCACACGCACAAAGGTGAGGGTGTAGGTCTGCTGCGTGCCATCCTCTGCCGTCACTACGATGGTGATGACGTCATCCACAAGGCTGATCTCCACCACTTGGATCTCTTCTTTCTTGATGACCGTAACAGCCGGAACGGCAGCCTCTAATCCAATCTCTACCTTGTAGCTAAAGCGCTCTGCATCGTAGCCAGCCAGCGGCTTGCCGGCGAGGTTAATCATATTCAGCGTCGCCTCGCTCGACTTTTCTACCGGGTAGTGGATGGTGTATGTACGTGTGGTACCGTTTGCTGCCGTCACCGTCACGATAGACTTGTACTCCAGCGACTTGCCTGCAATCGAATCGCGCACTTGCGATATGAGAACCGTTTGATACTCATCGCCCGTGATGACTTCTACCGTCGGCACTTTACCTCCGAGTTCTGCGGCATAGGAAGCCGACAACTGGTAGTAGTACTCCAGTGTGCTAGCATTGAAGTTCTCCAAGGCCTTCTGGTCTACGAAAATCATTTGGAGCGTGTCGATATCCGATTTGAGAATCGTGTACGAAACGGTATAGGTGTTCTTCTTACCGCTCTCCGAGGTCACGGTAATCTGACGGATGAGTTGGTCGGCCGTAGACTCTACGGTGTCCATCTTCACGATCTGCCATTCGTCCACAGTCTCCCAGCTCAGGTCGGGGAAGGCTGCCGTACCAACCGGTAAAGACAGCGTATAATACATAGTCGTCGGTACATAGCCCGCGAGGTTCTTACCGTCTTGATAAATCATCGTGAGCGAGTCGGCATCCGATTGCGTGAAGCGGAAGACCACCACATAGGTATTCTCACGCGTCGTCGGATCTTCTGCCTGGATCTTAATAGTGGCTTGCATCTTTGCGCTATCAACCACTATCGGCAGGATCGTCTGTACTGCCTCCGATTTCTGCGCTGCTACACTCGGTAACACGTGCGTGCCCACAGGCAGGTCCACCTGATAGAAGTAATAGGACGGATCGAAGCCCTTGAGCGAGTCTCCGTTGAGGAAGATCATACTCAAGTTGGCATTCGTCGAAAGCGGCACGGTGAACTTCAGCGTATAGGTGTTCGGCGTACCGTCCACAGCAAAGACATTCAGCAGGACCGAATCCGCCTTCTGGATAATATCTACCGTCTGACCGTCCATTTTGAGTTTTGCACTCACCTCCGGCAGTACCGTTGTGCCGGCCGGCAGGGTAATCTCATAGTTGTTATTACCACCGTCAAAGACGATATCCGGGTTGAGTAGCCGCTCGAAGTCATCCAACTCTTTACCGTTCAGCAAGATATTGGCCAACTGCGCGTCATTCGATTGGTTCTCGATATAAATCATTACCTCGTAGTTCGCTACTTTCACACCATCTTCGGCCTTTACGGTGAGCGTGTACTTCAGTTGATGATCCGCGCGAATCGTGTCTACCTTGATCGTCACTTCCTGGAAGCGGTCATCCGCCATGTAGTCGATCGTGATTTTGCTGGTTTTGATAGACTGCGAATAGTAGTGACGCCCCGGCTCGAACTGATCTACAATCTCGCCGTTCACCGTAATGCCGGTCAAGTCCGCACAATGACTCGGCTCTGCATTCACGAGCACGGTGTAGGTATTGTTCGATCCGTCTTCACTGGTAACCAACAGTTCTGTTGCGCTCACATTGAGCACACCGTCGGTAACCGTCACTACCTGTCCTTTCTGGCCGGCAATATAGGTGATAGCCGGAACAACCGGTTGCTCGCGTTTGACGCCGTCAGCCGGTAACGGTAATGTTACGGTGTAGTTCGGTACTGTAGGATCGAAACCATCAATCGGCTTTCCATCAAGCAGAATACCTTCCAAGGTAGCATTCGAACTCTTCGAACGACGAACAGTCACAATGTATTGTTTGGTCGTTGAACCGTCCTCTGCCGTCACGGTTGCCGTATAAGTCACTACTTCACCTTCTGCAGTAGTTTGTGTAGTAACAATCTGCTGCGCCATCTCGGCACCTATCGCGTCCATGAAGAAGATCGAGTCGAGTTCTATCTCATACTCCGTTTCCGAGGCCGCAAACTCCTTATACGGTACACCGTCAATAAGGATATTCGCCAAGTTCGCATTCGTCGAAGCAGCGGAAGGATACGTCAGCAGGTAGGTATGGTTAGCAGAACCGTATACCTGCCACTCCATTCTATCCGGAGCCTGGATATAAACCACTGAATCCGGGTCGTTCTTACGCTCGAACGTGATCAGTTCGGTCGGTCTAGCCAAGGTCGCGTCATACGTATCACCGCCCAAAACAGCCCAAGGCGTGCCGTCCTTCATGAAGGTCTCTATCTGGCCTGTCGTCGTCACAGACGGGTTCAGGCGATTGATGGTGTATGTGGTCTGCGACTTACCGTCTGCGGAAGTAACGGTGAAGACAGCTCCGTTGACCGTATAATTGATATCCAGCAACTGACCGTCTTTCTTTGAGATCTCCACCTCCGGCATCTTCTCTGCCTCCACGGAATAGATATGATTCTCTGCGTCTACCGTATTGAGGATACCGCTCTCGAGGTTCCATGTCTCCGGCGTTGCGTCCGTTCCTTTAATCTCTCGGAAGACATATACTGTGGTCTTCTCTGCGCCATCCTCAGCCTTCACGTTCACGGTAACGGCATTGCCTTTCTTGGTCATCGAAATCATCTGGTGAACGCTCTCCGGGGTGATCTTGAGATCAGGGAGCACTTTCGTGCCGTAAGGCATATTGATGAAGGTGGTGTCGTCCTTGACGGTCGTTCCGTAGGAACCGAAGCTAGCGGTGTGCTCTACAGAAGTGACCGGCGTACGTTGGAGGATGACATAATAGATCGTACTATCGCACAACGCCTCGTTGGCGTTCTCGCCGTAGTTCACCACTTTCGCCGTGAGTTTTCCGTCTATCCATTCCCCGTTATTTTCCAGCGTAATGCTCTGCGTCTGGTCTTGTACCTTGCCGGTGAATTTCAGCGACGGAATACCTATGTAGTTGTCATCCACCGTAATGATGAAGTTCATTCCGTCTTTCGTAGCATCCGTTCCGTTCACTTTAACACCGGTCAACTCGGAGTTATAGACCATGCGCATGTTGCGGATCTGGAGGTCCGCACTCTTCGCTGCGGAACCTGCATAGATATTATAACTGCTTCCGCTTACTTCACTTGCGCAAAGCATGATATTGAGTTTGCCTACCGTTCCGTTATAGGACAGGTTCGTAGTCTTCGTCTGCCATTTACCTAAGTTGGCATACGTGCCCGATATATCTGCGCTCACCAATGACGTTCCGGAGGCCGTACCGAGCGACACCCAGGCATTCCAATTATTGATACCATTGACAGTCATAATCGGCTGATATTCGAATTGGAACTGTTCCGGTGTATTACGGTATTGCACGGCGTTCGTCAAATTCTTTTCAAACGAGACTTTCGTATTTCCATTTAACTTAATGCCGTCCGGGAAACTCAAACCGCCCAAAGTCAGTGTACCCGGCATGGAACTGTTAAGAGCACCTCCACGGAGGGTGGAAAGCGTTATTTCTCTTTCTCCGATGACTGTCACCTCATGGCCTGTATAATAGGTGAAATGCGAAACAGTAGCATCATAATCGATATAAGCCAACAAGTCCGCCGGCACTTTCCATCCCTTAGGCTTGTAACCGGTGGGATCAACAATACTCTTTTTGGTTGCCTGTGAACCAAAGATGCCGCCTAATGTACTAACTTCGTACCAATATGCTTTCTCTGTCGGTACGCGTTCGTAGGTAAACGGCCACTCATCAGCGTTGTAGAACCAGCAAACGTTGTAAGTCTCGCCGCCGTCAACGGAGATGGTTACTTGTTTCTTCTTGGCATCGAATGCACTGAAGGTAACCGTCTTGCCGCCGTAGGCAACCGTACCGGCGAAGTCTTCTTCTTTCGGTTGAGCCGTGACATTGATCATGTAGTTATATACGTTGGGACGGAAACGCGGCACCTCTGCTCCTTTATATATCAGATGCTCCAGTTTGCCTGTCTCCTCAAATTCCGGCATCTCCGGAGTCAAGGTGTATATAACATCATCTTCGCCCTCACGGTTAGCAACCGCGATGATGGTAACGCCGCGACGAATACCACCGTCATAGAGTTGAATGGTCTGTGCCTCGTAATTCTTCTCCACGTCGCTAAGATCAACCTTGAACTCCTTCGTGCCAAACGGCAGTTTGATGATGTTATCGCCTTTGACCGGTTCAATAGTGCCGGTAACCGTTGCGTCGGAAGCGGAGACATAACTATACTTCACGCTCTTCACTTTATTGACTCCTTCCGGTTTGCCGACAATATAATTAATCGAATAGGTGCGGCTGTTGTCTCCCTTCTCGTTGGTGACGATGAGTTTTGTCGTACCGGTAAGCGGTGCCTCAATGAGGTGAACCAACTGTCCCTCGTGTTGCTCGTAGCTCACCATGTACGGTTCTACGGTTCCGAATGGTACGTTAAACGTGTACTCCGTCACGTTAACGTCCTTCGCTTCACCGTTGATGGTCAGGCTCTTGAGGAGCGTAACGTCGGATTTCTCTACCGGGAAAGCAATAGTATATTCTCCGGTGGAGCCGTCCTGTGCTTGAACGAGAATTCGTACCACACCGTCCGGACGGCAGAAATAGGTCGTCACGGTCTGGTTCTCCAGTTGCGGAACGGCATTGACGTTCGGCACAACTTTAGCGTCTCTCGGCAAAGTCACAGAGTACTTATGCACAGCAGGGTTGAAGGTGAAGTCCGGATAGCCGGCAATCACGATATTCGCTAATTGAACGTGATTGCTCAGCACGCGTCTATACTCAATAGTATATTCATTCTTCGCGCCGTTTTCCGCCATCACGAGCACTTTCTGCGTCGAGTCATTCTCGTTGTATGTCAGAACGGACTGACCATCCTCCGGCACAGCCGTCACTACCGGCAGTGCCACTCCTTCGGCGATCGTGAACGGACCATACGTATTCTGCGTCTTGTCATACGCAAAGTCATAACCGGCCACCTTCAGATCCTTGAGCGTCACATCGGTGTACGGAAGAATGGTGTATGCCACGGTGTACAGTGTGGTCGTTCCGTCCTCGGCAGCGACCTTAATACCCCATTTACCTTCTATCAACTGGCCGAAGAATACTACGGTAGCATAGTCAGTCACTTTGTACGAGAGTTCCGGATAACTGCTACCCGGCTGCAAGTCATAGGTATACTCCTTTGTGTTAGAGTCGAAGCCCTCAATCAGCACACCGTCCGCATAGATCGCGTCAAGCGTGTTGACGGTCAACAGCGTGCGGCTGAAGGCGACACTGTATGCGGCTTTGTTGCCCAGCGTGTCTTCCACATGTATCCAAGCCACCGAATCTTTCCACAACACTTCCACCTCCTGCGATACGTGACGCTTGGTGTAGGTAATGGTCGGCAGCTCTTTACTATACGTAGCCGTGTAGTCCATCGAATCGGACTTGAAGTCCGGGATAGCCACACCATTGATGGCGATGCCGTCCAATTGGGCACTTGCCACCGGTACCGGTTCAAACGTGATCGTGTACGTATTCACAGCGCCTGTCTCCGGTTTCACGGCGATATATGCCGTACCGGCACCATAAGGAGCGGTGATGGTCACTTGCTGACCCGGCGCTTTCGTTACTGTGATCTCCGGACAAGTCTCGCCGTCCAGTTTGACGGTGTAGTTCAGTACCTTGGGATCAAATCCCTTGAGCGAAACACCGTTCAGATAGATCATATCAAGATACGCATTAGCCGATGCCACGACGACGAAGGTGACCGTATAGGTGCGTGTAGCGCCACTCTGAGCCGTCACGGTGATGGTATGTACCTTGCCCTCGAGCACGCTCAGCACACGCTGACTCGTCTCGGCCTTTTCGAAAGTAACCGTCGGAATAGTGCTCACACCTTCCGGCAGCGTGATCACGTAGGCCGTCGTATCCGGATGGAAGCCCGTCAGAGCTACGCCGTCCACATAAATATTATTCAAGTTCACGTTACTCGAAGTAGCTACCGAGAAGTGAATGATATACGTGCGGCTTGCACCACTCTGCGGACGGACCGTAATCTTATAATCACCGGTCAAGCCACTGATAGGACGGACAGACGCGGTCTGGAAAGTCGGATCCTTGAGGGTATAACTTACTGCCGGCAGAACCGTTGTTCCCTGCGGTAAGTTCACCCAATACTCGTTGACTTCCGGATCGAAGTTGATCTCAAAACCAGCTACCGAGAGGCTGGCCAGCGTATTCTCGCTGAAGACCTCCACGGAGAAAGCGATCATATAAATCGTCGTGCTACCGTCACCGGCAGTTACTGTGATACGGGTCTTACCGTTCAGACCGGCTGTGGTGATCGAATAGGTCTGGTACTGATCGCCTAAGACGGGCACAATAGCCGGCAACTCCGTCGTACCGACCGGCAGTTGATACGTATAACTCGTCACATCCGGCGCGAAGCCCGGCAGCGCCACACCGCCAATCGTAATACCGGCCAGCGTGGAGAGATCGGATTTCTCGGTAGAGAAGACCAGTTTGTATACGGACTGGTCACCATTACCTGCGGTAACTGTCACGCGCACCGTACCATCTACTACACCTGCGCCGAGTTCGCTCACGCTAACCGTCTGATACTCGTCGCCAAGGGTATAGGTGATCTTCGGCAGCGAAGTCGTACCCATCGGCAGGTTGATATAATACGTGAAGTTATCCGGACGGAATTCGGCAATATATCCGCCTTCCACCTTCAGGTCCTTGAGGTAGGAATAGGACGACTTCTCGAGTTTGAAGTTCAGCTTATAGACCTTCGCGATCTTATTGCCCGGCGTGGTGACACTCAGCATGTACACACCGCCGTCGATAACCGTCGGTTTCGTATGTACTACCGTCTGGTCATTTCCGTACTCGGGTTTGGAAACCGTCGTAACGGTCGGCATCGTAGTGGTCGATACCGGCAGCGACACTTTATAGACAGTCTGCGAAGGCGTGTAGCCCGGGATGGACTTGCCGTTGACAAGGATGTCCTGCAACTCGTTATCCGACAGCAGTCCGACCTTGAAATTCAGCGTGTAGGTCTGCGTGGCGGTCTTGTTAGCCGCCGTGACCTTGATGGTCGCAGTGCCCGTCGCAGACGTCGGCTGGGTGATAGCAACCGTCTGCTGCTCTTCCTGTTTCTCCACCTCAACTACCGGAGCGGACTTCGTGCCATACGGCAACTCTACTTCGTAGTTGTATTTGGTCGGGCTGAAACTCTCCAGGGCTGCACCGTTGATCGTGATACCCGCCAACTTCGCGTTGCTCGAAGCGGCTTTCTGGAACTGGATCTTATAGGTCGTCGTCGATTTGCCATCCTCCGACTTGACGGTGATGACGGTCGGCGTGCCGGTCAGGTTTCCATACGTGATAGAAATCTCACTGCCGGAAAGCGTACGTCCCGCGAAAGCGACGGTCGTTCCTCTGGCGTTGGTGATCGAACCCGCACCGCGGACAGCCTCGATAGTAGGAATCGAAGTAGCCGACTCACCTAAAGAGTAGGTCTGTACCTCTGTGCTATTCGGGTCAAAACCTTTCCACTCTTTGCCATCTACCAGCAGCTTCTGGATCTTCGACGAATAAATCATTTCCACGTCATCGACGTAGAGCGAGTTACCTGTATACAAGCCGCTATTGGCGCGGAAGTTCGGGTAGTTGGACGCCGAGAAGATAAGATTCATCTTCTGCGGCACATCGCTGTTCATGTAGTAGATAGGAACGACCATTCGGGTCCAGTTACCGTAGGTCTTCTTCTCGCGCCACATACCTTCGGCGATCTGCTTCGCCATCGTGTTCGTACCACACTCATTACCGTTCAGCGCCTGGCGCACATCCGATTCCTCATCGGTGTAACCGCCGGTCGTGGTACAACTTCCGTTCTTGCCTTTGTACTTCGTTCCTTTAGCTGTTCCGCTCCAAGAGTAGTACAAGAGGTAGAAATCCTCTTTGTCGGTGTTACTACCCGTACGCTTGATCCATACAGCCAGGGAGTCCGGGCGGTGAGTCCAGGTGATACCACCCGAAGTACCGGCCGTAGCCTGGTTAATGGCGGTAATACTGGCCACATACGCCCAAGGCTGACCCAGCGAGAAATAACCCGGACTGGTCTCCGTGATACCCATCGCACCTACGTCTTGGTCTTGCACCATCATACAATACCCGCCGTTATGACCGGTCTCTCTGTGGGCGAAGTTGAATTTGAAGCCCACCTGCTCCACGTTACATGCGTTCCAGCCTTTAGGCTGAATCTCACCGTCAAAAGCGGCGCCACTCCAATCCTCGAAATTCGAGTTGGACACCTGAAAATCGTCCGCATAAGCCATGAACGGCAGCGCCATCAGGGCTGTGCAGACAAAAATTCGTTGTAGAAATTTACTCATATTAATATTTATATTAAATTTTTTACGATTTTAGGGTTCAAAAAGGCCCATTTTTTATCGGGTGCAAAATTACTGCTTTTTTGTCAATCCCACAATAGCGTTTTTTACGAAAAAGTGCACGATTATTAAGCACCACTCTAAAGAGTGTTGCAAAATAGAGTTTGCAAAATGTACATTTTTTAAGAATGCACGAAAGAAAGAACGGCCGAATTTAGAAGACCGGATTCTCTTTTCGGATGACGGCTCGGATGAAGTTGTCTATGCGGGAATAGACGAGGTAGTTGCCGTCTTTATCTTTGGGCGCGATAGGGTCATGAGGCCCGTTGAGTTGGGCATAGAAGCGGGCCTTGTAGGAGTCCAGGAGGGCTTGTTTTTCCGGCGGAAGGGGTGTTTTGTTGCGCATGGAATCGATGAATTCCTGAGCAAGATGAGAGGCATTGCCAAAGGCTGTCATGTTCGCCCGTTCGCGGAAGTAGATGGGGTTTGCTTTGTAGTTGCGGGATTTCGGGATGTATGCCTCAAGACGGCCGATGCGAGTTACATTGCCGTCATAGTCACGGAACACTTTGCGGCGCTCAACTGTACCGTCTTTGGAGTGAGCTCCTATCATTTCCTCGATATGAGGTTTGTGTTTGATTTTAGCCATTGCTGCTTGAAGGGGTTATTATTTATGTATTTAAGAGGTAGCAAAGAGGTAGCAAAGGGCCCCTACTGAACCCCGTTTATCTCGTACTTACCGCGTACTTATGACGCACTTATCTCGCACTTATCACGCACTAATTTTTGCTTGCGTTTTCGTTAGTATTATATACATAGTATATAATACCATAGAGATGAGCAGTTTTTGTTTGAAATCGAGTGCAAAGGTACGAAAAATATTTGAAATATGCAAATCCGAAGGGCGGAAATATCATTTTCTTAAAAAAGAGTGCGCAGGTCGTCATACCTGCGCACTCTACAGAGAACAATTATACGAGGGACTATTGGAGCATATAGAATGAATCTATCAAAGCTCGAAAAGCTTTCTCGAAGCCTTTTGTGCCTCCCGGAGTGGAGAACTCTACGCAATAGGGAATACCGTCACGTTCAAAAAGGAAGAACTTATATTGCGTTGCCCCGAATCCCATCTTCACAAGACCCGTCAAGCAATATGCCTTGATCATGCCGAGATTCTCTTCATCTTCCGAAAACTTGATATTATAAAATACTGTGGTGTTCTTCGTTTGTTCATACATGGCTTTGTCCAACCTATTCTTCAAGAAATTCACTTTCTCTTCCAGATTCAATTCCGGCTGAAAGTTCTTGTTAATCTGCATAGAAGTGAACATTCCTTTGTTGACCAAGATGGAAACGGGCTGCTGATTCTCATCTAACCGCGGCCAAGCCTTAAAACCTTTTCCAAGTTCAAAACAGAATCCCATGTTACAGTACTCTTCTGCATAAGAAGCACTTAAAATGCTTAGACAAGCAAATAAAAGAATGAATTTTTTCATAACAATAATTAATTTAAAGTTGAACATTAAGTTATTTTTCAGTTTATTCAAGTGTTGCAATATATTCATAAGCGCGCGCATATTGGTTCAGTAGTTCATTGTATATGCGCGCCTGATTACTATCATGAATTGCGTCCCGATCCGTGTCCTTGTGCGAATACTGTCCTTTATATATTTCGGACCACTTATAGTCAATAGGTGTGGTCAGCACAATTTCTTTTTTGACAGTGTCGTAGACGTATAGCTTACATTTCAGCCGGACGGATAATTCACACTCATTCTTATCCGCGCAACAAATCATCGGGACATAAACAGGGAACAACGTGAAGACTGTAAATCCAGCAACCAACCATCCACCAACGGCGAGACCATTATTATCACTCACACCGTCATTATAAGTGGAGGAAATCTGCTCTACATCCACAAAGGACACATATCTCATTGTGGATTTGTATACCTCTAATTCCTGAAAAGAATAGACTCCCATGTAAAAATCCTGTCGGTTAACTGCGATATGCGCGCGCTCCAGTTCTACTCCGAAATCATTAAGCACTTTGTTTTTTGTAGGCAAATTCTTGAAACCGATGAATTCAAATTTCTCTTTGCCGAAACTCTGTGACTTCTGTTGTACCAATGGGACATTTAGAGCCGTCTTGCAACTTGAAAGAGCAAGGCATAAGACCAATAAAAGAGAAAGAAATTTGTAGTTTTTCATACTATTCTTCGGCAGTTATAACATCGCCGCGTCGTTTTAAATAGTGCCTACTCTGTTTAGGATTTTCGGCATCTTCCAATAATATAAAAATTTATGTATTTATCTACAAATGTGTAATCATTTCGTATATACATACAATAAAAGCGTAGGCCTCGTGTTGCTTACTTACACACGAGGCCTTCGCATTGCCCAAACAGTCAAATAAACAACAGGAAACCTACGCCGATATGACAAACCCAAGAAAATGTACAATGTACGAAGTACGATGTACGAAAGGGTTGATAAATGTCACACCCATAGGCATCTACTGCTCACTTTGATCTTGACTGTTTTTCGAAAGTTGCGAAGTTTCGTGTGTCAAACACAAAGCGTCAATAAACGCTATCTCAACATGTCTTGCTCAGGTATTTAAAAACCTTTGCGGGTGCAAAGGTACAACTTTTTTCTGATATACGCAAATATATTTGTATTTTTTTCTAGAATTTCCGGAATATCCAGACCGCTACGCTAATCCGGAAGCGGATAATATCCGCACTAATAGACAAAGCCAGAAACAGCACCGCAGGTAACAGCAGGAAATAAGGCGGAGCTGAAGCTCCTTGTCGGGGACGTAATCCTGCTCGGGATTGAATCCCGAATCAATAAACGAAACTGAGCCCAAAGCGGACGGGGCGGATCTTTGGCTATTCCCGAATACAATTCGGGGCTAATAGACAAAGGACGGACGCGAGGGCGAATATGGCGCAGCGGAAGGAAAAGAGGAGGGAGCGCCGACTACGCCGCCAAGTGGGCATCCGCCTACACCGCGAGTATAAAAAACAAAAAAACGCGAGCCGGATGTCTCGCGCACGAAACAAAGCTCCATTCTGGCACGGAATGTCGAGGGCACCGACATTGCCTTTGGCAATCCCACCTCGAAATTCAACACGAAAGAAAGCAGTAAATGCTTACTCGGGAATTTTAACAAACGGGCTCACACCCTTGTTTTCAGCCGTCGATAGAGCCATTCCGTACAAGTACGATCGCTCTATACCGGCTAAAAAAAATAGAATTGATCTATTCTTGTTAAAATTTTCCGAGTAAGCATTTGTTTTGGCACGGAATTTGTTATAAAAATCGCGGGATAAAATCCCTAGTAAGAGACGAAGTCTCGTTCGTCGGAAGAGCGAACACAAAACACACAAAGAAACATATTAAAACACTATACAAAATTATGCAAAATCCAGTGGATATTCGTGAACTCCAGGAGCGTGTAGAGCGCGAGAGTTCGTTCGTAGATGCCTTGACGTTAGGCATGAATCAAGTGATTGTTGGTCAGAAACATTTGGTAGAGAGTTTGCTTATTGGTCTGTTGAGCGATGGGCACATATTGTTGGAAGGCGTGCCGGGTTTGGCAAAAACCCTCGCCATCAAGACCTTAAGCGACCTTATTAAGGCAAACGTCTTAGCCCCAGAGGCACGATCGACTTCGTCATTCAGTCGTATTCAGTTTACTCCGGATTTGCTGCCGGCGGATGTGATCGGTACACAGATCTACAGCCAGAAGAGCGAAGAGTTCAAGATCAAACGTGGTCCTATCTTCGCTAATTTTGTGTTGGCAGATGAGATCAACCGTGCTCCGGCGAAGGTACAATCGGCATTGCTCGAGGCGATGCAGGAGCGTCAAGTGACGATCGGCGAGCAGACATTCAAGCTGGACGATCCGTTCCTGGTTCTGGCTACCCAGAACCCGATTGAGCAGGAAGGTACGTACCCGCTGCCCGAGGCACAGACCGACCGTTTCATGCTCAAAGTAGTGATCAGCTATCCGAAGAAAGAAGAGGAGCAGGCGATCATTCGTCAGAACATCGCTTCCGAGAAGAAGACCGTGCTTCCGATCTTGAGCACCGCCGACATCATCAAGGCACGCAAGATCGTGGAGGAGGTTTATCTGGACGAGAAGATCGAGAAATATATCGTGGATATCGTGTTTGCTACGCGTAATCCGGAAGAGTACGGGCTGAAGGACCTCAAGCAGATGATTGCGTTCGGCGGTTCGCCGCGTGCTTCGATCAACCTCGCGAAGGCCGCTCGTGCGTACGCGTTCATTCATAGGAGAGGCTATGTGACGCCGGAAGATGTACGTGCCGTTTGCTACGACGTGCTGCGTCACCGAATTGGACTGACCTACGAGGCCGAGGCGAATAATATCACAACGGAAGATATTATTACCGAGGTACTGAACGCAGTTCAAGTTCCCTGATCGTTCGGCAAATGGATCGCAAAAACCAAACCGCTCCGCTAATTGGTAGGTGCGACCATTGCCTCCGATCTCCCCATCGCAAACACTACGTTGGTTTACGCTGGGGACCCCAATTGAATAAATCACAGATTTATGACTTCAGAAGAGTTATTACAAAAGGTTAGGAAGATAGAGATCAAGACCCATGGGTTGAGTCGGAATATCTTCGCAGGCGAGTACCACAGCCAGTTCAAAGGCCGTGGTATGGCGTTCAGCGAGGTGCGCGAGTATCAGCCGGGCGATGACGTGCGGTCCATTGATTGGAATGTGACAGCGCGCATGAATCGTCCTTACATCAAGGTCTATGAAGAAGAGCGAGAGCTGACGGTGATGTTGCTCGTCGATGTCAGCGGTAGCCGTAATTTTGGTACGGTGAGTCAGATGAAACGCGACACGATGGCCGAAGTAGCCGCTACCCTCGCCTTCTCCACGATCGAGAACAACGATAAAGTGGGTGTGATCTTCTTCTCAGACCGCGTTGAGAAATTCATCCCGCCGAAGAAAGGTAAGAGCCACGTGCTGCATATCATCCGCGAGCTGTTGAGTTTTGAACCCGAGCACCAAGGTACGGATATCAACGCGGCGCTACAATTCCTGACCAACGCCCAGAAGCGTCGCTGTGCGGCGTTCTTGATTTCGGATTTGATGGATCCGAAATTAAGTGACCAAGTGACAAAGTACAATGTACAAAGGAACACCAGCGTGGCGCCCGTTGTCATCGCCAGCCGCAAACACGACCTGAATGCCATTCAGATATACGACCGCCGCGACGCGGAGCTGCCGAATGTAGGTCTTCTCAAACTGCGTGATCCGGAGACGGGCGCACGTGTCTGGGCTGACACCAGTCTGGCCAGCGTACGCAACGCGTACGGACAGGCTTGGCGCGACCAGCAGGCGGCGCTGGAGACCATCTACACGAAGACCGGCATGCATAATATCAGTGTGCGCACAGACGAAGACTATGTGAAAAAGTTGATGCAACTATTTCACAATTAAGAATTAAAAATTAAGAATTAAAAATGTTGCTAAACATTTTATTAGCCATAGTAGTTAGCGCGAGTATCGACTCCACAACGCTGATGATCGGCGATCAGACGGACTTGCACCTACAGGTGACGCACGACGCTACCGAGAGGGTTACCCTGCCCGTTTTCGGCGAGCAGCTGCAAGACGGCATCGAGATTGTCGATAAGACCATCGTGGATACATTGACTCTGCCCGACGGCCGCGTGCAACTCAATCAGTACTTGACGCTGACGTCGTTCAAAGACAGTCTGTTCGCTATCGAACCGATTGCAGTGGCCAGTGGCGAAGACACGTTCCGGACCGATCCGATGGCGCTGAACATTGTGCAACCCTTCGAGGTAGACACCACCCTCGCCATCACCGATATCAAAGATATCGAGAAAGCACCGATTTGGTGGTGGGGCATCATTCGTTGGATTCTCTTAGGCCTGCTGATAGCGGGTCTGTGCGTCGGCGGATATTACCTCTGGCGCTGGTTGGAGAGCAAACGCAAACCGGCTGAAGAACCCGTCGATCCGGACCTACTCCGCCCTGCCGATGAGGTGGCATTGGAGAAACTCGACGAGATCAAGGCGCAGAAGATCTGGAAGGACGGAAAAGTGAAGGAATACCAGACCGAACTGACGGATGTCGTGCGTGAGTATATCGGTCGCCGTTTCGAGGTACATAGTACCGAAAAGACCTCCGACGAGACCTTGCGAGAATTGAAACCAATTCTCTTAGATGTACAAAGTAACAATGTACGATGTACAAAGGAAGAAGGCAAGGAACTCTATGAGCGTCTAAAGAAGATGCTGCAACTGGCTGATTTAGTGAAGTTTGCCAAGTGGCACACCACGCCGGATGAGAACGAGCAGGCGCTGACTACCGCGTATGATTTCGTCAACGAGACGAAACTCGTGAATGAGGAAAATGGTGAGAATGGTGAAAAAGAAGAGGAGGAAGAAGTATGACATTTGCTAATCCCGGATATTTATTCCTGTTACTGCTCTTAGTGCCTGTTGGCGTCTGGTACGCGTACGAGCTGTGGAAATCGGACGCGAGTGTGCAGATCTCGGACACCTCGACCCTCGCGGCGCAGCCGAAGAGTTGGCGGATCTGGTTGCTGCACGTGCCGTTTATACTGCGCGTAGCCATCATCTCCTTATTAAGTGTCGCGCTCGCACGCCCGCAACTGACCAATAAATGGTCGTCGGAATCGACCGAAGGTATCGACATCATGATGGCGCTCGATATCTCGGGTACGATGCTGGCCGAGGACCTGCGTCCGAACCGTTTGGAAGCGGCAAAAGCCGTAGCATCAGACTTCGTCATCGCCCGTCCGAACGACCAGATCGGACTTGTCGTCTTTGCCGGCGAGAGTTTTACGCAATGCCCCTTGACCACCGACCATGCGGTGCTCGTCAACCTCTTTAAGTCCGTCGAGTACGGCATGATCGAAGACGGTACAGCGATCGGTCTGGGCCTTGCGAACGCGGTGAACCGCATGAAGGACAGTCAGACGAAATCGAAGGTCGTCATCCTCCTTACCGACGGTTCGAACAATCGCGGCGACATCGACCCACAGACAGCGGCCGAGATCGCCAAGACCTTCGGCATCCGCGTATATACCGTAGGTGTCGGTTCGTACGGACAGACCCGCGTGCCGGTGAATACGCCGATGGGTAGGCAGTATGTGACGATGGATTCGGAGTTCGACGAAGGCACACTCCGTCGCATCGCCGAGACCACCGGCGGTCAGTATTTCCGCGCGACGGACAACGGCAGTCTGAAGAGTATCTACGAGCAGATCGACCAGTTGGAAAAGACCAAACTGCGCGTGCGTGAGTACAGCAAACACACGGAGAATTTCGCGCCATTCCTCTTTGCCGCCCTCGCCTGCCTGTTGCTCGAGATCATTATTCGCTATTTCGTTTTACGCACAATAAGTAATTGATATGTTTCGATTTGCAAATATAGAAGTTTTATGGTTGTTGGCTACCGTCCCGGCTTTCGCCATCGCCTACTGGGTTTATACGAAGCGTAAACGCCGCCAGTTGCAAGAGTTCGGTGATCCCGAACTGATGGAACAGCTGATGCCGAACGCCAGTCGTGTACGTCCGACGGTGAAGTTCACCATCGTACTGGTAGCCCTTACGCTCCTTATCTTCGCCGCCGCCCGCCCGCAGTTCGGTCAATCCGAGCGCACGGAGAAGCGACAGGGTATCGAGGCGATTGTAGCCCTCGATATCTCGAACTCGATGCTCGCCGAAGATGTGGCGCCGAATCGTCTCGACCGTGCGAAGCAGATGTTGTCCAAACTGATGGACAACATGGTGAACGATAAAGTGGGACTCGTCGTCTTTGCCGGTGACGCGTTCGTACAACTGCCAATCACCTGCGATTATATCTCCGCGAAGATGTTCCTCAACACCATCAAACCCGACCTGATTAAGACGCAGGGAACAGCGATTGGACAGGCACTGAGCACCTCTATCCGCTGTTTTGGCGAGCGAAGCGATGCCAGCCGCGCCATCATCCTAATCACCGACGGTGAGAACCACGAAGACGATGCCGTCGCCGTAGCCCGTCGCGCCAAAGAAGAAGGTATTCAGGTGTTAGTCGTCGGTATTGGTAAACCCGAAGGTTCGCCGATCCCTATGCCCGGCACGAATAACTTCCGCAAGGACCGCGAAGGCAATGTGGTGGTCAGCCGGTTGAACGAAGACATGTGCCGCGAGATCGCACAGGCCGGAGGCGGCATCTATGTGCGCTGTGACAACACCAACACGGCCACGAAGGCGATCCAGAAAGAACTCGACAAACTGGCGACGCAGGAGATCGAGACGCAGGTCTACACGGACTATAACGAGCAGTTCCAAAGCTTTGCTTTGATTGCCCTGCTTTTGCTCGTCATCGACTTCTTTATCTTCAACCGTAAGAACAAAGCCATCACGAAAATGGATATCTTCGGCGAGCATTTCAGTCTTCCGGGTTCTCGCACCCTCGGCATCGCCCTCTTGCTGCTCGTCAGCCTCAACACCTTTGCCCAGAAAGAGGCCGGCGATGTGCGCAAAGGCAACCGCGAGTACAAGAAGCAGAACTACACCGAAGCGGAGGTCAACTACCGCCGCGGTCTGGAGAAGAACAAGAACGGCTACGAGGCACACTATAACCTCGGCGATGCCCTTTTCAAACAGAACAAGTACGAAGATGCGTTGACGGAATTCGCCACCGCCGCGAAGATGCTCGACAAGAAAGACGACAAAGCGCGATATGCCAAGGCGATGCATAATATCGGCAACTGTCATTTTGCGCAGCAGCAGTATGACAAGGCTGTCGGTGCCTACCAAGAGTCCTTGCGCGCGAATCCGAAAGATAATGACACGCGTTACAACATGGTGAAGGCGATGGAGTTATTGCAACAACAGCAACAACAACAGCAACAGCAGCAACAGAACCAGGACCAAAACCAAGATCAGCAACAAGACCAACAGCAACAACAGCAGCAAGAGCAACAACAAGAGCAGAATCAGGATCAGCAACAGCAAGAACAAGAGCAACAGCAAAACGACGAAATGGACAAAGAGACGGCGGAGCAGATCCTGCAGGCCTTGGAGCAAGACGAACAAGATACCCAAGAGAAGTTGCAAAAGCAACAGGGTAAGAAGCGTCGAGTAGAAAAGGAGTGGTGATAAATTTGCTTTTTCTGAGTACCTTTGGCTTTTCAGTTCGGTCATTATGGACCCCATAACTCCCTTACCGAAAAAGCCGAATTTACTCCAGAAAAATTCAAATTTTGGTAAAGACTTATGAAGAAAATATTATCTATATTTTGTACATTGTACCTCGTCACTTTGTCACTTTGGGCAGATGAGGTCGTTTTTAGGGCGCAAGCGCCGGCACAGGTGATTGTCGGCCGGCCGTTCCAGTTGACCTACACCGTCAACCAACGCAGCCGAGACCTGCGTGCGCCTGAGTTTACAGACTTCGACTATTTAGCCGGTCCCTATACCTCGACCAGTAGCAGCACCTCGTTTGTCAACGGTCACCGCACCTCGACTTTCGAGCAGACTTACACCTACACGCTCATGGCGCAGAAGGCCGGCACCTTCACCATCGCCCCCGCAACCATCAAAGTGGATGGCGAGAGCGTGCAGTCCAACGGCGTACGTATCACCGTCCTCCCCGAAGACGAGCAGCCGGCTCAGAGTTCCCAGAGTACTCCGAATACTCAGAGTTCTCAGACCTCTCAGTCCTCCCAAGGCAGTAACGTCTCTTCGGAGAACATCTTCGTGCGTACTATCGCTTCGAAGACGCGCGTGCATGAGCAGGAAGCGCTGCTGGTGACGTATAAGTTGTATTTCGCGAACGTGGACGTCGCCCAGTTGACTAACAACACCAAACTGCCGGAGTTCACAGGCTTCCTCAAGCAAGACCTTGAGCAGGGCGAGATACAGACGCAGTTAGAGCACTACAACGGCCGCAACTACCAGACCGCCGTGCTTTACCGCACCATCCTCTACCCGCAGCATTCGGGCGACATCACCATCGACCCGGCGAAGTTCGAAGCGGTCCTTCGCGTGCAGACCCAACAGCGAGTGCGGTCAATCTTCGATGATTTCTTCGGCTCCTATACCAACGTCACGAAGATGCTCACCGCCCCGGGTGTGACCATTCACGTCGCAGCCCTGCCGAGCGGAAAACCTGCCGGCTTCTCCGGCGGTGTCGGTAAGTTCACGATGACGCCGTCGATCTCGCAGACCGAACTGCAGACCAACGATGCCGTGACTATCAAGATCGACATCAGCGGTGCGGGCAACATGAAACTCATCAAGACGCCCGCTATCGACTGGCCGGAAGGATTCGAACCCTACGACCCGAAGGTGACCAATAACTTCAACACCACGACGGCCGGCGTGAGCGGCACGAAATCCATTGAGTACCTTGCGATTCCGCGCAGCCCGGGTGACTATACGATCCCTGCGGTCACCTTCAGCTATTTCGATATCGAAGACAAAGCCTATCGCACCCTCTCCACACCGGAATATACCATTCATGTAAAGCGCGGTGCAGGCAGTGCGGAGAGTCCGGCAAACGAGGGTGCGGTCGTTTCTTATACCCACAAAGAAGACATCAAACAACTCGGCACCGACATCCGCTATATCGATACAAAGGCGCCGAAAACCATCAATCACCAATCATCCATCATCAATTACAACCACTTATGGTTGTATTACGCCCTTCCTTCGCTCATCGCGCTGATTCTACTCATCGTGCTGCGCAAACAGATCAAGGAGAATGCGGACATCACGCGTGTTCGTTATAAACGCGCGAACAAGGTAGCGCAGAAACGTCTGAAGGCTGCCGAGAAAGCGCTGAAGGCGAATGACAAAAACGCTTTCTATGCCGCGATCGAGCAGGCCGCCTGGACCTACCTCAGTGACCGTCTTTCCATCCCGACGGCAGATCTGAACAAAGAGAATATCGCGGCGTTGCTGGCACAAAAAGGCGTGAGTGAGGCACTCATCAAAGACGTCAAAGATGTGCTTTCGACGGCAGAGTTCGCGCGTTATGCGCCCTCGACCGACCACGCCATGGATGACCTCTACAAAGCCACCACCAACTTGATTAACAACTTAGAGGAGGAGAAACTATGAGACGCTTTATAATTTGCAATTTGCTTTTGGCCCTCTGCGCGCTTACCTTCGCCCAGAGCGATTTCGATATCGCGAACGCAGCATATGCTGAAGGGCGCTATGAAGAGGCCGCGACGATCTATCAGGCCCTCATCGACGAGCAGCCCGATGCGACCTTGTATTACAACCTCGGTAATGCCCGCTTCAAACAAGGCGAGTTGGCGCAGGCCATCCTCAACTACGAGCGCGCCTTGCGGCTGCAGCCGAATCACAAAGATGCACAGTACAACCTCGCCTTTGCGCAGAGTCGCATCACCGATAATATCGTCGAGCAGGATTTCTTCCTCTCGGCCTGGGCGCGCACCGTACGCAACAGCCTCAAAGAGCAGACCTGGTTCATCCTCTCTATCAGCCTGTTTATCCTAGCCCTCGTCGGCTTGCTGCTCTTCCTCTTGAGCCGCGAAATAGGACTGCGAAAGACCGCCTTTCATGTGGCATGGATCGCCGTCCTCTTCTCGCTCATCGCGGGACTGAACGCTGCCTCGCTGCATAAGCGCGACACGCTCCGCAGCGAAGCCATCATCACCCAAGGTGTGGTGAACGGCAAGTCCTCACCTGACCGCTCGGGAACGGACCTCTTCACCGTCCACGAGGGCACGAAAGTGACTATCCGCGAGACGCTCGGCGAGTGGGCCAACATCCGAGTCGGCAACTACGAAGGCTGGGTACGGATGCAGAACTTAGAACGAATATAATCATCCATCCTATGAAGACAATAGAGAAATTAGCCGCTTTGCGGCAAGCAATGCGTGAAGCGGGTGTCGCGGCGTACGTCGTGCCCGGTAATGACCCGCACGCGAGTGAATACATGGCTGCGCACTGGTGTGAGATGCAGTGGCTCTCCGGCTTCAACGGTGAGTCCGGAACCGTTGTGGTAACAGCAGACCGCGCACTCCTCTGGACTGACAGCCGCTATTACCTTCAGGCCGGCATCGAACTCAAGGACTCGACCATCGAACTGATGCGCGAGTCCGACATCGACTGCCCGAAGATCATCTACTGGCTCAGCACCAATGTCCAAGGACTCGTCGGCGTTAACCCGGAGATGTTTAGCGTAAATGACTTCGCCGAGTGGAATGCGCAAGTGCAGCTGAAGTCCATCGACCTCATCCGTCCGCTCTGGACCGAAGGACGCCCCGCTATCCCGGCCGACAAACTCTACCCCTACTCCGCCGACTTTGCCGGAGAGACCGTAGAGTCCAAACTGGCCCGCATGCGCGAGCAACTCGCCGCGAAAAAAGGTGACGCACTCATCATCTCCGCCCTCGACGAGATCGCGTGGCTGCTTAACATCCGCGGTAATGACGTGGAGTACAACCCCGTCGTTATCTCCTACGCCGTCCTCGAGGCCGATAAATGTACGCTCTTTGTGGACAGCAATAAGATCGACTCTCCCGCGCAGAACTACCTGGATTTCAATAACATAGACGTCCTTCCTTACGAAGCCGTCTTCGACTATATCCGCGGCCTCAAAGGCACCGTCCTCTTCGACGGCGCACGTGTCAACGAAGCGCTTTACGAGGCGATCCCGGAGGCATGCAAGAAGATCAACACCAAGTCGCCGATCCTCATCGACAAAGCCCATAAGAATGCCGTCGAACTCGAAGGCGAGCGCATCGCGATGCGTCAGGATGCCGCCGCCCTCACGCGGTTCTTCCTGTGGCTCGAGAAAGAAGCCTTCAAGAACGGCCAGACCCAGACCGAGTGGACCCTCATGGAGAAACTCCATGAGTTCCGCCTGCGCGGCGAGAACTTCGTCGAGGAGTCCTTCGGCACCATCGCGGGCTATAAAGGCAACGGCGCCATCGTACATTATGCCGCCACACCGGACAAGTGTGCGGAGGTCAAACCCGAAGGCATGCTGCTGCTCGATAGCGGCGGCCAGTACCTGGACGGCACCACCGACATCACCCGCACCGTATGGCTCGGCGGACGAATCCCCGAACAGGCCAAACTCGACTATACATATGTCCTAAAAGGACATATCGCCCTCGCTCGGGCGCGCTTCCCGAGAGGCACACGCGGCAACCAACTCGATGCACTCGCGAAACAATTCATGTGGGAAGCCGGCATCACCTTCGGCCACGGCACCGGCCACGGCGTAGGTCACTTCCTCGGCTGTCACGAAGGACCGCAGAACGTCCGCACGGACAATAACCCGACGACCCTCGAAGTCGGTCATATCATCTCCGACGAACCGGGTATCTACCGCACCGACAAGTGGGGTATCCGCACGGAGAACCTCATCACCGTCATCCCGGCCAAGCGCACCAAAGCGACAACCACCGAAGACGAATGGCTCACCTTCGAGACCCTCACCCTATGCTTCTACGACACGTCCCTCATCGAGCGCTCACTCATGACCGAAGATGAGATCGACTGGCTCAACGCCTACCACGTGCGCGTATATAAAGAGGTGTCGCCGCTGCTCAATGCCGAAGAACGCAAGTTCCTCGCCCGCAAGTGCGCCGCCCTCGAGATCTAACTGCCATTTTGTCAGTTAACACCTATTGGCACACTTATTGTCCATGTTAAATCGGAGTTCCCGCATTGCTGAGGGCTCCGATTTATTGGATAACTAAAAAACACTAGTATATGAGTAAAGGAAATATTGGGGTAACAAGCGATAACATCTTCCCCGTCATCAAGAAATTTCTGTATTCGGACCATGAGATCTTCCTGCGCGAACTGATCTCGAATGCCGTCGATGCGACTACCAAACTGAAGACGCTCTCTTCGGTGGGCGAAGCCAAAGGTGACCTCGGCGACCTGCGCGTCCGTGTCGCCATCGACAAAGCCAAGAAAACCCTCACCGTCTCCGATCATGGAATCGGCATGACCGCCGAAGAGGTCGATAAGTTCATCAACCAAATCGCTTTCTCCGGCGCCGAGGAGTTCCTCAACCAATACAAAGACAAGACCGAAGCCATCATCGGCCATTTCGGTCTGGGCTTCTACTCCGCCTTCATGGTCTCCAAGAAAGTGGAGATCTTCTCGCAGTCCTACAAAGAGGACGCAAAGGCGGTGCACTGGTCGTGTTCGGGAGATCCGGAATACACGATGGAAGAGACCATCAAAGCCGAACGAGGCACCGACATCGTCCTCCACATCGACGATGAGTTTTCGCAGTACCTCGAGGACGCGACGATCGAAGGACTCTTGAAGAAATACTGTAAGTTCCTGCCCGTTGAGATCGCTTTCGGTAAAAAGAAAGAGTGGAAAGACGGCAAGGAGGTCGAACTCGATGAAGAGAATATCATCAACGACATCAACCCCGCCTGGACCCGCAAACCCGCGGACCTGACCGAAGAGGATTACAAGACCTTCTACCATGAACTCTATCCCATGCAGTTCGACGAACCCCTCTTCCACATCCACCTCAACGTGGACTATCCGTTCAACCTCACGGGAATCCTGTATTTCCCGAAGATCAAGTCGAACCTCGACGTGCATCGCAACAAGATCCAACTCTATTGCAACCAGGTCTACGTCACCGACGAAGTGGAGAACATCGTCCCCGAATACCTCACCCTCTTGCACGGTGTGATCGACAGTCCGGATATCCCGCTCAACGTCAGCCGTTCGTACCTCCAGTCGGACAATAACGTCAAGAAAATCTCCGGCTACATCACCAAGAAAGTGGCTGACAAACTGGCAGAACTCTATAAGGCCGACAAGGATGATTTCGCGAAGAAATGGGACGACATCAAGATGTTCATCCAATTCGGTATGCTCACCGACGAGAAGTTCTACGAGAAAGCCGTCAACTTCGCGCTCCTCAAGAACCTCGACGGCCAGTACAGCACGCTCGAGGAGTACAAGGACCAGGTGCGCGACAAGCAAGTCGACAAAGACGGTAACCTCGTCCTGCTCTACACCAACGACCCCGACGCACACTACACCTATATAGAGCGCGCGAAAGCGAAGGGCTACGACGTCCTCCTCATGAACGGCGAACTCGATGTGCACTGCATGTCGCAGGCCGAGCAAAAGAACGAGAAACTGCGCTTCGTCCGCATCGACTCAGACACCATCGAGAACCTCATTCGCAAGGAAGAGGCGGCGAAAGACGAGTATACCGACGAGCAGAAAGAAGGTTTGCGGAAGGCGTTTGAAGGATTGCTGCCGAGTGATGCCGACAAACTGCGTTACAATGTAACCTGCGAAGCAGCTGCAGCTGACGCATTGCCTGTCTTCCTCACCCAAAACGAGTTCATGCGGCGTATGAAAGAGATGGCGGCGCATCAGCAAGGCATGATGAATTTCTACGGCAACATGCCGGACAGTTACAACCTCGTCATCAACACCGCCCATCCGCTCATCCAGGATCTGGTAAACAAAGAGACCAGCGAGCAGGTACAGGAAGAGGTGGAGAAAGACGGCAAGAAAGAAACGGTTGAAAAGACTGTCTACAAGTTGGCAGACGAAGACGAGCGTCTCAAACAACTCATTGATATCGCCCTCCTCGCCAGTGGTCAACTCAAAGGCGAAGCACTCGCGAAGTTCGTCAACCGCTCCGTCGAACTCTTGTAAAAAGCGATAAAAAAAGCAGAAAAGTGGCATACACCCTTGTGTATGTCATTTTTTTGTTGTACCTTTGCAGCCGCTTAACGGCTGAGTGCTTCCGAGCACCCCGGCTTACACGCAGTAAATTCCTACTATGAACGAGTTTTTGGAAAAAGAAGAAAAGATACTCCGCATGCTCAAGACCGTCTTTGACCCCGAGATACCGGTCAATGTCTACGACCTCGGCCTCATCTACGGCATCGAACTCAAAGACGACGGCGTGTGCGACATCACCATGACGCTCACCGCCCCCTCCTGCCCCGCCGGCGACTTCATCGTCGAAGACATCCGCCAGAAAGTGGGCTCCGTCGACGGCGTCAAAGATGTCAACGTCACCATCGTCTTCGAACCCGAATGGACCAAAGACATGATGTCCGAAGAAGCCAAACTCGAACTCGGCTTCCTCTAATTCCCTAATTCGCTAACTCACTCAACATTATAATGATCTATTTCTTATCCGACGCACACTTAGGTAGTCTGGCGATCGAACGCGGCTGGGCGCACCAGAAAAAACTCATCAACATGCTCGAGATGATGAGCAAAGATGCCGTGTCCATCTACATGCTCGGCGACATGTTCGATTTCTGGTTTGAATACTACATCCACGATCCGAAAAAACGCCAGTTCCATCCGCTCATGAAAGAGATCCGCAGCCTCATCCGCCGCGGCATCCACGTCCATTACTTCATCGGAAACCACGACCTCTGGACCTTCGGCGGACTGGCCAAAATGACGGGCATGGAGATTCATTTTGAGCCCTGTACCATCAGCCGCTATGGCAAGTCCCTCTACCTCTGCCACGGCGACGGAGTGCTGCCGTCTAACTGGGAGACACTCTACCCCAGACCGGTTAAGAAAAAGATCCAATCCTTCATCCGCCTCAAGGAACTCTTCAACTCGCCCACCGCGCAGTTCTTCTTCCGCCTGCTCCCGCCGGCATGGGGTAACAAACTCGGATATACCTGGGCGAAAAAGAGCCGGCTCAACGAGATAGCCAACCCCTGCCCCTACAAAGGGGAGGACAAAGAAGAACTCGTCCTCTTCGCCAAAGAGCAGGAGAAAATAGGCAACCACCGCGACTACTATGTCTTCGGACATCGGCATATCGAACTCGACCTCCAGATCGCGTCCGGCAGCCGCGTCGTCATCCTCGGCGATTGCTTCAAACAATGGACCTACGCCAAACTGGACCACAGAGGTAACCTCACCCTTCATAACTATGATGAGCAGTAGAGAAGAAAAACTCGCGGCTTTCGGACGACTCCTCGACATCATGGATGACCTCCGCGAGAAGTGCCCCTGGGACCGCAAACAGACCTTCGACAGCATTCGCCAGAACACCATCGAAGAGACCTACGAACTCGCCACCGCCATCTCCCGTCATGACATGAACGAGATATGTAAGGAACTCGGCGACGTCCTTCTACACGTCGTCTTCTACGCTAAGATGGGTTCCGAAACCGGTGAGTTCGACATCGCCGATGTATGCAACCGGCTCTGCGACAAACTCATCTTCCGTCACCCGCATGTATACGGCGAAGCCGCCGCACAAAATGCGGAGGAAGTCAGTCACTTATGGGAACAAGTCAAACTCAAAGAGAAAGGCGGCAACAAGACCGTCCTCGGAGGCATCCCCGACTCCCTCCCTGCACTCGTCAAAGCCTATCGCATCCAGGATAAAGTGGCCAACGTAGGCTTCGACTGGGAGCGCCGCGAAGACGTGTGGGACAAGGTCCACGAAGAACTCGACGAACTCCAAGCCGAACTCGCCAAAACCGATGGCGGCAACAAAGAAGCCGAATTCGGCGACCTCCTCTTCGCCATGATCAACGCCGCGCGACTCTATAAGATCCGCCCCGATAACGCCCTTGAGCAAACCAACCTCAAGTTCATGCGGCGCTTCAACTACCTCGAGCAACGCGCCAAAGAAAAAGGCCATGACCTCAAGGACATGACCCTAGACGAGATGGAAGCACTCTGGCAGGAAGCTAAAGCTAACGAATGATCTGATAAAAGGACTGCTCGTTATGTGAATAAGGCTCCTTCGCCATCGACTCCTCTTCTATCTTTATCGGATAAGTACCGGCGCTCTTCCCAATATAGCGGAACGTCACCCATACATACATCGTATACGGTTGGAAGTGCAGATAACCCTCTTCCGGCTTCGAGTCTTCTTCCAGATAATCCTTGAGAATCAGCGAATCGCACTCAAATCCGCAGGCCAAAGCCGTCGGCTCTGCCGTCGCCCGAGCGGTCTTCAACGGATGGGATACTCCCATGATACACATATCCACACGAGCGGTGTCGCCTACCTGTATCGTGTCGCCGAAATACGTCGTGTCGCGACTGCCGTCCTGATGCGACACGATGATCGCATTACTTACTGAGATCATCGGCGTCGCCTGATACTCGTCATTACACGAGTACATACCCATGGTCGCAAGGACCAAAACCAAAAACTGAACCGTCTTTTTCATATCGTGCGGCATAAAAGACTCGAACTTTCACTCCTCTCGGAACCAGATCCTAAGTCTGGCGCGTCTACCAATTCCGCCAATGCCGCTCGCGTTCGGCAACAAGTTCGTAATATTGATACCGCTCCGCTAAATCAAAGGGACGACTTGTGCCTCCGCTCTCCCCTAAAATTAAAAATTTTCGGGGGCCCCGGTGGGGTTTGTAAAATTTCGTGCAAAAGTACTGCTTTTTTTTGAATTACGCAAGTTTTCCCGCAAAAAAATTGCGATGCAAAACATACTACCCCATTTTACCCCACTTTTCATTAAAATGTTAATAACTCACTTAAGTTATTGATTTTCAGTTGCTTTATTGTCCGCTCCACCTGTCAAAACACTGTTAATAAAACAATTAATAAAATTTTTTGTGGGGAAATGTGGTGGAATTCAAATATTTTTTGTACCTTTGCGCCGGAATTCAATAATCGCTAATCGATAATCGATAATCGTTATATGCAAACATTCGTAGGAAATATCGAAGGACGCTTGGACGAGAAGGGACGTATCTTCATCCCCGCCACCTACCGCCGCATCCTGGCCGAGACGAACGCCAAACGTATCGTCATGCGCCGCGACACTGACAACGAGTGCCTTATGTTCTACCCCGAAGCGGTGTGGAACGAGAAAGTGGAGACCCTCCGCGCCGCACTCGACGAGTGGGATCCCGAAGACCAACTCATCCTCATGCAGTTCATGGCGGATGCCGAGTACCTCGAGATGGACGGCCAGGGACGTATCCTCCTCCAGCGTAAGAACCTCGAGACCATCGGAGCGCAAAACGACGTGCTCTTTGTCGGCATGCTCGACCGCTTCGCGCTCTGGACACCCGACACCTTCGCGGCTAAACGACTCTCGCAAACCGAACTCGCCGCCCGCCTCCGTGCCAAAATGAGCAAATCAAAAATTTGAAATTTGAAATGAACGAAGTGTACCACATCCCGGCAATGTTAAAGGAAACCATCGAAGGTTTGAATATCAAACCCGAGGGCGTTTATGTGGACGTGACCTTTGGCGGTGGTGGACATTCGCGTGCTATCCTGGGAAACCTAGGACACCTAGGGCACCTATATTCCCTCGACCAGGATGCCGATGCGCTCATCAACGCCATCGACGACCCGCGGTGGACCTTCGTGCATAGTAACTTCCGATACCTCCGCAACTGGCTCGACTACTACGGCGTCACCGCCATCGACGGACTGCTCGCCGACCTCGGCGTCAGCTTCCACCATTTCGACTGTCCCGAACGCGGCTTCAGCTTCCGCTTCCCGGCACCCCTCGACATGCGGATGAACCAAACCGCCAAGCGCACCGCCGCCGACATCGTCAACACCTATTCCGAAGAAGACCTCGCGCGCATCTTCTACCTCTACGGCGAACTCAACAGCGGTCGCGCCATCGCGAAAAACCTCTGCCGGGCGCGCTCTCAGAAAGCGATTCTCCGCACCGAAGACCTCGTCGCCGCCTCGCGTATACCCGCCGAGCGCTCCAAAGAACTCGCGCGACTCTTCCAGGCACTGCGTATCGAGGTCAACGATGAACTCGGCGCTCTCCGTGACATGCTCGTCGCCGCACGTGACCTGCTCGCCCCGGGCGGACGTATCGCCATCCTCACCTACCACTCCCTCGAAGACCGACTCGTGAAGAACTTCCTCCGTAGCGGAAACCTCAAGGGCACCATCGAGAAAGATTTCTACGGTAATATCCTCACGCCTTTCACCCTCATCGAGAAAGGCCGCGAAGCCAGCCCTGAAGAAGTCGCCCTCAACCCCCGCGCCCGCAGCGCCAAACTAAGAATAGCAGAGAAAAAGTAATGGCTGCGACTCATGACATACAATCTTGGTTAAATGGTGATGTTTTGCGAAGCAAAGCCATCCGTGAGCAATACCCGCTCATCGGCCTCATCGTCGTGCTGGTCTTCGTCTATATCTTCATGGGCTACCAAGCCGGCCGCCAGCAGCACCGATTCACCGACACCAAGAAAGAGATGCTCGATGCCAAGTTCCGCTATATGACCATCAGTGCCCAACTCACCAACACCACCCGCCAATCCCAGGTCGCCGCAGCCCTCCGCGAACAAGGCAGCACCCTTCAGGAAAACCGCATCCCTCCGACAAAGATAACCCATGATTGATGAGCAACGAAATACAGTCTGGCGCTTTGCGATTATCTTCGCAGTCATCCTATGCGGCTTCCTCGCCGTCATGGGCAAGATCATCTACGTCCAGACCGTAGAGCGCGACGAGTGGCTCAAAGTGGCGGAGAAACAAGTGCCGACGCGCAAACCCATCCAGGCCACGCGCGGTAACATCCTCGACTGCAACGGCCAGCTCCTCGCTTCCAGCATGCCCCAGTACTACATGTACATGGACGCGAGCGTACCTGCTCTCCACGACAACAACGGCCATCTCTTCACCACCTATATCGACACCCTCGCGCGCGATCTCTCTCTTATAGTACCCGAGCACACGCAGGCGGAGTACAAAGCGCGCATCACGCGGGCGTACCTCCGTTCCAACAAACGCCTCCGTGTCTGCGATCATCGTATCAACTACCTCCAGCGCCGCGAACTCGAGCGCAACCCGCTGCTCAAGAAAGGCAAATATAAATCCGGCGTCTTCTTCGAAGACCAGTACCGCCGTATCAAACCCTTCGGCATCCTCGCCAGCCGCACTATCGGCGGTATCTACGGCGACGGAGGTGGCGGTAACTCCGGCCTCGAGAAGCGCTTCGACAAAGAACTCCGGGGCATCGACGGCATGAGCTCTATCCAGCGTATCGGCGGACGTAACGAGTCCGTCACCGAGATCGAAGCCCAAGACGGACTCGACGTCGTCACCACGATTGACGCCAACCTTCAGGATATCGTCGAGAACGTCCTCATGGCCAAAACCGTCGAGCGCCACGCCAAGTGGGGCTGCGCCATCCTCATGGAGACCAAGACCGGCTATATACGCGCCATCGCCAACCTCGACCGCGACCCGCAGTCCGAAGACTATTTCGAGGCGCAGAACCATGCCGTCCAGCGTGTCGAACCCGGCTCCACCTTCAAGACCATCGCCCTCGTCGCGGCGCTTGATGACGGTAAGATAGGTATTGACGACACCGTCTCTATCAGCCGCCAGCCTTGGCAGTATTTCTCCGTCAAGCATACCGACGCCCACCCTATGGACACGCTCCTCACCGTCCGCTCGGCCCTCGCCGTGTCCTCGAATATCGCCCTCGCCAAACTCATCACGCGGTCCTACGAAGGCTCCGCGAAGAAGTTTGTGCGGCGTATCGAGCGCATGGGACTCATGGACAGCGTCTACTGCGAGATACCCGGCGCCGACAAAGTGCGTATCGACATACCCCGTGACACCGTCACCCTCAGTAAGATGTCGTATGGCTACTCCGTCGAACTCAGTCCCATGCAGATACTCATGTTCTATAACGCCCTCGCCAACGGCGGACGTATGATGCGGCCGATGCTCGTCACCGCTATCCAACGCAACGGAGAGACCGTCCGCTCTTTCCGACCCGAAGTCGTCAAGTCCTCTATCTGCTCGTCCCGCACGCTGCGCGATATCCAATCTGCCCTCCATGACGTCGTATGGGATAACCACCTCGGCACGGCGGCCGCCAAAACCTGGAGCCGTAAGGCGCAGTCACGATGGGTGTCTATTGCCGGCAAGACAGGTACGGCCCAACTCATCATCCCCGGGCACGGCTATTCCGGCAAGCACCACCGCATGACCTTCGTCGGCTATTTCCCCGAGGAGAACCCGCAGTACACCTGTATCTGCATGATCGAGGACCCGCAGTTCCCCTATGACGCCGGTATGGACTGCGGCACTGCCGTCCGCATCATCGCCGAGAAAACCATGGCCTACACAGGCTGCTACGTCTATAAAAACGGCGAACGCAAACTCGAAAAAAGATAACCCTATGATACTAAGCGAATTACTTTCAGTCATTGATCCGATCGAAGTCATCGGCGATGTAAATAAAGACATCCGGTCCTTGCATTTCGACAGCCGCCGCATCGGCGCCGGCGACCTCTTTGTAGCCCAAGTCGGCACAGCAGTAGATGGACATACCTTCATTGATGGTTGTGTCGCCAACGGCGCTGCAGCGATAGTCCTTTCCAACAAGGACTACCTCCCAAATCTAAAATCTCAAATCTCAAATCTCAAATGCCCTACCTATATTTTAGTACAAAATACAGACAGGGCCTTGGGCTTGCTTGCCTCCAAATGGTTCGGCGAACCCTCCAAAGCCCTCACCCTCGTCGGCGTCACCGGCACCAACGGCAAGACCACCATCGCCACGCTTCTCTATAAGCTCACGCGTGCCCTCGGCCATAAGGCCGGACTGCTCTCCACGGTCGTCAACTATATCGAGACCGAAGCCGTCCCCGCCACCCATACCACGCCCGACGCCATCGAACTCAACGGCCTCCTTCGCCGCATGGTCGATGCGGGCTGCACCCATGCCTTCATGGAGGTCTCCTCGCACGCCATCGCCCAGGAGCGCATAGCAGGACTCGACTTCGACGGAGCACTCTTCACCAACCTCACGCGCGATCATATCGACTACCATAAGACTTTCGATAACTACCGCGATACGAAGAAGCGCCTCTTCGATTCCCTCAAACCCACGGCCTTCGCCATCACCAACAAAGACGACCGCAACGGACTCGTCATGACCCAGAACTGCAAAGCCGCTGTCCATACCTACTCCACCCGCGCCCTGGCCGACTACCGCGCGCAGATCCTTGAGGAAGGTTTCGACGGCATGCTCCTTAACCTCAACGGCAAAGAAGTCTTCGTGCCCCTCGTCGGACGCTTTAACGTCTCCAACCTCCTCTGTATATACGGCGCCGCGCTCAACCTCGGCTTTGACGAACTCGACGTCCTACGTGTCTTATCTACCCTCACGCCCGTCAACGGACGCTTCGAGACCATCCGTAGCCCAAAGGGCTGGACCGCCATCGTCGACTATGCCCACACCCCCGATGCCGTCGATAACGTCATCCAGACAATACGAGAAATCAAGAAACCGTCAGCGAAGCTCATCACGGTAGTAGGTTGTGGAGGAAATAGAGACAAAGGTAAACGCCCGATGATGGCGCAGATAGCCAAACGCGGCTCTGAGCAACTCATCCTGACCTCCGACAACCCCCGCGACGAAGAACCCGCAGCGATCCTCAAGGACATGACGGACGGACTCACGCCCGACGAACTCCTCTCTACCCTCGTCATCGAAGACCGTGCCGCAGCCATCCAGACCGCCTGCACCCTCGCCCAACCCGGTGACGTCATCCTCATCGCCGGCAAAGGCCACGAGGACTACCAGATCATCAAGGGCGTCAAGTCCCACTTCGACGACCACGAGCAAGTAAAGAAGTATATTTAATGTGCACTTTTGTTTTATTTTTAAAACAGCCCCTATATGCTATATTCATTTTTTAATCATTTCAGCGATCTCTTAGGTGCCCGTTTGTTCACCTATATCTCGTTCCGCGCCATTACCGCCGGCATCATCGCCCTCGTCACCTCCATCTGGTTCGGCAACTCCTTCATCAACTTCATGAAGCGCCATAACATCTCCGAGACCCAGCGCGACGAGAAAACCGATCCGTTCAATGTCGCCAAGAAAGGAGTGCCTACCATGGGCGGTCTCATCGTCATCATGGCTATTCTGTTGCCGTGTCTGCTGCTCGGCAAACTGACGAACGTATACATGATCCTCATGCTCGTCACCACCTTGCTTATGGGACTGTTGGGTTTTGCCGATGACTATATCAAGACCTTCCGCAAGAACAAAGACGGCCTCAACGGATGGGTGAAGATCGCCGGACAGGTGACGCTCGGACTCATCGTCGGGCTCACCCTGCGTTTCTGTCCCGCCGTGAGCATGAACGAGGTGGTCAGCAGTCATATAGAGAACAACGTTGTCGTGGTAGAGAAGACCCCGGAGATCAAATCGACCCAGACGACGATTCCTTTCGTCAAGCATCATAACTTCAACTACGCCGATCTCTTCTCCTGGACGGGTGAGAACAACAAGTACCGTTTCGGTTGGATCTTCTTTGTGTTCCTCACGGTCTTCGTGGTGGCGGCGGTCAGCAACGGTGCTAATCTCAACGACGGCATGGACGGTATGTGTGCCGGTAAC
>JAFSQV010000089.1 GCA_017446455.1 Paludibacteraceae bacterium
TCCAAACTGTTGAGATCAATAAGCCGGTTGACGATGGCGTAGATGGTAAGACCTGCTGTCGAATGAATATTCAGCTTGCGGGTGATATGTTTGCGGTGTGAAACGACGGTGTGTTGGGAGATACATAACACATCCGCAATCTCTTTGTTACTCAGTCCCCTTACGACTTGGATCAGCACATCCCGCTCGCGGCTACTCAGTTCTTCCGTCTCGCGCTGGGTATCTTGCTGTTTGGTCGTATGGCGATGTTTGGTAAGCATTGGATAGAGGATGTCGTCTTCAATCGCACAATGGTCGGCAAAGTCCTGTTCCGTGTGCCATAGATCACTCATGACACTGATGAGCAGATAGGTGATGGTGTCATCTTGTTCAGAGACTGCTCCTTCCGCTTGCGGGTGAACCGTTCCGGGATAATACTTGATAATCAAATTTTTTATCTCTGTCAGTTTGGAGGTCATACGCTCGTCATCATGCTCGTGCTCCTCAAAAAAACCGGCGTTCTCATGCTCAATGTGCGTACGTATCTCATCAACGAACTCATCGTAGCATCGAAGAATAAGTCCCGGAATCTTCGTGGTCGGGTCAGCCGGAATGATGGCTTCTATAAGTGCCCTGCGAAGACGAGGCAGTCGGAAATTCAGGAAATAGTTGTGCGCGTTCTGCAGGTAACGCCGCAGAGTAGGGACGTCAATGTCTGCCGGCAGGGCTTTTTGCTTGAAGACTTTGTAATTCACAATAGCCAGAAAAGTCGGTGTATGTACACCATGCGCTGCGCAGACCTGCTCTATGGTCTGTTCGCCCACTCCCATCTTCAGCCCGAAACGGCTGATGATTTGTATTGCATCCTCTTCGTGTGACATCAAATCGCATATCTTGTCAGTCCCTTTATACATGGCGTTTTATTCAAAAAAACACTGCAAAATTACAAAAAAGATCCTATATGAGCAAGTCCGCAGGCAAAAATCACTAAAAATAGGGATGGGTTACGGGTTGGGATCTTTTGCAATATGGGAACAGAAACTTCCTTTTTTTCACAATATTTGGTTATTGCCCGTATGCGAAAAAAGCAGTAATTTTGTACTATAAAAATGAAAGCCGATAAGTGAAAGGCGAAAAGATTATGTATAGACAAACAATTGTTACTATTTTATTGATTTTAAGCGCGTTACATGTGTTCGCGGAGGATAGCATCAAGGTGAGTGCCTCGGATCTGCAGTCGCTCATGCAGCGCGTAGAACGCTTGGAACAAGCGCAGGCGCATCCTCAAAAAAAGGGATACGCGGACAGTGTAGGCAGCGTGACGCGGCAACGCCGTTTTACGATCGGCGGTTACGGAGAGGTGACAGCGAAGCATTGTTTCTATTCCAACAACTATTTGCGTTACGGCAAGAATCCCGAGAAATATGCAAATGACCATTACGGCGAGTTTGATCTGCCGCATGTAGTCATCTATATGGGATATGACTTCGGTCACGGCTGGAGTGTCGGTACGGAAATTGAGTTCGAGCACGGCGGTACGGAATCGGCAGTCGAGATAGAGGAAGACGAGGGAGGGGAATACGAATCCGAGATTGAGCGTGGCGGTGAAGTGGCGTTGGAGCAGTTCTGGCTGCAGAAAGCGTTCAACCGCTATGCCATCCTGCGTGCGGGAATGCAGGTGATTCCGGTCGGCGGACTGAATGCGCACCATGAATCGACCGAGTATTTCGGGGTATATCGTAACGAGGGCGAGTTCACTATCATACCTTCTACATGGCACGAAGTGGCGCTCACTTTCATGGGTTCTACTAAAAACGGTTGGCACTATCAGGCGATGTTCTTACCCGGACTTGACAGCGACCGCTTTGGTACGAAAAACTGGATTAAGACAGGTGCCGGCAGCCCGTATGAATTCAAAATCGCCAATGTCTTTGCCGGAGCCGCGAGGGTGGATTATACCGGCGTGAAAGGTTTGCGTCTCTCCCTCTCCGGATACTGCGGCAATTCGTTCAGAAACACCCTCTCCAAATCCAATAACGAACTGGATGCGAGTGCCTATAAGGATGTCAAAGGTACTGTCTCTATCGGTGCTTTCGATTTCCAATACAAAGACCATGGAGTGATACTCCGGGGTAGTTTTACATACGGCCATCTGAGTGATGCGGCGCTTATCTCACAATATAATAAGACCATGCGCCGCGAGAGTGTCTCCAAGAAACAGGATGTAGCCTCCGATGCGCTCGCTGCGGGATTGGAAGCGGGATATGATTTCTTCTCGCTGAATCGCAAACTCGTGGAGAAAAAGCAGCAGTTCTACGTTTTCGCGCGCTATGATTATTATGACTCGATGTTCAAATATGACGGTCAACTCACCGATAAAGCGGCATGGTGCGGGAGACACCGCGCAGCCGTGGGAATAAACTATTTCCCTATCAAACAGATAGGGGTGAAGGCTGAGTTCTCATACGGCATCCTCAAAAAAGGAACGCGCACGGATGGCACGCGGGGTAAGCTCTATAATGACGAACCCCAGATTGCCGTTGGTATCGTTTATGCAGGATTTTTTCAACTCTAATAACAACATTTAAAAATTAATCATTATGAAAAAGATTTTCAAATTCGCACTCTGTGCCGCATGCTTCACAACTATGGTAGCATGCAACAACAACGGAGGAAGTTCCGAAGTTGTCTCAGACAAAGAGGCGGCGCTTAAACGCGCTATGACGCCTTATGTAGAAAACACGGTTATCGCTACCTATCGTTCAATGGCGGACGAAGGCCTGGTCCTCTTGGAAAAAGTAAAAGAGATCAATACAGCCGTTAACGAAGGAAAAGATTACACCCAAACGATGGAGGAAGCCGGTGCAGCTTGGCGTGCTATGCGTAAGTATTGGGAGCAAAGCGAAGCGTTCCTTTACGGACCTGCCGCTGCGCATAATATCGACCCCCATATCGATACATGGCCTCTCGATTTCACAGCTATGAGTTCTCTTCTCAAAAACCTCGACCAGATGAAGGATATCGAGGCAGACGGGGTGGCTTATGTCAAAAATAACCTTGGTCCGTCCCTGCAGGGTTTCCATGCTGCGGAATATATGCTCTTTGAATCGGTAGAGCAGGGCGGACGCGCTGTCGGTACAGGAAAACCCCACGCAACCAATCTCTCCAAAGCGGAATCTGCTTATCTGCTCGGTGTAGTGACGGATCTTGTACAGCAGGCAATCCTCATCGAGGATAGCTGGGCAGGCGAAGTTTCTGCAGCGAAAGAAGCCATCATTACCGAGGATGACGAGTCGATGAGTTACGGCGAGAACTACGGCGAGTATATGGTGAATGCCGGACAAGCCGGTTCGCTCTATAAATCCTATCAGCATGCAACCGAGGAAATCATCGATGGATGCGTAAATATCGCCGATGAGGTAGCCGGTCTGAAGATGGGTAACCCCTATCTGAGCAGTACGGATAAGGAAAGAGACTATATCGAGTCTCCGTATAGTTGCACCTCCACACGCGATTTCGCGGATAATATCCGCTCTATCCAGCATTCCTACGAAGGTTCACAGGCCGGCGACTACTCCATCTCTAATTATATCTACAGCCAGGACCCGAAGGTGGATGCAGAGGTTCGCAAAGCTATCGAAGCTATCCAGAATTTTGAGAGCACGGCGCAGAACAACCCGCAGGTGAAAGCCGCTATGGAGGCAGTAGAAAAAGTGGGAGAACTGCTCGCGGAAGATGTTAAGGCAATTATCGTAAAATAATAGAATCATGAAAAAATCAATTTTGTTTTTTATGGCTCTCACCGCTGTGGCTTTAGTAGGCTGCAAAGCCGAAGGCTCAGGCGATGGTCCCCAAACAGACGACAAACCGGATTGGTATTATACCGGAGGTAAAACAGGTACCACTACTATCACCTCCTCTATGGCTTTCCGTCAACCTACGCCCGCTACCGAAGCGGTTGGATCCGGTCTGAAATTTACGCAGGGTGACCAGGTAGCAGAGACAGAGTATGTCACCAATCCTACCGGACGCCAGCATGGATTAGGTCCCGTCTATGTACGTGCATCATGCCAGCATTGCCATCCTAATTACTCCCATGGAACTTCGGTTCCCGCAGGTAAATACGACGCAAAGAACGTAGGAAACGGAACTCTCCTTGTGCTCTATGACCCCTCGAAGCCGAGCGAGCCCTATGTATCCTGGGTAGCAGGTATGCCCCAGCTCTTCGGAGTTGCGCCTTTCAAAGCGCCTATTGATCCCTCGCAGATCACTGTGGAGTGGAAAACGGTGACCGATGAACACGACAATCAGTTCGCAGATGGAGAGACATACGAGCTTCGCTATCCGGAGGTCACTATCCCTGCGTCCGCTATTTATTCTGCAAGAGCAGAATTCCGTACGGCGCTTTCGCAACTGCCTAAGAAAGAATCCGGATCCGATATCAACACCGATATAGCGCTCCTCGACGGAGGTTATGCTGTGCGTCTGGAGAATACAATCGGAGTCTATGGCTCCGGTCTCCTCGATGCCATTCCCGATCAGGATATCATCGATCAGTATGCGAAAGAGGCACAGGATGCACAGGATGGCAAACTCAAGAACGGACTCAACCCCGCTTTCTGGAACGGAGGCTTCCAGAATTCAGGTTATTATAAGAACGACCCGCAATGGGGTCCTAAGCGTTTCACCTATGCCCTCACCCGTGGACCTATCATGGATGCAGCCGGTGCTAACGCTATCTGGAACATCACGAACGTGACCCGTTCTGACCGTCAGTACCATTACCTCGACCTCGACGGACGTGTCTATGCAACCTGCGCTTCGATAGACCCGGAGGTACAAGCCGCTTTCCCTGATTTCATCAAGACCATTGATCCGAAGGGCGAACATCCCGAATGGGCTACGGGCGATGTAGAGAAAGATATCTATACCTATCTGACTTCCAAGACCCTCCCGCAGGAGATGACCGATGATGAGTTCACTCAAGTCATGGTTTGGCACCGCGGCCTGGCTGTTCCTGCAGCGCGCGACGTCACCGATAAAAAAGTCCTTCGCGGTAAGGAACTCTTTACCCAGATCGGTTGCGACTATTGCCATCGTCCTTCTTGGAAGACAGGGCAGGATGAGATCCGTGACCCGAATAATTTCAAGGGCTTCACTGCGCAGATGCCGCGTTATCAGAATCAGACTATCTGGCCATACACCGATATGGTACAGCATAAACTCTGCATGGTGAACGATATTCGTACCGGTTGGTGCCGTACGACCCCGCTTTGGGGCCGCGGACTCCACCGCCAGGCTACGGGTGACGTTTATGAGGCTCGCTTGCATGATACGCGTGCGCGCAATGTCATCGAAGCTATCATGTGGCACGGCTATAGTCAGGAGAGCGATGCGTACTACCCGACACAGCAGTTCTATAAACTGAATAAAGAAGACAGAGATGCAATCGTGGCTTTCATCAATGCGATCTAAACCCGCGACTTGGTTGCTGCACATTGCTCTGGGGACAATCGTCCTCGGAGCGTGTGTGACGCATTTCTTTGGTGTGCAAGGAGAAATACACCTTCGTGCTGATAAGGCCGAGACGCTGACCGTTAACCCGTTCAACAGGACACATACCCTTTCTCTCTTCCTATGGGATTTTCAAGTGGTCTATGATGCTTCCGATAACCCTGCGGATTTTATCACGGACTTGCGGTTGTTGGATAGAGACCGGAAACCGCTGGTGGTGGAGGAGGGGACTGTACGGATGAACAAGCCGCTCAAATATCATGGTTTCCGTTTTTGTCAGTCGGATTATGACAGCGACCTGCAGGGAGTGGTCTTGGCGTATAACTATGACCCGTGGGGGATTGGTATCACATATACCGGCTATACTTTATTGCTCATCGGCATGATTGCGTTCTTCTTCCAGAGGCACAGCCGTTTTCGTGCCTTGCTCGGAAAGCAGCACACATGGCTCATGGTTGGCTTGGGCATTGTCGCAGTACTCTTAGCCTTTGTAATGACGAAAGTAGTCACACCCAAACCGCCATTGCAGCCGGTTCTGCAAACGCCGCTTTTGGGTATCCACGTGTCGGTCATCATGCTTTCCTACACGCTTTTTGCGGTCATCATGGTCAATGGTATATTAGGTCTTGCCATGCCGCAAAGACGTGTGCCGCTGATGCACCTGTCGCAAGTGTTGCTATATCCGGCTTTGTTTTGCCTGACAGCCGGTATTTTTATAGGTGCCGTGTGGGCGAATATGTCGTGGGGTAGGTACTGGGGCTGGGACCCGAAAGAGACTTGGGCGCTGATCACCATGCTCGTCTATGCCCTGTTGCTGCATTGGCCGTGGATGAAGAAGCTGTTTGCCGTTTCTGACAGGAAATCGGAGATTATATATCATATCTTCTGCGTGGTCGCTTTCTTGTTTGTGTTGTTCACGTATTTCGGTGTGAATCACCTATTGGGAGGACTGCATTCGTACGCCTGATAGACGATATAACAAAAAACTCACCTTGGCAGTAACCGAGGTGAGTTTTGTTTTATGAAGCGTTTGTTACATCATGCCTCCCATGCCTCCGGCGGGCATGGCCGGAGCCGGATGCTCTTCCGGATGATCGACGATGACGGCTTCGGTAGTGAGGAACATACCTGCTACGGAAGCAGCGTTCTCCAGCGCTACACGCGTCACTTTGGCGGGATCTACCACACCGGCTTGGAACAGTTCTTCGTACTGGTCCGTGCGGGCATTGTAACCGAAGTCAGCCTTTCCGGCACGTACTTTATCTACGACCACTGCCCCTTCTTTTCCGGCGTTATTGACAATCTGACGAAGCGGTTCTTCTATCGCACGGCGTACGATATCGATACCTGTCTGCTCATCTTCGTTCTCGCCTTTGAGTCCTTCGAGGGCCTTCTGTGCGCGGATATACATCACGCCGCCGCCCGGCACGATACCTTCTTCGATCGCGGCACGCGTTGCGCTCAACGCGTCGTCCACGCGGTCTTTCTTCTCTTTCATCTCGACCTCGGATGCTGCGCCTACGTTCAGTTGTGCCACACCACCGGCGAGTTTCGCCAGACGCTCCTGCAGTTTCTCCTTGTCGTAGGTCGATTTGGTTGCTACGATCTGCGCCTTGATCTGCGCTACACGTGCGGCGATAGCATCTTTGTTGCCTGCGCCGTTGACGATGGTGGTGTTATCTTTGCTGATATTAACTGTCTCAGCCGTTCCCAGCATCTCGAGCGTTGCTTGCTCCAGCGTAATACCTTTCTCTTCGCTGATGACGGTGCCACCGGTGAGGATCGCGATATCTTCGAGCATCTCTTTGCGGCGATCGCCGAAGCCCGGTGCCTTGACAGCACATATCTTGAGTTGTGCACGCAAGCGGTTCACTACGAGGGCCGTGAGTGCTTCGCTATCGACATCCTCGGCGATGATCAGGAACGGACGTCCGCTCTGTACGGCGGGTTCGAGCACCGGAAGGAGCTCTTTGAGGTTGGAGATCTTCTTATCGTAGATAAGAATGTACGGTTTCTCCATCTCAACCTGCATCGTCTCGGTGTTGGTCACGAAGTACGGACTGATGTATCCGCGATCGAACTGCATACCTTGTACGACGTCGATGGTGGTGTCCATACCCTTGGCTTCGCCGATGGTGATGACGCCATCTTTGCTAACCTTACGCATCGCGTCGGCGATGAGTTTACCGATTTCGGCATCGTTGTTGGCCGACACGGTAGCTACCTGCTCGATCTTGTCGAAGTCATTGCCTACGACCACGGCGTTCTTCTTGATCTCTGCAACGACAGCAGCGACAGCTTTGTCAATACCGCGCTTGAGGTCGAGAGGGTTAGCGCCAGCGGTGACGTTCTTCAGACCTACACCTACGATGGCTTGTGCAAGCACCGTAGCGGTGGTGGTACCGTCACCGGCTTGGTCACCGGTCTTGGAGGCCACCTCTTTGACGAGCTGTGCGCCGAGGTTCTCTGCGGCGTCCGCCAGTTCAATCTCTTTGGCTACCGTCACACCATCTTTGGTGATATGCGGCGCTCCGTATTTCTTGTCAATGATGACGTTGCGTCCTTTCGGACCCAGGGTGACCTTTACGGCATCTGCCAGTTGGTCCACTCCACGCTTCAGCGCATCCCGCGCCTCTACATTATAGGTTATATCTTTTGCCATGATTATTGAATTTTTGCCAAAACGTCAGACTGTCTCATAATGAGGTATTTCTCGCCGTCGAGCTCGAGTTCCGTACCGGCATACTTGCCATACAGCACTTGGTCTCCGACCTTGAGCACCATAGCCTCATCTTTCGTTCCTTCGCCTACGGCGAGCACCTCGCCACGCAGCGGTTTCTCTTTCGCGCTATCGGGGATGATGATACCTCCGATGGTTTTCTCTTCTGCAGCCGCGGGTTTTACCAGCACGCGATCTGCTAACGGTTGAATCTTACTCATTGTATCTACTTGTTTTAAATTACACTTTGTTAGTGACAAAAGCTATGCCAAGAGGCGCAAACCTGCCAAAATGGCAGAGTTGTCATTTCTCGATGATCTCGTAGCCCCAGGGCGCGAGGTCAAAATGCTCGCCGCTCTCGAGGGTGACGCTCTGCGCCTCGCCGCTCATATTCATCACTGCCAGCACGCTATTGGTATGCCAGCGTCCTTCTTTGGTACGGCGGCACGCGAAGATCGCCTCGTTGTCGCATGCCACGCGCTCCATCGGCGCACCCACCTCCGGACTGAACAGCGCTTTGTTGCGCTTACGCAATGCATTGAGACTCTTGTAGAGCTCGCCCTGCGCGAACGCTTCGTCGGTGTCGATGAGGTCTTTCTCGAAGAACGCCAGGCGGTGGTGGTTTCCGCTTATCTGACCGGTGTAGATCATCGGCATGCCGGGCACTACATAGCAGAAGGCGGCAAACAGGTTCACTGCCTCGCCCATACGCTCTTGCTCCGTGCCGTTCCAGCTGTTCTCGTCGTGGTTGGAGATAAAATTCATGCGAATAGCTTCGGAACGAATGGTGGTGTCGGCTTTCGCGAAGTATGCCCACAGATCTTCAACAGTGCTCTTGCCTTGCGCTACGTCGTTCATGATATGATGCAGCGTCCATCCGTAGTACATGTCGAAGGCCGTCTCGGTGAGTTCTTGCGCTTTGTCTTCATCCTCCGCGAGGGTGAACATATGCGGGTGTGTCAGGCGCAGGTCAGCCATCGCCCAGTTCCAGAAATCGGTCGGCACTTCACCGGCTACGTCGCATCGGAAGCCGTCGATACCGATGGAGTCCATCCACCAGTGCATCGATTTCAGCATCTCGTCACGCATGTCTTGGTTCTCGTAGTTTAGTTTGGAGATATCCGTCCAGTCGTATTGCACCATCAGGTTTCCGAGGCTGTCGCGATAGTGCCAGCCTTCGTGCTGTGTCCACTCGCTGTCCGGCGCCGTATGGTTAGCTACCCAGTCGAGGATGACCTTGAAGCCCTGCTTATGCGCCGCTTTGAGAAAGTGCTCGAAGTCCGCGCGGGTACCAAACTCAGGGTTGATAGCGCAGTAGTCGATGATCGAGTAGTAACTGCCGAGTGAACCCTTGCGGGTGATGACGCCGATGGGTTGACAGGGCATCACCCATATGATGTCGATACCGTTGTCGCGCAGCGTCGGAAGCAGAGCTTCCGCAGCTTGGAAAGTACCTTCCGGCGTAGCCTGACGTACGTTCAGTTCATAGATAGTCGCGTCGTACGCAAATTTCGGGTGACGCAACGGGGTGTTGTCAGCGCAGCTGATGAGTGCCATCGCAGCCAGCGCAAGCCATAATGTCTTTTTCTTAGCCATAAAGGCACGATTAACTTCGTTTTTCATGTTATTTGTCGTTTATAATCTGGTATGTTAATTCTTTGCGATTGATGATGACGGTGATTTTCTCTCCCAGGTATACGCGCTGGTAGATGATCTCGTCGGGTCGGTCGATGAGAGGGATGAAGTCGCCGTAGAGCAGCGGCATGGAGTGGCGGCGCATATGGATCAGTTCTGCCACTTGCGCGCGCATCGCTATCTCCTCTTCCTTCAGGTTCTCAAACCGCATCATATGGCGGTTGTCGGGGTCGTTGCCGCCCACCTCGGCATACTCGTCGCCCTGGTAGATACAGGGCACACCGGGCAGCGTCATATTCAGTACCTCGAGCAGCAGTGCGCGCTTGTACGCTTTCTCTGCATCGCCGATACCTACCTCGCGTGTCCAGCCTTCTTCCTTGCCCTGGCTCGCGATGTCGATGTCGCCACCGGCGATGGACGCAAAGCGTATCTGGTCGTGGTTGCCGGAGATATTGCCCATCGTATGGTGTGCACCATAGGTACGGAGGGAGGTCAGTTCGTTGTTCAGTACTTCGTCCATACCTTTCAGTCCGCAGAGCGCCTCGCGCGCCGTGAAATAGACGTTAAAGTCAAACTGCGCATCGAGCATACCGGATTTCACGTAGCTGCCGATGAGCTCCGGACTGCCGTAGGTCTCGCCAATCATCCATATCGCGCGACCCGGCCAACGCTTCGCGATCTTCTGGCCGAGCATACGCCAATAGCCTTCGGGTATATGCTTGCACGCGTCGTGACGGAAACCGTCCAACTCGTAGTTAGCTAACCAATAGAGGGCGCTGTCCGTCATCGCCTCGCATACCTCCGGACGCTCCAGGTCCAAGGTCGGGATATGCTTGTCAAACCAGGTCGTGAGACGCGCTTCGTCCCACAGCTCGAAATTACGACGTCCGTCGGGTAGGATAGAGTCGGTATGCCAGTCGGGGTGCTCCTGCAGCGTCGGCGAGTTGATATGCATGTGGTTCGCGACATAATCGAGCACCACGTTGATCCCGTGCGCGTGCGCGGTGTCTAATAAGGTACGCAGCTCGTCCGGCGTGCCGAAGCGCTCTTCCAACTTCGTCGCGTAGATAGGCCAATAGCCGTGGTAGCCGCTGAACTTCGTATAAGTCTTCGACGGGTCGTATTTATTGCCGTTCTTGAACTCATAGCAGCCCCATGCGTCATAAGGGTTCTGAGTGATCGGACTGATCCATATCGTGTTTATGCCCAGTTGGTCGAAATAGCCCTCGCTGATCTTCTTCGTGATACCCGCGAGGTCGCCGCCTTGATAATCGACGATGTCCAATACCTCCGGCGAGTTCATCTTCCAGTTGTTAGACGTGTTGCCGTCGCAGAAGCGGTCCACGAGCAGCGAGTAGAGCACCTGCGCTTGCGGGTCGTGGCGGTTCAGCTGACTTGCGTCGGTGATGACTTTGCCGTCTTGCAGCGGCAGCAGCATGTCGTTGTAGAGATAGCTCTCGTCCTCGGCGAAGATACGCAGGTAACTGCGGCCGGGCAGCGTGATGCCGGACAGGTCCAGCGTCCATGTGCCGTCTTCCTCTTCTTGCCAGAGGCTATGGTCAATCAGGCTGTTCTGCACGAAGGCCTCAAAACTCGGGTTCTCCACCGTGTCGTAGAAGCCCACCTGCAACTTGTTGTCGGCGTAGCCGAGCGATATCAGGGCCTGGCGAACGGGCTTGGCGGGCAGCACAGGGATGGCAAAACTGCCGCTCTTGTCGAGGAACGTGATGGCGTGAATGCTGCGATCGCGGTTCACGATATCCATCTCGCGCAGCACGGCCGGTGTGCCGATATAGTTGATGCACTCCAGGTCCTCACCCGTCGTCCATTGCAATCCTTCCCATAGCGTCGTGTCGCCGTATAGCACCGGCACAAAGTCGGTCAGCACAACATGCGTCGTGTCGCTCAGCATGCGGATAGGTAGGATCGGTTTACTCTTCGCGATCGTGTCCGCGATGTTACTACTTGGTTCGCAACCTGCCCAAATCAGGGCTGTCAAAACGAAAAACAGTACTTTTCTCATGGTTACACACATTTTTGCGCTGCAAAAATACAAAATTATTTTGACATATGCAAAAAAAAACGTATCTTTGCAGCATAATTTTTATTATTATGACCATTCAGGAGTATATGGCTGCGCATAGAGCGCGATTTATGGAAGAGTGGGCGAGTTTGATTCGCATCCCCAGTGTCAGTTGTCAAGAGGAGCACAAAGCGGATATGACGCGGTGCGCCGAGCGGTGGAAGGAACTGCTGCTCGAAGCCGGGTGCCAGAAAGCGGAAGTGCTGCCGAGCAAGGGAAACCCGTTTGTGTATGCGGAGTATACAAATACCAATCACCAATTACCAATTACCAATACCAAAACGCCCACCGTTTTGGTCTATGCCCATTATGACGTGATGCCGGTGGAGCCGGTGGAGCAGTGGAAGTCCGATCCATGGGCGCCGGAGATACGCGACGGGCGGCTATATGCACGCGGAGCGGATGATGACAAAGGTCAGGCGATGATTCAGGCGAAAGCCTTCGAGTATATGGCGAAGACGGGTCAGCTGAACTGCAACGTGAAGTTTATCTTCGAGGGCGAAGAAGAGATCGGTTCTCCGTCGCTCGAAGCCTTCCTTGAGGACCATAAAGAGTTGCTGAAAGCCGATACCATCTTAGTTTCCGATACCTCGATGATCGGCAAAGAGACGCCGTCTATTACGACGGGGCTGCGCGGGTTGGCGTACTGGCAGATTGAAGTGGATGGACCGAACAGAGACTTGCATTCCGGTCATTTCGGCGGGGCGGTGAAGAATCCTGTCAATGCGCTATGCGAGATGCTGGCGAGAGTGGTGGACGAGAACGGCCGCATCACCATCCCGGGCTTCTACGACGACGTGCTGCCTATTCCCGAAGAGGAACGAAAGATGATCGCGCAGATACCGTTCTGCCAGGCGGCGTATAACAAAGCCATTGACGTGGACGATGTGTTCGGCGAGGTAGGGTACAGCACATTAGAGCGCAACTCCTGCCGCCCATCGTTCGATATCTGCGGTATCTGGGGCGGATACACAGGCGAGGGCTCAAAGACCGTGCTGCCGAGCAAGGCGTTTGCAAAAGTCAGTTGCCGGCTCGTAGCCAACCAGGACCACGAGAAGATATCGAAGGCTTTCGTGGATTATATCCAATCCCTCGCGCCGAAAGGTGTACGCGTGCACGTCACGCCGATGCATGGCGGACAGGGGTATGTCTGCCCGATCGATATCCCCGCGTATAAGGCGGCAGAGAAAGGATTTGAGATCGCCTTTGGCAAACGTCCGTTGGCGGCCCGTCGCGGCGGCTCGATACCTATCATCGCGGCCTTCGAGCAGATACTCGGCTGTAAGACCATCCTCATGGGCTTCGGGTTGGAGCAGAACGCTATCCACTCGCCGAATGAGTCGATGGACCTCGAGGTATGGGAGAAGGGTATCATTGCTGTGAGCGAGTTCTATAAAGCATACGCAAACAACCAATAAACAAAAAAGGACGACTCGAGGTCGTCCTTTTTATTTGGCGGTAGCGGCTATTAGTCAGCCAGTCTCCAACCGTTTCTCTTGGAGTAGGTGAACGATACGTTGTGATCGGTCTTGGTACCGTTGGTCAGGCCAAGGTAAACACGTCCTACGCCGTTAACGCGAGCGAGCTTGAGGGTAGCTGTAGCGGTTGCCCAAGCTTCTTTCTGGTTTCCGTGCTCTTCGATGTCGTCGATGTCGCTAACGCGAACGACGCCACCCAGCAGTTTCACGGTCTCGAAATGCTCTTTCTCTTTTGCCAACTCATACAGCGTCGGGTCGGTATGCTCTACGTATGCCAGGCTACCGGATGTCTCGCACATCTCGAAGTCATCCTCTTCGGGCTCGGGTTCGGGAGCCTGATATTGCGGCATACGAGCCATAGCCTGGCGCAACTCTGCCTCGATCTTGTCGCGTTGCTCTTTTGCTGCGCGAGCTGCCAGGATCTCTTCCTTGGTCAGCGTGCCTGCCAGCGAGCAAACAGTCTGGTTGAGCGAACGCAGTTTGTCCGGAGCGATGTAAGCGAGGTCCTCGATAACGACCGGATTCTCTGCGCTCATCACGTAGAGGAAGTCGTTCTCGCCAATCGACACGAGGTAAGCGTTTTTCATACGCGGCATACGCAGGATGGTCATGTTCTGTACCAGTTCCGGCGTCAACTCAGCATCGCGGGTGAAGGGGTTGCTACCCAGTTTGTCCACACCGTAGGAAGCGAGCGTGTTGAGCAGGCGCATCGCGCATACCATCTTGGCATCCATCAGACTCTGGTTGTAGCTCTGACCGGCTTGGAGACCAGCATAGAAGGTCTTGAGGGCGTCTTTGATCGGAGCGGGCACGAGGGTGTCGGTCGTCGGGATACCCCAAGGATCCTGGTCAAGCGACGGGATCAGGAAAGCTTTTGCTTCTTCCTCGGTGATGCGATCCTCGGGGAAGACAGGTTTCTTCGGGCTCTCGCGCAGCCACCAGCCTTTCCAGGTCAGATCTACGGTTACCCAATAAGTCGATCCGGACTCGGTAACAATCTCCTCGCACTGCATCTTGATGATATTGTTCGCTGCCAGCTTCATGAGCTTGAGACGCTCAGCGTAGCTGTTGCACTCATAATAACCGATACGAACGGGAGCGGTGAGGCGAAGTTGATCTGCCTTCTTCAACTGCTGACGCAGTAAATGCTTCGCAATGAATTTGTAGAGTTTCTTCGGGCTCTCCGGCTCTTGAGCTTGCTCTGCATCTTTGTCGGGAGGAACCAGTTTGTAGTACTTCTGCTCGATCGAACCGTCTTTGTACACAGTGATCTTCGACTCCTCTCTCTGTACGCTCTCTACTCGTTTACAAGCAGAGAAACCGCCTGCTATCAGCAGCAGACCCAATACGTAGATAAAGCTTCTTTTCATTGTAATAAAGATTAAAAATTGTTTGTTATAAGGTTAATTTTTAACTCTTCGCATACTTTGCGCTGCAAAAGTACAACTTTTTTTTGGAATACGCAAATATTTTTTAATTTTGTAGTATATTTTCATTTTTTGTTTGCATATATTGAAAAAAAGCAGTAACTTTGCGCTCGCAAAGTGTGAGAAAACGAAACAACAAACAATTTAACACAAATTAATACCAATTTTCTAAACACAAAATCGTATGAATGATTTAACAGTTTTGATGTATGTCGTATTAGCGGCATCTATCTTAGCGCTCGGTTTTGCGTACTTCTTCTACCGCTCGATGTTGAGCAAGGACGAAGGCACAGAACTGATGAAGACCATTGCGTCGCACGTGCGTAAAGGCGCAATGGCGTATCTGAAACAGCAGTACAAAGTAGTGACGATCGTGTTCGTCGTATTGGCTGCTATCTTTGCCATCATGGCGTATTTCAATCTCCAGAACGGTATCGTATGGTTCGCGTTCCTGACCGGCGGTTTCTTCTCCGGCTTGGCGGGTTTCTTCGGCATGAAGACGGCGACCTATGCTTCGGCACGAACCGCTAACGCGGCGCGTCAGAGTCTGAACGCCGGTTTGCAGGTCGCTTTCCGCTCGGGCGCTGTGATGGGTTTGACGGTAGTAGGTTTGGCGCTGTTAGATATCGCCGGATGGTTCCTCATCCTGCAGAAGACGGGTCTGCTCGCGCTCGTAGGTGCGGACGGTGACTTGATCACCATCACTACGACGATGCTGACCTTCGGTATGGGTGCCTCGACGCAAGCGCTGTTTGCCCGCGTCGGCGGCGGTATCTATACGAAAGCAGCGGACGTAGGCGCAGACCTCGTAGGTAAGACCGAATATAACATCCCGGAGGATGATCCTCGTAACCCCGCGACGATCGCGGATAACGTAGGCGACAACGTAGGTGACGTAGCCGGTATGGGTGCGGACCTGTATGAGTCCTACGCTGGTTCTATCCTCGCAACGATGGCGCTCGGTGCTTCGGCTTTTGCCTTAGTGCCGGAGATGCAGCTCAAAGCGGTGCTCGCGCCTTCGCTCATCGCGGCATGCGGCGTGCTGCTGTCGCTGATCGGTATCTTCATGGTGAAGACCAAAGAGGGCGCAGGCATGAAAGAACTGCTGCGCGCCCTGTCTATCGGTACCAACACCGCGGCGTTCCTCATCGCCGGTGTGACCTTCGGTATCTTCTACTGGCTGCTTGGCGACAACCCTGCTGCGCCGAATCAATGGTGGCAGGTGAGCCTCTCGGTGGTAGTAGGCCTGCTCGCCGGTGTGATCATCGGCAAATCGACCGAGTACTACACGAGCCAGAGTTATAAGCCGACCCAGAAAGTGAGTGAGAGTTCGCAGACCGGACCTGCCACCGTGATCATCAGCGGTCTGGGTCTGGGTATGCTCTCGACGGCTATCCCGGTCATCACCGTAGGTGTAGCGATCATCCTCGCGTATCTCTGCGCGAACGGTTTCGCTATTGAGTTCAGCGCCCAGAACCTGAGTATGGGTCTCTACGGCATCGGTATCGCCGCTGTCGGCATGCTCTCGACGCTGGGTATCACGCTGGCTACGGATGCGTATGGACCTATCGCCGACAACGCCGGCGGTAACGCGGAAATGTCGGGTCTGCCTGCAGAAGTACGTCAACGCACCGACGCCCTCGACGCGCTGGGCAACACCACCGCCGCCACGGGTAAAGGTTTTGCGATCGGTAGTGCAGCCCTCACGGCGCTCGCATTGTTAGCTTCCTATATAGAGGAGATCAAGATCGCGCTCATCCGCACGGGTGAGGCCCTGCCGAACGGGGTAGAGGCGGCGAAAGCGACGCTCGTGGACTTCATGGACGCGTATAACGTCAACCTGATGAACCCGATCGTGCTGGTAGGTATCTTCATCGGCTCAATGATGGCCTTCCTGTTCTGCGGCTTGACGATGAACGCTGTCGGCCGCGCGGCACAGAAGATGGTGGAGGAGGTGCGTCGTCAGTTCCAGACCATCAAGGGTATCCTCGAAGGCAAGGCCGATCCGGACTATGCGCGCTGCGTAGAGATTTCGACCAAGGGCGCACAACATGAGATGTTGCTGCCGTCTATCCTTGCCATCATCGTTCCGATCATCACGGGTCTCGTTCTCGGCGTAGCCGGTGTACTGGGACTGCTCGTCGGCGCTCTGGCAACAGGCTTCGTACTGGCTGTGTTCATGGCGAACGCCGGCGGCGCATGGGACAACGCGAAGAAATATGTCGAGGAAGGACACTTTGGCGGTAAGGGCAGTGACTGCCACAAGGCTACCGTAGTAGGCGACACCGTCGGTGACCCGTTCAAAGACACGGCGGGACCATCCCTCAACATCCTCATCAAACTGATGTCGATGGTATCCATCGTGATGGCCGGATTGACCGTCACTTACCACTTGTTATAATATGAAGATTTACAGAGGAAACATTCTTTTCACACCCACTCCGGAACAGTTTACTGTTCTGGAGCGCGGGTATGTGATCGTCGGCGATGACGGCATCATCATCAAGACCTGTCAGGATCTGCCGGATGACTGCCGGAATGTAGAAGTGGTCGATTTCGGCGACCAGCTGGTGATGCCTGCGATGAACGACCTGCATGTCCATGCACCGCAGTACCGTAACCTCGGTATCGCGATGGACATGGAGTTGCTGCCATGGCTCAACACCTATACCTTCCCGGAGGAGGCGAAGTACAAAGACCTCAAGTACGCCGAGCGTATGTACCGTCGGTTTGTGCGCGACCTATGGAAATTAGGTACGATGCGCGCGGCGATCTTCGCCACCATCCATCCGGATGCGACTTGTCTCTTAGCGGGCCTGCTCAACGAAGCGGGTATGGGCGGTATGGTAGGTCTGGTAGGTATGGACCGCAACAGCCCCTCTACGCTGAGCAACACCGTCGAGCAGGCGGTAGAAGGCACCAAGCGGGTGATGGAGCATACGAAGCACATGCCGCTCGTCTCGGCTATCGTCACGCCGCGCTTCGTACCTAGTTGTACGCCGCGTATGATGACGGCGCTGGGTAAGTTAGCGAACGACTACAAACTGCCCGTGCAGTCGCACTTGAGCGAGAACCGGTCGGAGATAGCCTGGGTGGCGCAACTCGAGCCGCAGTCCACGTGCTACGGCGACGCGTACCACCGCTATGGCATGTTCGGTCAGACACCGACTCTCATGGCGCACTGTTGCTACACCGACGGCAAGGAGTTCGAGCTGATGCGTAAGAACCACGTCTTCGCCGTCCATTGTCCGACGAGCAACTGCAACCTCGGCTCGGGTATCGCGCCTATCCGCCGCTTCATGTCGGCCGGCATACCTGTCGCCCTGGGCTCGGATGTGTCTGCAGGCAGCGGGTTCTCTATCTTCCGCGTGATGCACTATACGCTGCAGATGTCGAAGATGCAGTGGGTCCGCACGAACCACGAGGACCAGTTCCTCAGCCTGAGCGAAGCGTTCTGGTTGGCTACCAAGTCCGGCGGCGCGTTCTTCGGCAAGGTCGGTTCGTTCGAGCCGGGCTACGCCTTCGATGCGCTCGTAGTGGACGACAGCGACCTCAATTTCGATAACTACTCGATCCAGCATCGCCTGGAGCGCTATATCTACTTAGGTGACGACCGTCAACTGACCCGCCGCTTCTGCAATGGAAAAGAGATTGAAGCTCCTAAGATTTGAAGAAGGACTGGCATTGACCGAATACCTGCAAAAGGAGCAGGAACTGGTAAAGAGCGTCGCAGAACCGAAGCTCTTTACTTGGATTGTGTCGCCGACGGTCATCTACGGGCGGCATCAGAGCGCGGAGGTGGAGGTCAACGAGGCCTACTGCCGCGAGCACGGTATCTCCGTCGTGCAGCGCAAGAGCGGGGGAGGGTGCGTCTATGCCGACGAAGGCAACCTGATGATCTCTTTTATCTCGCCGAGCACCCATAGCGAGCAGGTCTTTGCGCAATTCCTGGCGATGGTCGCTCAGGCGCTGCAAGCCAAAGGACTGCCGGCGGTGACGACTGCGCATAATGACATCCTTGTGGACGGAAGAAAAGTGTCCGGCTGCGCGTGCTTCACCGCGCCGACAGGTACGATTGTTCATGGCACCTTACTCTATGACGTCAACCTCGAAGCGATGCTTGCGGCTATCACGCCGACCACCGCCAAACTTGCCAAACACGGCGTAGCGTCCGTAAGACAGCGCGTGGCCAACCTCAGAGAGTTGACCACGGCATTCGAATCCATTCACGCCTTACGCGCGTATATAGAAGGATATATAGGGAACTTATAAGGGCAGGTAGATGACCTGTTTGGTCTCAAACCACTCGCCTTTAAAGAACTGAGAGCAGGGGGTGACCTCTGCTTTTTTTATGAACGGCGCTATCTCGGCCTGCAGGTCGCCGCCTTTGAGGACTACCAGTCCGTTCGGCACGGCGTTGCGGTGCTTGTTAGACACGTTCTTGCGCACCAGCTTCACGAGGTCGGGTAGGGGCATCACGGCGCGGGAGACGACGAAGTCGAACTGCCGCTTCTCTTCCTCTGCCCGCTCCTGCTTGCACTCCACGTTCGTCAGGCCCAAGGCCTGCGCCACTTCCGACGCCACCTTGATCTTCTTGCCGATAGAGTCAATCAGCAGGAACTGACACTCCGGGAACAGGATGGCCAAGGGGATACCAGGAAAACCACCACCTGTGCCGACGTCCAGGATGGTCGTGCCGGGCTGGAAAGGCAGCAGTTTGGCGATCGCAAGGGAGTGGAGCACATGGTGCTCGTAGAGGTTATCGATATCCTTGCGCGAGATGACGTTGATCTTGCTGTTCCAATCCCGATAGAGCGCGTCAAGCGCAGCGAATTGCTGCGCCTGACGATCGGTCAGTTTGAAATATGCTGAGATGATCATTAATCCGCGAGATTGGTGAACACGTTCTGTACGTCTTCGTCCTCCTCGATCTTGTCGATCAGTTTCTGTACGGATTCGCGTTGGTCTTCCGGCAATTCCTTGGTGTCGTTCGGGATACGAACGAACTCCATCGACTGGATCTCGAAGCCGTTGTCCTCGAGGTATTTCTGCATGTCGATAGCCGCGTCGAAGTCGGAGTAGATGACGATGGTGTTCTCTTCCTCGTCCACGCCGAGCTCTTCTACGCCGAAGTCGATCAGCTCGAGTTCGAGTTCATCGAGGTCGATACCGTCCTTCATGGTGACGGTGAAGCAAGCCTTGCGGTCGAAGAGGAACTGGAGGCTACCCTGTGTGCCGAGCGTGCCGCCGAACTTGGTGAAGTACGAGCGGATGTTCGCTACGGTACGCATGTGGTTGTCCGTCGCCGTCTCTACGAAGATAGCGATACCATGCGGTCCGTATCCCTCGTAGTTGATCTCCTTATAACCTTCGGACGACTTATCGGTAGCTTTCTTGATAGCGCGGTCGATATTGTCCTTCGGCATGTTCTCTCGCTTGCACTGCTGGATGAGTGTGCGCAGGCGCGGGTTGGAGTCCGGATCCGGTCCACCCTCGCGGGCTGCAATAGTGATTTCTTTTCCTAACTTGGTAAATGTGCGGGACATGTGTCCCCATCTTTTCAGTTTTGTCGCTTTGCGATATTCAAATGCGCGTCCCATATAGATTATTTTTTAGTTTTTGTCTTTGTCTTTGTTTTTCTTCGGGTTGGTGCCCCAGCATACCGAGAAGCCGAGGGCGAGGTTCACCATCTTTGCCTTGTCCGGCAGCAGGTATTTCGGCACGCCGTTCATGTCGATAGCGGCGTAGCTCGTCGGGATATAATCCATGGCGAGGGTGAGGTTGATACCGTCGTAGGGCATGAAACTCAGACCCGCACCGATATTGCTGTACTTACCGTTGTTCATCAGCGAGTAGGTCGCCGCGATGTTAAACCATCGAACGGGTCGGAAAGCAACACCGAAGGTGATCTCCTCATAGAGTCGGGCGTTATACAAGCGCGTCGCGGACACGATGCCCACACCTACGCGGTTGTCCCAGAAATTAGCATCCAGACCGATGTTCAGGCGAGCCGTCACCATCTTCGCGTAGCCGCTGCCCGAGGGGTGGAGGATGATGTTATTCGCCAGGCCCTTGATGTTGTTCAGCAGCGAGTCGATCACCAGCTGCGTGTCGAACTGACCGTCTTGGTTGCGGAAAGCCGGGTCGCTGTAGTCGATCGTGCCGACGCCGTTGAAGGTGGTGTCCATCGACGCCGTATATTTCTTTGCGTTCGTCCAGTAGATGAAGCCCAGGTCGTTGAGCGCACCGGTGACCTGCAGGTGCTCAATCGGTTTCCATACAAAGCCGAAGTCGATAGCCGCTCCGTAGCCGGTGGGCCTGAGTAGACCGGGTATGTTACGCATGTCGATGAGCGAGTCAATGGCGATAGGGGTAGCGCCGCCGCCCGAGAACTCATTAATCACGTCTATCAGTCGGCGTTCGTTCATGTCCGGCAGTTTGTCGAAGTTCAGCGGACCGGCCATCTCGACCGCCAGGTCGCCCTTGATACGCCAAGCGTCCGTGCTGGCATCGATGCCGAGGGTCTTGGAGCGCACCGTCGCGTCCATCGTTCCCAACAGCAGTTTGAGTTTTCCGCCGATGGTCCATTTCTCGTTGATGCGGTGGCTGTACCCTGCGCCTATCTCGGTGAACGCCGTTCCTCCGGCGCCAAGGCCCGAGAGGTTAAACGTGTTTATCGAGCCTTGGGCGAGGCTCGTCATACCGCCGCCGAGCACGAAGTCGAACATCGGCTTGGGAAGCGTGCCGCCGGCTTCGATGCGCTCGTTGATGCCAATCATCAGGTAGCCGTTCTCCTTGATGCGGAGACCCATGTTCAGCCAACTGAAGTTCATGCTGGCATCCATCAGCGTCATGCTATGCAGCGAGCGCAGGAACGCCTGTTTGTCCGCATGCGGGTGCAGCGGCGTGATAGTCTTTTTCGTCTCGGGATCGACGAACAGTACGTCGCTTACCGTCAGCGAGTTGTTGCCCACGCTGTAGTTCATCCATCCGAGCGGAGAGAAATTGATGTATCCGTTGCTCACCGGCTGGAGAGCAGGGTTGATCGTATGGCGCATCGGCGCGTTCTCTAAGAAATAGAGGGTCGTCACCTGCTGTGCGCTTGCGCTGAGTGTGAACAGTGCCGCGAGGGCTACCAATATCGTTTGAATACGTTTCATCGTGAGCCCTCCTTTTATTTGTTCTTACTGTTAAAATTCAATATCGCGTCTATCTGCGCCGTCAGGCCGATGTTTATCTCCACCGTCTGGTCCGCCGTGATAGGCACTTCCGGCAGCGCCGGATTAGCTTTGAACGCATAGTTAAGCGCTTCGTTGTCGATGATCACCTGATACCATATCTTCTTGATCTGAGGCATCACGTCGAGTTGCTTCTTGCTCATGCGCGCGGTCATCACGCTCTTGCCGTCCTCTACGGGCACCCACTGGCCCATCGCGTTCTTCTCGAAGCGCGGCGGGTTGATGCGGATGGTGTCCTCTAAGAACGGATTGAAGAACTTCGACTCATCCTCCGGATCTTTGATCGGCTGGTTGTTCTTATCCAGGTATCGGAGCACGGTCTTCAGCGTGACAGGTATCTTACTGAATGCCGTCAGGTACAGCGTTACTTCGCCGGCCTCAATCGTGTCGACGATCTGTGACTCCCGTACGAGCGAGTCGATTTTCACGGCGCTGAGGTCGATGTCGCGGAGCGTGTCGCGATAGTTGATGAACAGGCCCTCGCGGAACTTCATCGGCAGCGTGCACAGCGCGTTGATCGACACCTTCGTGTCTTTCGCCACGCGGACCTGCGGGCTCTTGTTGCTGTTGAGATCTACGTAGAAGTCGTAGCCGAGTTTCTTCGGCAGCTTGCCGAACAGACGGTCTATCTCGCCTTCTGCTTTCGCTTTGCTGAAATGGACGGTATCGGTTATCGAACTGCCGAGCGGACTCTTCTTCGGATCCGGATGCAGCCACGGGTTCATCGGGAACTCCAGGCTACGATGGCCGTTGAACAGCGCAAAGGTCGAGTCGCCTTGCTCGTCGATGACGTAGACGTAGTTGCCGTTGAGCACCATCGCGCCTGCTATCTGCGTCGTCACGGCCACGTCGATCTTCGGATCTGTGAACGGCGTGCATATGTTCTTGAACATCGTCATGTCGCCGAGCACTGTGTCCATGTCTATCTCTACTTTCTTCGAGATCATGTCTTTGTCCGGTGTGAAGAATCCCCATATAGCGCTGTAGTTGATGAACTCCACCTGCATCAGGTAGTTGAATTTCGCCGTCGGTTGCAGGTATATCGCGCCGGCCTCCTTCGGGATGGTGAACTTGAAGTCCACGCCGAAGGTGAACACGGAGTCTACGTTCTGCGCATAGTCGAAGATGGTGTTCTTCTCGATGCTCAGCGTCTTGTCCTTCATCAGGTTGATGGAGAAATGGTCGATATCGGTGTTGAACAGCCGGTCGTATGTGCCGGCGTCGCCTTTCTTATAGATGACCTTGGTATTACCCGCCTCGCGGCATACCTGGTCGCCTAATACCAGCGTCACGCTGTCGATCCACTCCCATTCGAGCGGCAGGTCGGTCCGGCCGAATTTCGACGAGAAGCGGGCGTTGTCTATCAGCGCGCTGTCCAAGCGCTCCTTGCCCAACTCATGGTTGATACCTTTCAGCTTGATCGGCAGGTCGAAATGCATCTTCGCCGGGATGTCGAACCCCATACCCGTACCTTTGACTTTGCCGTCCGCGCCTATCAGTCCCATGGCGTTTAACTTCTGATACACGTTCAGCGTGTCCTGACGCGCAGAGATATGCTGACCCATGTCGATCTTGTGATACTCACGCTCGTCGGGGTAGCCGAACTTAAGCGTCAGCACGCCGCCGTTCGCCGAGTCGATATACAGGTTCGGGATGTCTCCGAGGAAGTCCCCGAGCTTGGCGCGAACGCTTCCTACCGGCACGGCCACACCCATCTCGATCTCCGCCGTGGTATCCACGTTCGTCAGGTCGATGTTCGAGTGGCACGCCATCAGCATCCCGCCTACTAAAACCATTAAAAGTCCTTTTTTCATAATTACAAAACCTTTGCGCTACTAGATGTTTCCGTTAAGCGGAAAAACCGCTACAGGGAAAAGGCCTACACCTTTGCGGCGGCAAAGGTACGAAAAAATATTTATATATGCAAGAAAATTGCGATTTTTTTCTTTTGGGGCTTTCTTTTTGGGGCTTTCCAATAAAAAAGAGCCTCTCCGAAGAGAGACTCCCTTGCCATGCCTTACGGCTCTTAGGCTCCTGCGAGAGCTGCGTCGTAGGCGTCTCCACAGACTTTCCACAGGTACGCCTTCATGGTTTTCTTACCACCGGCGGTGTCCTTCTGTGCGAGGAAGTTCTGGATGTCGGTCGCCTGCTGCATCAGGTCCTTGCTGCGGGCTTTGACAGATGCAGCCACCGATGCGAAGCGAGCGCGTGCTGCGAGCTCTTTCGCCTGCGGTACCGTCGAGCGCTTGTACTCACCTACCAAGTAGATGCGGGTACAATCCGGATTCTCGGTAGCCGCGGTGCGGTGGGTAGCCAAGAGCACACTCGAGTGGTCGCTGTGCGGGTTGCCTGCTTTCGGGCGTTTGCCCAGAAGGCCGGACACATACTCGATACCCGCTGCCCATTTAACTTTTGCCATAGTTGTGTGTTTTCATGGGATTAGACAAAAATAATAAAAATAATCCAAAAATATCGAAAATAAACATAGATAAACTCCTTCGGCGTCATTAGCCCTAACAGGCCATCCGCGTTCCGCGCTCCACCGCGCCCTTAAAAGTTCACTTTACGTGCTCGGCAGAGCATCGTACCGCACATCCGTAGGATGTAAATGCCGCCGAAGGCGATAAAACTAAATAAATTTCCGTTTTTGAGTGATTCCTATTATTACACAGACGCATTCTTTTGATAGGCGCGTCCTTTACCTATAGCTTTTCGTGTTAGACAATCGTCGGATAATATCCGACACAATAGACGCTTTCTTTGGATAGGCGCGTCCTTTACCTATAGCTTTTAGTGTTAGACAATCGTCGGATAATATCCGACACAATAGACGCTTTCTTTTGATAGGCGCGTCCTTTACCTATTTACTTTTTCTTGATCCCCTGATACTCCTCTACCGTTTTGGTAGAGATGGTGGTCGTGGTTTTGCTTTGCGCGGAGTCGTTCTGCTGAACGTAAGTTGCGGAAGTGGAGATAGTCCGCCATGCCTTGCAACTACAGACTCCGCAAGCGAAAGCGGCCAGCGTGACTGCACTAAGCAGGATCAAGGATTTCGATTTGAACTTTTTCATCTTCGTTGAATAATTCGATTTGGTTAAACAATACATCGAGGTATGCCATGCCGGCTATGTCGGTGAGGATACATCCTTGTGAGTGTTCGGGTATAGTGCCCTTATGGATGCGGATGCCTTCCCGGTCGGGGACTTCCATTAAGAGCGGAAGTAGTTTCTTGAACTTGGGCGACCATGTTCTGTCGAGCGGGTAAGTGCCGGCAGGTATGATGAAGTCCGCGTTCTCGAGTGTCTTGGCTCTACACGTCTGTTGCTTGAAGGGGAGGATAAGGGTCCCCGTCACTGCTTTTCCCGTCGGGCGATTTCGTTGTAGGGTTAGTGTTATCATGGTTAGTACGATACTTATGCTTGTAGGTGTAGTCTATTCCGAACAATGCTCCGGCAAAGGTAGCGACCTCGCCGAAACCGATGAGGAGCGACTCATGAATCTGTCCTTGCGGGTCGATAAAGACCCCGCAGTATAGCATGATCATTCCCCCGATAGAGAGGACGGCTGCCGTGATGAGTTGTATGTTAGCGTTCGTTTTCATAAGCGGGTGTTTGTCGGATGCTATCCGACCTAATGGACGCAGCCCTTTCAAAAATTCGGTGCAAAAGTAATATAAAAAAGCGAAGCCACCAAAAAAGTGACTTCGCGGAATTCAGGAAAACTGAGTTTTTCTCAATCGGTGGTTAAATCATAGCCCGCATATTGCGAAAACGAGCGTGCTTCGAGATCAGTAAGATAGGCTTCTCCGTCTTCTTTTCTGCGGTCGTAAAAGGTATGATCCTCAATGAGGTGGTACTTCCTTCGCCATCCATACAGCAGGATCTTTAAGCCCTGCATGCCTACGTCGCAGTGAATAGCTTTCTCGAGGCGTGCGGCGAGGGTTGTAAGTAAAATCGCATTCTTCTTCATAAGCCGAATGTGGTTTTGAGGTTGAGGATGTCGCGGGCGTTGTAGGTGGCTTTGCACTTATCGGCATAGTTACGCCTTACTTGCTCGGAGGCGGTGAAGCGCTTGGCCTCATAGAGGGCGTTTTGCAGTTCGAGCCAATGGACTTTGATGTCGGTGAGATACAACTTATTGTGCACGAGTTCGGCGCAGAGGACGATGAAGCGCCAATGTCCGTCATAAGGAACGGAGTGCTTGGAACGCTGCGAATAAAAACGTACAGACCCATCCTTCTTGCGTCGGGCTTGAAGGGAATAGCCCAGGCCTCGCTCGAGAGTTCCCACAAGGGATAAACATTGTTCTGATAAAATAACTTCCATAATGATGATTTTTAAATCGGTGACACGTAAATACCAGGTAAACGGAAGGTAAACGGCAGTACTACGCCTTATTATTTTTCATGTCATCGTATAAGCGTGCCATGATATATCCGCGTAGGGTTTTGTACACCTTGCCGTGGAGCTTATAGCGGGCAGCTTTCCACTCGCGAGCATACTTCATACGTTGTTCTTCCGTGAGGGCTTTGATCGCCCCTGCGACAGTCTCAAACATTATCCGCGAGGCTATTTCGGCTTTGGAAGGTTTCGCCTTACGTTCATAGCCGAAGGATCCGTCTTTGCGCCGCGGCATTGCGTAGGCGCGTACTTCCTTGGAGCCGTCCGGTTTGTTGAAGGTTTTGAACAAGAGGTTACCGAATTTGCCAGAGGCACTTTTGATGTTGGGATCTAAAATACATTTCATAATTGTAAGATTTTTAAGGGTTAATTTAAGGGTTTGACATCAGTCATGCCGTATAGTTTGGCTTCGTCCCAAGTGTAAATACCGAACGAACCGTTGTACTTGGCGCTGACCACTCTTTTTTCTTTGATGAGGCTGTTGACCATCGTCTGTCCGTTCCAGTTGAAGGGGACGGGGTGGCAGTTGTGGATGATGAAAAAGGGTTCGCCGTAGATGTCCAAACCTCGCCACTTGCGGTACAGCAGGTAGAGGTAAAGCTTTTGCTGCTCAACGAGGGGAAGCCGATTCCATGCTTCGATGAGCGGCGTGCTAAATCCGTACTTGCGCTCGGGATCAACGAGCTTCATAAAGATTAACAGCGAATTGCTTAATTTTTTATCAAGCACGCTATCTAAAGATTCCATAAGAGTGCTTTTTTAAATTTATAAAATAAATTATTTTTTAAGAGATAAATAAGCGTCTGCATAGTTTTCTCTTTGGTTCTTTCTCTTTTAGACTTTCACTTCCTCTACAAAGCCGATGAAGTTATCGAGACGGAAAGAGCGCCAGGCGCCGCAGTCACCATCGGCGTACAGGTCGTAGTAGGGGAAGGTGTCGTAATTCTCCGGTCTGACGTCCGGAGCACTTGACAAAGACTTCGGGCGTTTATCTTCCGGAATGCGTGACATGTCGAGCGTGCCGACGGCTTCGCGGATAGAGCCATCTTTCTTGTAGTAGGAGAAGCGCCATACTCCGGTACTGAGTTTCTTGCGGAAAGACTCGAACCACCAGGCGTATTTGAGTGCTTGGCTCGGGGTGATGGGGGTTCCGCCGAAGATGACGGGGTTTTCCTTACGGAGGTGGTTGGCGGCGGACATTAAGCGCCGCAGTTTTTTGATGTCGTTGGGCATAATGATAAAATTTTATAGTGTCGGATAAAATCCGACGTTAATAAACAAAGGTTTTAAGCGGGCGATACAATCGCCCTGAAATACTAAGAAGATTAATAGTTCACATGTTCCCTTTTGCTCCAAAAAAGGAACAAGTTAGGTAAAAAAGGGAACAAGCTTCGCGTTCGGCAACAAGATCGCAAGGACCAAACCACTACGCTAATTGGTAAGGGCGACCTTTTTCTCGGTCGGCTCAGGCTCCCCGCCTGCCTTCCCTTTTCGAAGCCAAAAGTCAATTGGCTTCTCCACCGCTCTCCCCATCACAACTTTTGCAAGTTGCGTCGGGGACCCCATTCCTGTTGAGGGTTGAAAGTTGAGTTGGAGGTTATACTTTTTGTTTAGCACAAAAGCGGCGGCTTGATCGGTGTAGTACAAGAGGATCTCGAGGTCGGCGCGGGTGAGGCGGCTGTAGCGGTGCTCTGAGACGTTGGCCTTGACTATTGCCATGCGGTCGAAATAGCGTAGGAGCATCCAGCGGGGGATACATGTGCCCTTCTCGGCGGAGGCCATGTCTGGTTGGAGCGACGCTCCCCGCTGCTCCTGCCGTTCGAAGCCAAAAGTTAATTGGCTTCTCCATCCCGTTTGTCGGGAGGACGTTCCGGGATTGATGCCTTGTTTGCGCAGTTTAGTAAGGAAGCCGCCGTCGCGGCTGTTGATAGCAAGGGAGATACGACGGAGATTGCCGATAAAGTTGTTGGTGGTACATCCGTCGATATGATCGATAGTCATACCGGCAGGGATCTCCTTATTGCGCCAGGCGATATAGACGGCATGGGAAGCAAGGATATGTTTACCGGTACCAAAAGCATTCTTGAATTGCAGATACTCAGCATTGCCATGCGCGTAGGATTTTCCGCACTTTATCGGAGTTGCGTTCGCCGGCACTTTTCGTCCGTCGGGATAGACGCGCACACCGACTACCCCGCCCTGTCCGAAGTTGACATAGAAGGAGATGTTGTTTTCGGGGTTCGTGCCGACGTAGCGCACCTTGACGTTGTTAAAGAGGAAGGACAAGCCGATCAGCTCCGGCTTGCGGATGAGATCAAAGCTGCGTCGTCGCAGGCCTTTTTGATTAGAAATTTTATTCATAAGCACCGCCAGTCGGAGGTTACGGATGCTCTTTGCGCTCCTGAATAGCAGGCTGCGTCCGGAGGCTCTCCGGTCCGAAAGGCGATGCAAAAGTAGAGGTAAAATTTGATGTAAGTGGCAGATTTTAAGGCGCTTACTGATAGATGCTGACAGAAACTGATAGATGCTGATAAATGCCGAACGAAATGCTGATAGATGCTGAAAGGGCATAAAAAAAGCACCTCGTTTTGAGGTGCTAAAAGGATGCGTCAGCGATTAGTCATTAACATTAAAATAACTCCTAAAATTCTTCATCGAGAAGCCCGGAGTTGATTCATCCGGCATACCCATCCGATGCAGTTCTTCGAACATAAGTTCCGGCTTAACGCTGAGATAGACACGGCAATTTTTCCGCATGTCCATCAAGTACCGGCAGATCTCCGGTAGGGGCAAGGTGCGCACAAGGTTTTCCACCTCACGATGGACTTTCACGCGTTCTGCCTCATCTGTTACGGACGGATGGATAAAACGGAACAAATCCACCTGCGGTGTAGCAGAAGGTTCCTCTTGCTTGCCAGCACCGTCCGCAGGCGCTTGGCTATCGCCATAGAAATTATTAACAGTTCCGTAGTTGTTGTTCTGAGTACCGATATTGATTTGTTGGTATTTCTCTTCCATAGTAGTGATATTGCGTTTGAGTTGTAGATTTTCCGATATGAGGCGGGCTATCTCTTCCTGCTGTTCGGCGATTTGGTTGTGGGTGTCGAGGAGGAAGTCTTCCTCGGCAAAATGCTTCTCCTCCGAACTGAGGAACTGGTCATAGAGGGACACTCCGTCGTAGAAGTCCTCGCAGCGGTCTTCGAGGAGCATATTGCGGCACATGCGGGCACGGAAACCTTCGGTGCGTTTAAGCATGGCCGCGAGGACGATGAGGGTGAGGAGCATGACCTTTTTGTCATGTCCGACAGAGCCGTACGCGAGCACATCATACTCCGATTGATTGTCGGAGCAGGTGGTTTGGAACACATACGCAAGGAGGAAGTGCGCGGCGTTCATCACGCGCACCACGGGGATCTCGACCGGCACATTATGGGAATAGAAATGGCACTGCATAGCGTGCAGCCCGTCGATGTACATCTCATCTTCGGGGAAATCATGGCACAGATCCCAAGTGGTCAGTCTGTCCTGGTAATATGGTTTGTGGTCTACGTGCAAGGTTACTTATTATGCTTTTTCCCTCTCTTAGGATGTTCCGGATCTTCGTTCAGCCACTCGTCAATGTCTTTGTCAGACTCGAATTGCTCTTTGGGCTTCGGAGCATACTTCTCGCAGATATTTAAATCGTATTTTATCATGGCATCAGCGGTTTAGGGTTGGTAAACTATGATGCCAGCAGCCGTTTTTGTGCAGGCAGAGGATGAGTTGGCGGGCATCGGGGTTGCCGAGTTCCGCTGCTCTGAGCAACATGATGTCCGCCTCATCGCGGGAGACCGTGGTGCAGGACGCAGGGAAAGCGGCAGGGTCCTGCCATTTCAGATAAGCAGCGGCACCCGTGACGAACAAGCCGCGCGGGTCGTCGTCCATGTACGCGCGCTCCGCATAATATAAAAGAGAATCGGGGTCACAGAAAACAGAACTGCTGACCTCGACCGGAGAAGAAGCGGCACGATAACCGCACACAAAGATACCAATAAAGAATAATCCTAAGAATGCAAGCGAGACGTGCTTTGCGACATTTCCCTTACCGGGGGGGGTAAAATTGAACATTTGATTTTGTGTTGTCATAGTGTTAAAACTTTTGCGGCTGCAAAAGTACATAAAATTTCGCAAATATGCAAATAAAAAAAGAAAAAACGAACTAACCGGCATAGAATGCCGGGCTAATGGACAAAGGGAGAAGGACAAAGAACAAATCGGCATGCAATGCCGGATCAATGGACGAAACTCCCCTAAACAGCCGTCACCGAAGGTAAACACCACCACCGGAGGTAAACACCCACCGGAGGTAAGCACAAAAGGACGCCCGCCGCCTGCCTGCCCACCGAAGGTACGAACAAAACCTTTCTAGGCGGAGCGGTCACGGACTTCCTTCCGCTTCAACGGAAGGACGCTCCGGGTAAACAACAAACATACACCCCGCATGGGCTACACCCGCATTGAGCCCGAAGCGGGCGGGGCGGCGCGTTTGGATATTCCCGCATAGAATGCGGGGCTAATAGACAAAGGGCCGGACGCGAGGGTCGAACACGGCGCAGCAGAGGAAACAGGAGAACCAATAAGTCTATGGTCGGAGCTTCGCTCCCCGCGGCTCCTCCCGTTCGGATTGCCAAGTCAAGGCAATCCTCCATGCCTACACCGCGAGCCCACAACACTACAAGCAAAAAAACAAAAGCAAAAAGCAAAAAAACAAAAAAGAAGAAAGAGAAAAAAAACAAACAACCGGAGCGAAGCGAGACCGCAGACAAGAAAGCCCCCAAAAAGAAAGCCCCAAAAGATTATCGCAGGAGGTAGATTTTTTCGGTGGCGCGGGTGAGGGCGGTGTAGAGCCAGCGGAGGTACTCGCGGCGCTCGGCAGGGTCGGACATACGGGACTCATCTTCGCCGATGCCGGAGGTGTCGATATAGACATGGCGCCACTGCCCGCCCTGGGCTTTATGGCAGGTGACGCAATAGGCATAGCGGATCTGGAGCGCATTATAATAGGGCGAGTCATAGACCGCCTTGACGAGGTCTTTCTTATTACGTATCTCGGGGAAGTCCTCGGCGATGCGCGCGAAGAGTTCGCGCTGCAGCGTATAGTTGGCCTCGGGGCTGTCGGTGGTGAGCGTGTCAAGCCATACGAGGGCCTCTATCTCCCAGTCATAATCGACGGACTTGAGTTGGGCTTTGGCGAAATGAAAACCGTAGAGCTCATGGATGTTCGTCAGGCGCTGGATCTCCAGCATGTCGCCGTTGGCGAGGAACTCCAGGTCCTTATACTCTTGCGCCCAGAAATAGTTGTTCTTGCTGATCATCACCCGGTCGCCGTTGGAGAGCTCGTCCTCTTTCCACATCACGCGCGCCCGCACACCGCCGTTATAGAGGTTGGTCATCTTATTGCTGCGGGCGATGATAAGGGTCTCTTCGGCGCCTACGGTGCGCCAACTGGTCTCGAGGGTGTCGATGACCTCGTCGCCGGGAACGCGGATAACGTCGGCGTTGGGGGTCAGGGAGACTAGGGGCTCTAGGGGCTCTAGGGACCCTAGGGATCCTAGGATTTCGCGAAGGCGGGTGGCTTCGGAGAGGATGCCACTATCCAAAGTTTGCCTTGCAACTTTGGATAATTGATAATGGATGATTGATAATTGATAATTGGCGGCCATATAGTCGGCATCGAGGGCGGGGCTGGAGAGCGAGCCGACGGGGGGCAACTGGGCATCGTCGCCGAGGAGGAGCAGGCTGCAGCCCTGGCCGCTATAGACATAGCGAACGAGGTCATCGAGCAGGCAGCCGCTACCGAAGGTAGGGTTATCGCGCGAGCCGGAGAGCATGGACGCTTCGTCGACGATAAAAAGGGTCCGGATATGGCGGTTGTCGGAGAGCGAGAAAGCCTCCATGCCGAGTTGGCGCTGGCGGTAGATCTTCTTATGGATGGTATAAGCCGGAAAGCCCGAGTATTTGCTTAGCACCTTGGCGGCCCGGCCGGTGGGGGCGAGCAGGACACAGGGTTGCTTGAGGCCGTCGAGCGCCCGCACGAGCGCACTCATCACGCTCGTCTTACCCGTACCCGCGTAGCCGCGGAGGATGAAAGCCTTGCGCGGGTCGCGGGACACAAGGAAGGCACCGAGGGACTTGAGCAAGCCCTCTTTCTCTTCGTTCGGTGGCCACGGCAATTCCGCCTTAATACGCGCTATAATGAAGTCTTCCAGCATAAAAAATCACTTTTTATGTCGAAAAATTTGGTCAATTCAAAAAAAAGTACTAACTTTGCCGCACTTTTCGGCTTAAGCATAGGTAGGTGCTATACGACCAGCTCCCTCTGAACTCCCCCAGGACTTGACCGTAGCAAGGGTAGGAGGTTGTAGCGGTGCGATGTAGTTAGCCTACCTTTTTTTGTGTGTTAAAAAAGAAAAATAAACAAAAATAAACCCTTTAAAATGATTAAAAGCTACGCTTCCCATGCTAATTACTGCTAAAAACTCCTTAAAAATAAATTTTTAGACAGTTTTTACCACCAATTACCACCACTCTACGAGTACAATCATTTTAAAGCAATAAACAAAAATAAATTATTTACACATTCTTTGCCCAGTGAGGGTATAGCTCTCGCCGCCTTTTATAATCAGGAGCTGGCCGTTGCGGAGGAGTTTCTGCGGGGCGGATTCCGGTTGCAGGTGCTCTACGCCGGTGGGGATATCCATCGTATAGGCTTTCCAGGCGTCGGGGATGCCGTAGCCGTACTGATAGTTGAGTACGTCGGGGTTGTCGTAGCGGTCGGAAGAGCGGAGGATACGTTCGCGTATCTGCATGGCGTTCTCGTCGGGCAGTGCGGACCAGAGGGCCGCGGCAAAACCCGCCAGAAGGGGTGTCGCAAAACTGGTGCCATTGGACTGCACGACGCCGTTGGTATGGTTGATGAGCGTCGTCTTGACACCTACTGCGCATACCTCGGGTTTGATACGAAGGTCGGAGGTAGGTCCGTAGCTGGAGAAATAACCTATCTCGCCGTCGGTATTGACGGCTCCTACGGTGAGCGTACTATCGGCATCACCGGGTATACCTAAGGTATGAGGCGGGTTGCCCCACTCATCGCCTTCGTTGCCCGCGGCGATACATACGAGCATACCTTTGCGCGCGGCGATAGTAGCGGCCCTGCTGCAGCGCGTGCTCTTGCCGTCAAAAGCGGACTTAGGAAGGTCCCAGGCGGAGTTGTCGAAGCGGGAATAACCCAAGGAGACGGAGAAGACATTGACGCCCAAGGAATCGGCTTTCTCGAGCGCCGCTACGAGGTTGTCCATCTCTTTCGGACTCTCGGTATCATTCTCTTCGGAGCGCATGAGGTAATACTGCGCCTTGGTGGCTGCGCCGTAGAAATAGTCGCCCCGGATGCCGGAGATGGTACTGAGACACTCGGTTCCGTGGTCGCCGGTTTCGCCGTAGAAATCATAGCCGAACTTATCGTCGTCGGTGAAGTCAAAATGACCGAGTTCCTGTTCCTGCCGGAAAGCGTTGATCTTATCGGCGTTATAGAACCCGCCGTCGCATATCGCCATGAGGATACCCTGGCCCTCAAAACCCGCTGCGTGCAGGGGCTGGAGGTTATAGAGGGCGAGTTGGGCGTCGGTATAGGCACCCGGGGTGTCCGAACTCTGCTCCCGCTTGCGCGACAGGCGCTTGGGCAGGTATAGGTTGGCTTCACTGTCGTCGCGCGTCATCTCGACGGAGGTGACGCACTTGAGTGCCGCCACTTTGGTTGCCGTCTCGGCATCCATCTCGACGGTCGCACCATTGAACCAGCGGCTCTTGTGCATGATCTTTCCACCTGCATCGCGTACCTGACCCAGGTACATCGGACTGACGGGATAATCCATCGCGTCGGTAGGTATATTCCACTTGGCGCGCTGCTCTTCTGCCCGCGGGGACAGTTGCGGCGCTGTTTTCTCGGGTTTATCCGTGAAAGTCACGAAATAAACGGAAAGGATGATTAATAAATTAATCATATTGATGATTGATTATTGATGATTGATTATTGATGATTGATTATTGATGATTGATTATTGATGATTGATTATTTGAGTTCCAGTTGTACGACGTTTTCTACGTGCTGGGTGTGGGGGAACATATCCACGGGTTGCACCTTCGTCACGCGGTATTTGGCATCGAGCAGCGCGAGGTCGCGGGCCTGGGTAGCAGGGTTACAGCTGACATAGACGATGCGTTGCGGCGCGGCATTGAGGATGACGTTGATGACGTCCTCGTGCATGCCGGCGCGGGGCGGGTCGGTGATGATGACATCCGGCCGACCGTATTGCGCAACGAAGTCATCGTTGAGGATATCCTTCATGTCGCCTGCGAAGAAAAGGGTGTTCTCGATACCATTAATCTTCGAGTTCACTTTCGCGTCCTCAATCGCCTCCGGCACATACTCGATACCGATGACTTGGCGGGCCTGACGGGCGACGAAATTGGCAATGGTGCCCGTGCCGGTGTAGAGGTCGTAGACCATTGGTAATTGATCATTGATTATTGATAATTGGTCAAAGGCAAATTCTCGCGCGACTTTATAGAGCTCGTAAGCTTGCTCGGTGTTGGTCTGGTAGAAAGACTTCGGGCCCACTTTGAACTGCAGGTTCTCCATCGATTCCATGATATGGTCCTGACCGAAATAGGTCTTGACGTCCAAGTCGCCGATGGTGTCGTTGAACTTCGTGTTCTCCACGTACATGAGGGAGACTATTTCCGGAAACTCGGTATGCAAATACTCCAGAAGCCCCATCGCCGCTTCGTTCACTTTCTGTCCGAAGACGACGACGAGCATGAGTTCGCCTTTGTGGTTATTGCGGAGGATGAGGTTGCGGAGCAGTCCCTCGTGCGTATGTTCGTTATAGAACGTGAGGCCGTGCGCCCGCGCATACTCGCGCACCGCGTTGCGGATGCGGTTGTTGATAGGAGGCATGAGGTGGCAGGTCTCGATATCCAGCACTTTGTCGAAGCAGTTAGGGATATGGAAGCCCAGTCCGTAGGTGCTATCCACCTTATCGAGTCCTCCGGCGGCTTCGATGACCTCCCATGGGAACCACTTGCGGTCGGCGCAGGTGAACTCGAGTTTGTTGCGGTACTCGTAGATATGCTTGGAGCCGAGGATAGGGCTGATCTCGGGCAGTTCGATCTTGCCGATGAGGGTGAGGTTATCGATGATCTGCTGCTGTTTGTACTTGAGTTGTTCGGCATAGGGCAGGATCTGCCACTTGCATCCGCCGCACACCCCGAAATGCTTGCATCGCGCCTCACAGCGGACAGGGCCGGGCTCTACGATCCGCAGCACTTTCGCCTCCATGAAGGAGTGCTTCTTCTTGGTGATCTGCAGATCGACGATATCGCCCGGCACGCAGTTCGGCACAAAGGTGACGATGTCATTGATGCGCACCAGGGCTTTGCCTTCGGCAGCCACACCGGTGATCTCTACGTGCTCGTATATAGGTAAGTTTTTCTTTTTCATTTCGCTAATAGCCACTCTATCGAGTGTTTATAAATGCTCTCAAAATTCCGCACGGCTTCCAGCGGAAAACCGTACAGGAGGGTCGTTCGTTCTCCTTGTGCGTTCGTATAACCCACCGCGGCGCCGCAACGCATGTCCATGTACAGCGCAGTGCGCTTGGCACCCGTTCCCTCGGGATTCAGTCCTTCGGACGTGCAGGTGAAGAGTTGCTCTTCGTTGGGTTCGGTGAACAGTTGGTAGGACCGATGTCCGAGGATGCCGATACGTCCGCTGCGCGTAGCCTGCTTGGCATAATAGGACGCATGGAAGTTCGCGCGCAGCCATGCGGGATCGACGGCGCTGAGGTGGTCGCTGCTCATGAGGACCTTGCCGCCTTGATGGATATAAGATGCGAGTTGCGCGCGGGTAGGGTCGGCAAGCGGTTGACGCTGGCGCCCGCATACCACATCGACCAGGGCATAGGTGGTGTCTATCCGGGCGAGCCCTTCCGTCGCGCTGACATAACTGAGCTTAAGCGCCTGAAGGGCTTTGCCATGTATCGCGCTCCAGTTATGGGTGTTACCTACCGTCATCTGTCCGGCATGATCGCGGTAACAGGAACCCCAGCCGCAGTTATCATCATTGATCCACTCGTTCGCACGGCGGTAGTCCCACTGCGCACCGATATAGGCACAGCTGAAGCCGTCCTCGCAGGCATAACTGCCCGGCACGATGCCGGCATAGGTGGAGTCCGCAAACCACTCGACGCCGTAGACGTCATCGAAGGCGTCGACGATGAGGACCGTTTCACTGTTAGAAGTTAGACCGTCCTTTGGACTGTTAGAAGTTAGATAGGCACTAATCATCGGGCTGGGGAAGGAAAGGCCGCCGTCATTGCCGGCTACGACGTAGTAGTTATACCGGATACCGGGTTGGAGGGAGGTCTGGAGTTGGCATCCTTTGTTGACCTGCTGCACGTCCCATTCGCCTTCGTTCTGCTGGATATAGACCATGTAATAGGTCGGAGCGGCTTCGGGCTCGAGCGGATCCTCTTTTGGGAGCCACCGCAGCAGTCCCTTGGCGTCGATCGCCAGTTGCTCCACCGGCAGGGGTTGCACGACGGCCGCCTTGCCGTTGAGGTAACGCAAGATACCTTTGTACACCGCGCGGGCGGCGGCAAAGCGGAACTTAGGATCGAGGCCGTAGCGCATATCCGCCATGTTCTTATGGCTCAGCAGCTCGAGGATGATACTCGGCACGACGGGTACGCGCGACTCGCAGTAGTTCGCTTCTTTGAGTTGGCGGCGTGTCCACTCCGGCGCGAGCGTCTTGAGGTCCTTGGTCACCTGGGTCTGGATATAGTCGGCGAAGTTACGATTCGTCTTCTCGCGGTTTCGTCCGTCCCTCAGCACGTGGTTGCCGTCATCGTCGCGGGCGGTATAGATGACGAGTGTACCGATGATCGTGGAGTCATCGCCGCTGTCCTGTCCGTCGGTATGGAAAGCGAGGCAGAGGTCCATCGGCGCGCCGAGTTCGTTGACCCACAGCGGCCGACATTTCATGTCGTCTTTGTACTCATTGCCTTCGTAGAGGTCCCATATCGCGGGATCGATGCCTTTGTCTTTGAGCCAATAGCGCGCTCCTTCCGCCCACCGCGGTAGGCCGGAGGCGCCTATCTCTTGGTTCTCCAGTCCCGCCCGAGGCATATGCACCGTCGCGCCGGCGTTCTCGAGCATGCGTCGGATGAGCTTGACGTACTCCTGGCTATAGAGGTCTTCGACGGTGGTCCAGAGCGTCGCGCGCTGCCATATCCACTCGCCGCGGTCGGCGTTGTAGTACAAGCCGTGACTGGGCCAGAGCGCGATATTACGCTCCGTGAGGTCTTTCTGCTCGCCCGCCGGGATAGTCCCTTTGGCGAGATCCGTCACCAGTTCGTCGATATCCGTCTTGCCGGTATAGATGGTCACTTTGCCGTTCGGATGTCCCAAGACCCAGCGACTGACTTGCTGCTTGAGGTCTTTGATGTTCTGCGGCGTCCATCGTACGTCGTGCAGGGTGGTGTTGGTCCGCACGGTGATGTTCTTGCCATTCACGCGCAGATTCTTGACACGCACAGGCGGCGACCATACACGGGAGAAACCCGTGAAGGCCGTCAGCGAGTCTCCGAGTTCCCGCATGCCGATAGTGGCGTAAGCAGGCGTACAGAGTACAGAAGACAGAAACGCAAGTACTATGTACTTGGAAATCGTCTTAGAAATCCTCATCACTCAGGTCGGTGTTACTCTTGCGGTTTGCCAGTTCGGCCTCTTGGTAAGACTTGAGCAGGTCGGCTGCCATCTTCGCCTGATAGCTTTCGGCGATGTCATAATCCTTGGCTTCGTTCTCCTTGAAGACCACGCGCACTTTGATGATAGCGATGCCGGCCTTGAGTTTCTCGATGACCTCCGGCGCTACCTCATAAGAGGTAGTGGTCTCGTAATACGAGATCGTGGCATTGCCGTTCTTCTTGGTGTACTTGTTCTTCTGTACCTCCGAAGCGGCTACGCGGTTGAGACGAATGGCCTTGCCATCCGCAAAACGCACCAGCACGCGGGAAGCGTCTGTGAACTCGTTGTAGGCGTTCACATTCACCGTCTTGACGAGCAGAGTGGTGACATCCTGACCGCCCTTGTGCTCTTGGCAGAAGGCGATCTGCGGCTTGAGGTTCTTGTTGATAGAACTGTCCACATGGATAAACTTACCGCGCTCAGCGGCACTCATCGTAAGTACTGACAACACAGCCAGTAACAACATACATACTTTTTTCATACTTTATCTTTGTTAATTTTTAATAGTCTGTTCACCGGTCGAACGCGGTATCCGGCCGACCGTAATTGCTCCAATAAGCCCTCGTCTCCGCCGAGATAGATGGCGTTGAGCGTGATAAAACATCCGCCTTGCGCGAGCAAGGGTTGCAGGCGCTTCACCCATTGCCGGTTGCGCTGACAATAGACCTTGTAGTCCGAATAGGAGATACTCGTCTTGTTATTCGGTCCTTCGACCTGGTAGGCGATGTCGGACAAGCGGCCGTTGCGGTACATATCCCGGATGGCGCGCTCCTGTTTGACTTCGTTCTCGGGGTACTCGATAACTTTGAGTAACTCCCGGCACTGCCAATAGAAAGGCTCGCGGTCGAAGAGCATATACATCGTCTCGCCGATATTATCGAGTCCTACGACAGGAATGCCACGCTCGGAAGCGACGGACTCGAAGAACGACTCCATCGAGTGCTGCTCGTCGTATTGGAGCCACTGCTTCATCAGTTCGGTTCGGAACATCTCCGTGAGGTAGGAGGGCTTCATGCGGCATAACTTGTCGAGCCCCATACCGAGGTTGATGCGCAGCGTGTTGTCGATATATTCGTATTCGGTCTCGCTATAGAAATTGCTCAGTTTGACGGAGTCGGGTAGGACGGCAGCCTGACGAAGGGCCGCAATCGCTTCATAATCCTGCATGGCAAACTCCGTCACCACTTTGTGGCACTTGCTGAAGCACTTGAAGACGTTCGGGATAGTATCCAGGAACTGCATGTTCACCAGGCGGTTCGTCGCCAGGATATACGATTTCTGCTTGACCGAGCGGCCGCTGATCTCATACAAGACCTGCGCTTTGCCAGGAATAAGGAACAAAGAGCAAAGAGCAAAGATTAATATGTACTTTAAACGGGTCATTTGAATCGTGAGATCATGTTATACGCTTGGTAAATGCCTAATTCTCCGGCATTGCTGAGGTCCGCCAGGCCTCGCTCGGTGTCGCCGGTATAGATATACGTCAGTCCGCGGTTGAAGTACGCCTCCGCGAAGTCGCTGTCGATGTCGATCGCGAGGGTGTAGTATTTGATAGCCTCTTGGTACTCGCGGGTCGCGCAGAGGATGTTGGCTTTGTTATAGTACGCAAAGCTGAAGTCCGGGCGCAGGCGCAGCACTTGGTCATAGTCGCGCAGGATGAGTTCATAGTCCGGCTCGGCCATCCGGTAGCGCCAGTTAGCGCGGCAGAAGACGACGATGGGTTCGGTGTCGCTATCCGCCAACAAGAGGGCTTTCGTGCAGTCATCGACGGCACTCGCATAGTCCTTGATGATGGCGAACTCCATGGCGCGCGCCAGGTAGATCGCCATATTCTCCGACTGGTCGATGAGTTGGGTGAGGCGCCGTATCTCCGAGAAATGGAAGTCCACCATCTCGGCGGTGAGCGTCAGTTCCTGTGAGGTGAACTTCATCGCTGCCGGCAGCACGCCTTGACGATTCAGTTGCTCCACCAAAGGATGGTAGTAATTGGTGCGCCTGAGACTCATGTCCTGCGCGTAGTAGCTGAGGATGATCTGGGGCTCGTTGACGATGTTCTGGTGCTTCTTCTGCACGGCGCCGCGGGTCTGCGAACCGTATTTCTGCTCGTCCTCCGTCGGCTCGGACTGGTTTTGAGCCGCTGTGGCAGAGAACTGCTTGCGATAGTCTTTCTTCTGCGGCTGGGCGTCGGCGATGACCATCTCGGTATTGGGTTGCGCCGCCTGCTGCGCCTGAATAGCATCTTTGCGCTCTTCTAAGTCATGCGCTTTCTGACGATAGCGATAGGCGGCGGCTTGGTCGCCTTGCTTCGCCTTGGCTTGCGCCGCGAGGTAGTAACTGGGCAGGAAATAGGGATAGCGCGCGATGAGGGCGTCCATGTCCTTCACTACCTCTTTCCACTGCTTGAGTTGCATCTCGACTAAGGCGCGCTGGTAGCGCATCTCGACTTTGTCCGGCTCGAGGTCGATCGCTTTGTTGAAGTCCTCCAGGGCGCGGTTGTAGTCACCCACCTCCTGGCGCATCACACCGCGGTTGTAGTAACAATCGGCTTCGTTGGGCGCGATCTTCACCGCCTGGTCATAGTCCGCCAACGCGCCGCGGTAGTTATGGCGGCGGTAGTGGAGTAGGCTGCGGTTGATATAGTCGCCCGCCCATTTCGAACCCAGGTTGATCGCCTGCGTGAGTTGGGCATAGGCTTCGTCCTCGTGATTGAGCATGAGGTTGGTCACACCGAGCGCCGACCATGCGGCAGGGTTCACTTTGTCGTATTTGACGGCTTCGGAGAAGGCCTCCAAAGCCAATAAGGTGTCGCCCTTGAGCATACATACGCGTCCGCGCTCGCTCCAACCCGAAGCCGATTGCGGCTCGCGGCGCAAGAGTTGGTCGATGTCCTCCAGGGCTTCGTCGTAGTGCTTCATCAACGCACGCGTGTCTGCGCGCAAAATCATATAGGTGCGGTTCTCCGGCGAGAAACTCAGCGCCTGCGTATAGTCCGCCTCCGCCAGGTCGAGTTGGTTCAACTGGCGGTATATATACCCGCGGGCATAGTAGCAACCGGGCGAGAACGGATTGCGCTCGATGGCGGCGTTACAATCCCTCAAGGCGCCTTGGTAGTCCTCCAGTTGGATCTTCGCGATCGCGCGATAGAAATAGGGTTCGGCGAGGTAGGGCTTGAGATGGATGACCTGGTTGAAATACTGAATCGACAGCACATAGTCCTCGAAATACAAGGCATTCCGTCCAATCGCAGTGATACGATCGGTGTTGAGTTGCGCAAAGGCAGGAGTACAGAGTACAGAATACAGAGTACAGACTAAAAATGCTATTTTCCTATAAACTTTCAATCTTTCACCTTTCAATTTACTTACATCCTTCATTGGGGTCAAACCACTCGGGGATGTCGAACTGCTCTTCGGGGCTGTAGCCTAAGTCGGGGTCCGCCAGCACTTTTTGCATGTACAGCGCACAGATAGGCAGTGCCATTGAGGCTCCTTGTCCCTCAGCCATATTATCAAAATGTATGCCACGATCTTCGCCGCCGACCCACGTGCCGCAAACCAGCGAAGGCGTGAAGCACATGAACCATCCGTCGGAGTTGTTGTTGGTTGTACCCGTTTTTCCTCCCATCGGGGCGGTGATGCCGTATTTGAAGCGGGTGCGCACACCGGTACCGTGGTCGAGCACCGCGCGGAGCATATAGATCATCTTATAGGCGGTGGTCTCGCTGATGATCTCGTGTGTCCGCGGCGTGAAGGTACCGATCACATTGCCGTTGTTATCTTCGATACGGGTGACATACAGCGGTTCGGTTCGGATACCCTTGTTGGGGAAGGTGGTATAGGCGTCCACCATCTCTTCGACGCTTACCTCGCACGGACCGAGACAGAGCGATACGACAGGATCGAGTTGGCCTTGGATACCAAAGGACTGCATCATCTTGACAAGTTGTTCCGGCGTGAAGAGGGTCATCAGGTAGGCCGCCATCCAGTTGGACGACTCTTTGAGTCCCCAGGTGAGGGAGACGGTGTCACCCCAGTATTTCTCGTGTGTGTCACGCGGCGCCCAGCGGTCGCCGTTCGGCAGGATGACTACGACAGAGTCGTAGACCCAAGTCTCGCACGGCCACATACCTTCGTCCATCGCCAGGGTGTAGAGGTAGGGCTTGACGGTCGAACCCACTTGGCGCTTGCCCTTGGTACACATGTCGTATTGGAAATGCGCGAAATTCGGTCCGCCGACATAGGCTTTGACATGTCCGGTGTGCGGGTCGATGGACATGAATCCGCAGCGCAGGTAACTCTTGAGCCACTTGATGGAGTCATAGGGCGAGAGGATGGTGTCCACCATTCCGCGGTCGTAGGTGAAGACCTCCATCTCACGCGGCGTCATAAAGGCTTTGGTGATCGAGTCGGCAGTGCAACCGGCCTTGCGCATCGTCCGATAGCGGTCGGTTTGACGCATAGAGCGGTTCATGATTCCGTCCACTTCCTCTTGCGTCAGCTGCTTGGAGAACGGCGCGTTCTTCTTGCGTTTGAGTTCGCGGAAGAACGATTTCTGCTGCTCTTGCATATGCTCGCTCACCGCCTCCTCGGCATAGCGCTGCATGCGCGAGTCGATGGTGGTATAGATCTTCAGACCATCCTGATAGATATCGTATTTGGATCCGTCGGCTTTGTGATTTTTCTCGCAAAAACCGTATAACGGATTATTGTCCCACTGCTGTTTGTCTAAGGCGTATTGCGCTTTGTTCCACTCGGGATAATCACTCTCTTTGGGTTCTTTGGCGGTCAGCGTAACACGCAGATACTCACGCAGATACGGCGCCATGCCTTGCTTATGATCGACCGAACTATATTTGAGTTCCAGCGGTATGGCAGCTACCGAGTCGCGCGTCGCCTCGTCGATATATCCGTATTTCTCCATTTGCCCTAGCACGGTGTTGCGGCGGCCCGTCGCGCGCTCCGGATGACGGACAGGGTTATAGAGCGAAGGGTTCTTACACATGCCGACCAGCATCGCTGCCTGCTCGAGTTTGAGGTCCTTCGGCGTCGTGGAGAAATAAACCTGCGAAGCCGACTGAATGCCTACGGCATTGTAGAGGAAGTCAAACTGGTTGAGGTACATAAGGAGTATCTCGTCCTTCGAGTAGAGACGCTCCAGTTTGGTAGCGATGACCCATTCGATAGGCTTCTGCATGGCGCGCTCGAGGATGTTATTGGCGCGCGGCGACCAGAGTTGCTTCGCTAACTGCTGGGTGAGGGTAGAGCCTCCTCCGGCGCGACCGAGTTTGAGAATCGCGCGGAACATAGACTTGAAGTCCACACCGGTGTGCTCGTAGAAACGCACGTCCTCCGTTGCGATGAGCGCATCGATCAAGTCCTGCGAGAGGTCGGTGTACTGCACGCCAATACGGTTCTCGTAGCGGTAATAGCGTCCGAGCGACTGCATGTCCGACGAGATAATCTCGCTCGCGAAGGTGTTCTTCGGGTTTTGCAGTTCCTCCAAAGGCGGCAGGTAGCCCAAAGCACCTCGCGTGATCAACCACATGATGAGGAAAATGATCAAGATGCCTCCGAAGAAAAGGCCCCAAAACCAAAGCAAAAACGGTTTATACCACTTTTTTGTGTTCATATCATCAAATCTTCAATTATCCTGTTTAATATATGGATGCCACTTTGCGTGGCTACTATGTTTCCTTCGTTTGTCTCGCGCAGCAGGCCTTTCGTTATGTACGCGCTGAAGTCCGTTTGTATCGCTTTGCGGGGCACACCTTGGCAGGTACGAAGGCCCAACATGATTCGCTCGTTATAGACGTCTTGATCCGTTAGCGTCTCGCTCTCGCGAACGAGGTTTCCGTCTTGGATGCCGCGGAGGTAGGCGTCTAAGTCATCGGGATTCCAACTACGGATATTCCCTATATAACTATGTGCTCCGGCGCCGACACCGATATACGGCGTGCCGTCCCAATAGCGGCTGTTATGCTTGGACGCAAAGCCCGGCAGCGCAAAATTGCTTACCTCGTAATGTGCGAAGCCTGCGTCTTTCAGTCGCGCGCAGAGGTAGTCATACATCGCGTTCTCCGTGTCCTCGTCGATAGGCATCAACTCGCCTTGGTCACGCATGCGGGTCATCGCCGTGCCTTCTTCATACATCAGCCCGTAGCACGAGATATGCTGTATGCCCAGCCGCAAGGCTATCTCGATATCCGCTTGCCACTGTGCCATCGTCTGCGTCGGCAGCGCGTACATGAGGTCGATGGAGAGGTTGTCAAAACCTGCTTCCTGCGCCCAGTGCACGGTGTCGATCGCTTGCGCGGCATTGTGCCTTCTGCCGATCAAGTGCAAGAGCTCGTCCTGAAACGACTGAACACCCATCGACAAGCGGTTGATGCCCGCTTTTTTCAAGGCTTGCAGGTATTCCGGTGTTGCATCGCCCGGATTGAGTTCCATCGTGATTTCTTCGGCCTCCGGCGCATCAATAGCCGCTAATAGCCGCTGTATGTCTCGTATGTCCAACGTACTGGGTGTTCCTCCGCCGAGGTATATCGTACGTATGGGTTCGTCGGTCTCGTGTTGGCGCGCCTGAATTTCGCGGATGAGCGCTTCTACGTATTCCGCCCGCCGCTCCAAGAGGGTCGTGGAGAAGAAGTCGCAGTACAGGCAGCGCTTCTTGCAAAACGGAATATGGATGTATAGGCCGGCCACTAATCTTTCTTCCAAAATACCGTTCCGACCAACTCATCCGGCAAGTACTGCTGTTCAACCCAGTGACCCGGGAAGTCATGCGGGTACTTATAGCCGTCGGCGTAGCCCAGTTCTTTCATCAGGCTCGTCGGGGCATTGCGTAAATATAAGGGTACCGGCAGGTTGCCTGTCTCGCGCACTTTTGCCAAGGCTGCGTCGATCGCTAGGATGGCTGAGTTATCTTTCTTACAGGTCGCCAAGTATATGGTTGTTTCCGCCAGCGGAATACGTCCTTCCGGCCAGCCGATCTTATTCACCACATCGAAGCAGGTGTTGGCCAACAGCATCGCATTCGGGTTGGCTAAACCGATATCCTCGCTTGCTAAGATCACCAGTCGCCGCGCGATGAACTTCGGGTCTTCTCCGCCTTCAATCATGCGTGCGAGCCAATAGATAGCCGCCTGCGGATCACTGCCGCGCACCGACTTGATGAAGGCCGAGATGATATCGTAGTGCATTTCTCCGTCCTTGTCGTAGGCTACGGGGTTTTGCTGTAACTGCTTGGTGACCGTCTCATTGTCAATGATTTTCGCGCCGCTGTTGCTCACCAACTCAATGATGTTGAGCAGTTTGCGCGCATCGCCGCCGCTGTAGCGCAGCAACGCTTCCGTGTCTTGGATCTGCAGCCCGAGCGACTTGACATACTCATCTTTGGTCAGCACGCGATTGAGCAATTCCAACAAGTCCTCTTTGTCCAGCGATTTCAATACATACACCTGGCAGCGGCTGAGTAGGGGAGTGATGACTTCAAAACTCGGGTTCTCGGTGGTCGCACCGATAAGGATGATCGTGCCTTCTTCGACGGCCCCCAACAGGCTGTCCTGCTGACTCTTGCTGAAACGGTGGATCTCATCGATGAAGAGTATCGGACTGCGGCTGTCAGCAGGCGCAAAAAGACCGCTGTTCAGACTCGCGTTGCGTTTGGCTTTGTCGATCACATCCCGCACCTCTTTCACACCGCTCGTCACAGCGCTCAGCGTATAGAACGGCCGCTGGAGTTGGTGCGCAATGATACGCGCGAGGGTGGTCTTACCGACGCCCGGAGGACCCCACAAGATAAAACTGGCGATATTGCCGCTCTCGATCATCTTACGGAGGATTGCTCCTTCGCCCACCAGATGCTTCTGGCCTATGTATTCGTCCAAGGTCTTTGGACGCATGCGTTCTGCTAATGGTAACATAGTAATTCTCGTGCTGTATTCAACGCGGCCTCGGTGACGTTCTTGCCGCTGAGCATCGACGCGATCTCTGTCACGCGCTCGGTCTCATTCAACAGGCTGATATGCGTCTCGGTGCGCTTGTCCGTATCGGCCTTATATACTTTATAATGGGTTTGACCCAGCGCCGCGATTTGCGGCAGGTGGGTGATAGCGATGATTTGGCGGTGGGTGGCCATTTCTTTCATGATAGCGGCCATCTGCGTCGCGATATCACCACTCACACCCGTGTCTATCTCATCGAAGATAATCGTCGGCAGGCCTTTCGTGCTGGCGATAAGTGCTTTGACGCACAGCATCAACCGGCTTATCTCACCGCCCGAAGCCACTTCACTCACATTGCGCAGGCTCTGGTTGAGGTTCGCGGCAAAGAGAATCTGTACTTCGTCGCAGCCGCTCGGCGTAAAGTCCGCGGTGGGCAAGACCGGGATCTCCACTTTGGCATGTGCCACACCCAGGCGCGTCAGTCCGTTCACGAGGCGCTCGCATATCTGCGGCACGACGGCCTTGCGGCTCTTGGTCAGCGTCTCTGCCGCTTTGGTGAGCGCTGCGCGCTTGGTTGCTACGTCTTTCTCCGCCTGTGCGATATCGAAATCAAAACTGTCCAGGCGGTTGACTTGGTCGGCTAACTCATCCCGCAGTGCGATCAACTCCTCGATCTTCTCCGCGCTGAACTTATGCAGCAAGCCGTTCAGGTTGTCTATCCGCTCTTCGACCCACATCAGGCGCTGCGGATCCATCTCGACGCGGTTCGCCAGCCGCTCCGCTTCCTCAGCGATATCCTGCAACTCAATACGGGCGCTCTCGAGGCGTTCCTGCAAGTCCGGCGCGGCTTCGTCCAAGTGGCATGCACGGATGGCATCTAAGGCACTTCCTTGCTCGCCGTTGAGTGCCGCGACAGCGGTCTCTAAGGCCGAACGAATCTCTTCGGCATGACTCAGGCGGTATTGCTCCTGCTCCAGTTCTTCCAACTCGCCCGCCTGCAGATCTGCTTCGTCCAGCAGCTTGTAGCGGTACTGAATATAATCCGCATCCTGCTGACTCTTCTTGGCCAGGTCCTGCAACTTACGCAAGGCCTCTACAGCCGCCATATACGCCTCGTAGTGCGCGCTATAATCCGCCCGCAGGGCTTCGTTCTGTGCGATCGCATCCAGTACTTCCAGTTGGAAATCCGCGTTCTCGATGAGCAGATTGGCGTGCTGCGAGTGGATATCAATGAGTTTGTTGGCCAGTACCTTCAACTCCTGCAAGGTCACCACACTGTCGTCCACGAACGAACGACTCTTGCCGTTAGCGTATAACTCGCGGCGAATGATGCCTTCATCAAACTCCGCCTCAATGATACACTTGTCTTCGCCGTCGGTGATCGCTTTGCTGTCCGCGCGGGCACCGAGCACCAAGGCCAGGGCACCGAGGATGATACTTTTTCCGGCGCCCGTCTCACCGGTCATCACCGAAAAACCCGAACCGAAGTCAATGTCCAGGTGGCTGATCAGCGCGTAGTTCTGTATGTGTAAATGCTTTAACATCAGTTCTCGTTCATTCGATCGTAGGTGTTCACTCGTGTCGGGTCGATGTCCGTCAAGATCTCATACACCGCTTTCTTCTCTTTGTCCGTACCCTTGCTGAAAATATCCACCAACTCATCGGCCTTGGCGTCGAGGAAAGTGTTGATGACATAGGTCGCGGGGCGCGAGCGATAGGCTTCTTTGAGCACCGGCATGCCTTCGGCAATACGACCGCGGGCATTGGCGACATTGTTGCTCATCTCGTCCAAGCCCAAGCGGTGGTACTCATAATAGAAATTACGGTATTTCTTGAACGCATCGTCCACCAGGTTATGAATCAGCGCATAGCGGTTTCGGTTGCTCTCGAACGCCAGCCAGCCTGTCTGCTCGTGTCCGTCCATGGACGCGGTTTGGCATACATCGGCGATCTGCTCGCATTGCAGGAAATACGGCGTGCCTCCGAGGCGCTGAAAACTATCCTGGTCATGCCCGATAATGAGGTAACAGTAGTACGCGAGCATCGCCGTGAGGTTGGTCGTGAATTGGTTCTGTTGCCAGTCCAAGCGGTCGAACTCCTTATAGGCGAAGTTAAACGCACCGTCTTTGAAATTCAAGATCGGCGTCATATACGTCGTGCCATACACCGGTCGGCGGCTCTGCAAGGTCATTTCGCAGGTGTACATTTCACCCTCCACCTTCTTCACCACAATCAGCATGCTGCACTCGATCTTCTCGTTGTCCGCATACGTCATATTCGTCCAGCGGTTCTGGTTCATATATTCCTCGATACCCGCTTTCAGGGTCTCATACACCTGTTTGTTCGTCCCTTCAATGAGGTCCGAATTGATGGTCACGGTACAATTGATCTCTTGCGCCGAGACCCAAGAAACCAGGATTAAAGCTATGATTAGCAGTATTTTTCTCATTTCGAAATGGAGATAATATTTCCGGTCTTTTCGTTAAATTGAATCTTCGGTAACTGTTTACCGGTGAATAAACTCTGCGGCAGCGGCACGTCCACACCTAACTGCGCCACCGGAATGGTGCGCTCGCCCAACAGCCGACCCTGGTAGATAATACGAACAATCGCACTGCCCGGCAGGTTATAAGAGATCTGCGAAAGTGCCTCGCCTTTCTTGGACTTCTTGTCTGCGCGGGGAAGGGTGTATTCCTGCGCCCGGTGACCGATGAAGATCGTGATCGAATCCGCATCGACATTGTCTTTGTCGGTAAATCCGTTTTCCTCCGAGAAATACAGAAAATCTTTCTGACTCGCACGAACCATGTGATTGTCGCGGGTGATATGATCCCACATAATGCGCTTATGCTCGGTAGTCACACTACGCTTTCCGACGAACAGCTCCGTCAACTCGCGCTCCTGCTTGTCCAGTTCCGCCAACACCAGTTCCATCGCCTTGCCATCCGCCGGCGCGTGCTCTACCTCGCCGCTCAGCAGATACATACGTGTCTCGCGGATGTGGAAGATCTGCTTCGCGATCTCATAAGCCTGTGCCTGCGGTGTACTGGCTTTCAGTACTTCCTCGGGGTAAGGTGCTACGTGGATGCTGGTAATCCTAGACTTTACTCCTTCCGTTGTGCTGGTATGATGCTTCGGATGTGCAGCCTTTTCCGGCTCAACCGGGATATTATAACCTACGAGGATATTCTTCTCGTTCAGGCGCAACAACTGCATATCCAGTCCTTTCTCCGGCACGACCTTATGCGGGCGAGTGGGATCGGCTTCGGCTTTTGTGCCGATCATGACGTTCTCCAAGGTGTAGACCATCCTGTTTTCCTTCACAAAATCCGTCGCACCAAGCATGTCTGCTGCGAATTGCGCATAAGGACCTACCTCTTCTTTCTCCACCGTGTAGGAGAAGTCCAGAGCCAGAACGGTCTTCGGCGTGTAATAGATCAACGCCGGTTCATTCTCTTCGATGATGGTCGCTTGCACCGCGCAAACCATCATCATTGATACGAGTATAAAAAATAACTTTTTCATCATATGTTTGATTTTATTATGCAGGGTTTATGCAGGGTTTGTGCAGAGTTTATGCAGGGTTTATGCAGGCATTCTGCTGTTTAGAATTCCAAATCTCCCAGGCAGCCCTCGCTTGACCCAACAGCATCCCGATGCCGTTTTGGATGGTGGCTCCCTGCGCTTTGCCTTTGCGCAAGAACAGCGTCTCTTCGGGATTATACACGCAGTCAAAGAGCAAGTGCCGCGGGGTGATGAGTTCGTATGGGATTGCGGGACAACTGTCCACATCCGGCAACATACCCAGCGGGGTACAATTGACAATCACGGTATGGGCTGCCATCACTTCCTGATTCAATTCCTCGTACGCCATCATCCCTTCTTTCGGGGTGCGGCTCACGAGGGTAGGGGTGATGCCCAATTTCCGCAGACCGTAACAAACTGCCTTCGATGCGCCTCCGGTGCCTAACACCAGTGCCTTTGTGTCATATTCCCGCAGCAAAGGTTTGATGGATTCCATAAATCCGATACAGTCGGTGTTGTAACCTACGCGCTGATGCACCACATTCACCGCTCCGATCACTTGTGCCGTCTCGTCCAAGCGATCCAGATACGGAATAATGGCCTGCTTGTAGGGCAAGGTCACATTAAATCCGTCCAAGCGCTCGAACAAACCTTCTATCTGAGAAGGAATTTGTTCCGCCAGAAGAGGATACAGACTAAACTCCGCATCGATCTTTTCTGTTGCAAATTTCTCATTGAAATATTTCGCCGAGAACGAGTGCAACAGGGGATATCCTATTATACCGAAATGACGCATAATTTTCCTTTCTTTATCGTTGCTTGGTGGGTCTTTGACGTGAATATTTTTCCTCCTTCTCCCTTCTGCAACGCATCGTAAATCTTATCTATTTCTGCGAAATTATATTCGCGAAGTTTTTCATATAGTTTTGCAATTCCCGCTTCGCGCGTTTCTTTGCCGTCCAACATATCGGCATAGCCTTGCATGTATTCGGCCGTTTGAGCCATGTGCTCGATCTCCGATTTGCTATAACTCTTGAGTTGTTCGCGGATAGCATTTCGGGTGATCGAGGTGTCGCTGTTGGTACTATCTACGACCCAAGTAAGGTGGCGCTTGTCCCGCAAATAATGTTCAATATAGTCCCGCGTCGTGCAAAGCAACGGTCGTACGATCGGCACACCGTTTGGCACCATCGGATTGGCACTTTTCGGACGCATTCCTGCCAGCCCTCTCAGACCCGCTCCGCGCTTGAGATTCAGCAGCAAAGTCTCCGCTTGGTCATTCTGGTGATGCGCTACGGCCACCGCTTGGCAACCGTTTTCTTTTGCCACTTCCTCAAACCACGCATAGCGTAGTTCCCGTGCTGCGACCTCCACGCTCGCTTCATGTGCTCGCGCGCAAGCCAAGGTATCGAAATGGTTGACAAATAGTTGCACCTTCATGCGCTCACATAATTCCCTTACAAACGCTTCGTCGCGGTCACTCTCTGCGCCCCGCAGGTGAAAATTACAATGTGCTACGATACATTGATACCCTGCGCGAACCAGCACATCCAGCAATCCTACGCTGTCTGCGCCGCCGCTCACCGCTACCAACACCGGTTGGTCTTTAACCAACAAACCCCGCTGGCGAATGTATGTCGTCACACGTCGTAACACCTTTAGTCTCCTAAACCTCTGTATTTTACTCGTTTGGGCTGACACGCCTCTTCGCCGAGTCGCATCTTCTTATTCTCCTCGTACTCCGAGTAACTGCCTTCGAACCAGAACACTTTCCCGTCGCCTTCGTAGGCCAGGATGTGCGTGCAGATACGGTTGAGGAACCAACGGTCGTGGCTGATCACTACGGCGCAGCCGGCGAAGTTCTCCAAACCTTCCTCCAACGCACGCAAGGTATTGACATCGATATCGTTCGTCGGCTCGTCGAGCAGCAGCACATTCGCTTCGCTCTTGAGCGTCAAGGCAAGATGCAGGCGGTTTCGTTCACCACCGGACAGCACACCGCATTTCTTCTCTTGGTCTGCGCCCGTGAAGTTAAAGCGACTCAAATACGCGCGCGCATTGATCTCGCGACCTGCTACACGGATGAACTCTGTACCGCCACTGATGGTCTCGAAAACCGACTTGTTCGGGTCGATGTCGGTGTGCTGTTGGTCCACATAGCCGATCTTCACCGTCTCGCCCACACTGAACGTACCTTTGTCGGCTTTCTCCGAACCGATAATCATACGGAAGAGCGTGGTCTTGCCGGCTCCGTTCGGACCAATGACGCCTACGATGCCGTTGGGCGGTAACATGAAGTTCAGGTCCTCAAATAGCAGTCGGTCTCCAAACGATTTGGCGACACCTTCGGCGTTGATGACTTTATTACCCAAACGCGGACCGTTCGGAATAAAGATCTCCAGCTTCTCCTCGCGCTCTTTCTGCTCCTCGTTCAGCATGCGGTCGTAGGACTCCAGACGCGCTTTCTGCTTCGCATGCCTTGCTTTGGGCGCCATGCGGATCCACTCTAACTCGCGCTCAAGGGTCTTACGGCGCTTGGAAGCCTGTTTCTCTTCCTGCGCCATACGGTTCGTCTTCTGCTCCAACCAAGAGGAGTAGTTGCCTTTCCACGGAATACCTTCGCCGCGGTCGAGTTCCAGAATCCAACCTGCTACATTGTCCAAGAAATAGCGGTCATGCGTGATACAGATCACCGTACCTGCGTATTGTTGCAGGTGTTGCTCCAACCAGTCAATCGACTCTGCATCCAGGTGGTTCGTCGGCTCGTCGAGCAACAGCACATCGGGTTGCTGCAGCAAGAGACGACACAGCGCTACGCGGCGACGCTCACCTCCGGAGAGGGTAGTGACACTTGCGTCATCGGGTGGGCAACGTAAAGCGTCCATCGCGCGGTCGAGCTTCTGGTCGATATTCCATGCATCGGCTGCGTCTAACTTATCCTGTAACTCCGCCTGGCGCGCCAATAACTTGTCGAAGTCCGCATCGGGTTCAGCAAAGGCCATGTTGATGTCGTCGTACTCTTTGAGCATGTCCATGATTGGTTGGACACCTTCCTGAACGACCTCTCTTACGGTCTTGTTCGGATCGAGTTTCGGATCTTGCTCCAAGTAACCCACACTGTAACCGGGCGACCATACTACTTCTCCCTGATACTCTTTCTCTATGCCCGCGATGATCTTGAGCAGGGTCGATTTTCCTGCACCGTTCAAACCAATGATACCGATCTTGGCACCATAGAAAAAACTCAGGTAGATATTCTTTAATACCTGTTTCTGAGGACCGAAACTCTTGTTCAGTCCCACCATTGAGAAAATAATCTTCTTATCGTCTGCCATTTCTTTCAACTTTCAACTATCAACTTTCAACTGCTTTCACGTACTCTGCGAACGTGAAAGCGTACGGGTTCTTATCATCAGCGCTGTGGCGCTCTGCGCTCAGCTGCTTCCAAATTTTCGGGTCAATCTCCGGGAAGAACGTATCGGCGTCTTCCCAAGAATGATGGATATGCGTAATATAGAGTTTGTCCGCGCGCTCCATCATTTGCCGGTACACCATGCCGCCGCCAATGACGAAGGCCTCTTCTTCACCATGAACGGCTTGCTCCATTTCATCCAATGAATACACCGTCTCTGCGCCCTCGAAAGTCTTTCCCTTTACGTCGGTCAAGACGATATTCCTTCTGTTAGGCAGCGGGTGTTTCGGCAGCGACAGAAACGTTCGCTCACCCATCATTACTGTATGCCCGCTGGTGATCTCTTTGAAATGCTTCAAGTCCGCCGGCATGTGGCACAGCAGGTCACCTTTCTTGCCGATCGCATAGTTCTCCGCGATCGCTACTATAATAGAAATCATACGCTTACAACTCCTGCGATGTGAGGATGGGGATCGTACCCTTCCAATTGAAAGTCTTCGAATTGGAAACTGAAGAGATCTTTGACCTCAGGGTTAATAATCATTTTCGGCAGCGGTCGCGGTTCGCGCGTCAACTGCAACTTCACCTGCTCCAGGTGGTTCAAATAGATATGTGCGTCGCCGAGTGTGTGTACGAAATCGCCGCATTGGAGCCCAGTCACTTGTGCCATCATTTGAAGGAGTAGAGCATACGACGCGATATTAAACGGAACACCGAGGAAAATATCAGCGCTGCGTTGATACAACTGCAAACTCAACTTACCGTCCGCTACATAGAACTGGAACAGACAGTGGCAAGGTGGCAGCGCCATCTTCTCCACTTCCGCCACATTCCACGCACTCACCATCATACGCCGGCTGTCGGGATTCTTTTTGATCATTTCCACGATATTCGCGATCTGGTCAATGGTACCACCATTATAGTCGGGCCAACTGCGCCACTGGTGACCATACACTGGTCCTAACTCGCCATTCTCATCCGCCCATTCGTTCCAGATACGCACGCCGTGCTCCTGCAAGTACTTCACGTTCGTGTCGCCTTGCAAGAACCACAAGAGTTCGTAGATGATGGACTTGAGGTGCAACTTCTTGGTGGTCAACAGCGGAAAACCGTCCTCCATCTTAAAGCGCATCTGATGACCGAACACAGAGATTGTTCCCGTGCCGGTTCTATCATGCTTCACCGTACCTTCTTCCAGTACGCGCTTACATAAGTCTAAATACTGTTTCATTATGCTATGTTGTTTGCCTCCGAAGGCTCTCCGGTTAATACAAATTATACGTCGTCTTGATCACCTTAAACTCCGTTCGGCGGTTTATTTGGTGACATATCTCCTGTTTGTCCGCCGGTAGCGTCAGGATATACGCTTCGTCCAGCACTTGATCGACCGGGAGCCACGGATACTGCTTATTCAGCGCTTTATCTACCATCACCGGTTTGCTCTCTCCGTATCCCACCGGCGTGAGGCGCTCTTTCTCGATGCCGCGCGCGATGAGGTAGTCGCAACAGCTCTGTGCACGCTTCTGGGACAACTCGTTATTAAACTCGTCATTACCTTTCAAGTCGGTGTGCGCAGAGAGTTCAATGGTGATATTAGGGTTGTCGTTGAGCAACTTCACCAGACGGTCTAACTCCGTCTCCGAAGCTTTGGTCAATTCCCAGCGGCCGAACTCATAGAAGATATTCTCCATCTTTACCGGTCGCGAGATAGGACTCAACGCAAAATCCATCGTATAGGTCTTACTGTCCTTTAAGTCCAAGGTGTTCCATTGTTGCTTGGCATTTAGGAATCCGCGTGCTGTCGCCAACATGACGTACTTGACGTCCTTCTTGAGTTTGATCTTATAGGTTCCGTCTCGGCGGGCACTCACCTTACTGATCGTTCCGTCGCTGCCTACCAAGCGTAACTTTGCATCCGAGATAGGATTGCCTAACTCATCATTCACCGTTCCCTCCGCAATAAACTCCATTTCGGGCAACCAGAAGCGGTATATCTTATCAAAGCCTTTCTTGTCGCCTCTGTTGGACGAGAAGAATCCGTCTTGGCTGTTTCCCGCAAAAGTGATGCCGAAATCATCACCGATACCGTTGAAGGTCGGACCCATGTTATAGAGCACCCAGATCGTCGTGTCTGTGCGCGTGATGTCTCTATAGGCCTTGAAGATATCCAAGCCGCCGTAGCCCGGATGACCGTTCGAAGCAAAATACAACGAGCCGTCTTCGTGCACGTACGGAAACATTTCGTCGGCCGCGGTGTTGATACCTGCCCCTAAGGGCTGTACATTCACCCACTGGTCGCCGTCCAACTCTGCCATCCAGATATCTTTGCCTCCTTCACCACCCGGTGCGTCGCTTACGAAATAAAGCGTGTCGGCGGTGGCATTCAATGCCGGATGACCCACCGTGATCGAACTGTCGGCAAACAACTTCACTTCCTGCGGTTCGCTCCACTCACCACTCGCGCGCTCGCTGCGGTAGATCTTAGCACCTAAGTCTTTACCGTTGATAGGTTTCGAGTAGGTGAAATACATCGTACGACCGTCTTTGGTAAAACTGCACACACCGATCTCGGCATTCCCGGCCTGTTTGGTGGAGTCGTTCTGTTGCTCGCTCTCCGGAGAACCATACAATCCTTCTGCTAGCGAGATCTCGCCCCATTCACCGGCAGCGTTCTTACGCGTCTGGTATAGTTGGAAGAGTTGCTGCCCTGTTACATTGCTGGGGCGTTTTAACTTCTTCGTGCCTGTCTGCTTCTCCTGCCGGTTGCTGGTGAACATGATTGCATCCGTCTGATTGCCGATAAACATCGGCGCGAAGTTGCCGGTGCGCTTTTGGTTAAACTCCTTCGCTTCGCTCGCTTTGTATCTCGAACCGTCTTTCTTCCATTCGTCGATCTTGCTGCATGCGTACTTGCCCGCCCGCGCAATATAGTCATCCGGATGGGACTGCAAATAGAGATCGTAGCTCTTGGCTGCGTCTTTATACTTACCTTGGTATTGCAGCGCCAAGCCGGCGTTCAGGAAGACAGTAGAGTCGCGCAACTGGTATTTGCAACGCAAAGCGTTGTTGTAACAATTGACCGCACGGGGATTGTTCAAGATGCGGTAACACTCGCCCTGCTTGAAAGCCACATAGCCCTTCAACTCGCGATCGGTTTTGGTATTCAACCGGCTGTAACACTGCTTATACAGGTCCGCCGCATTGTAATACTCGCCGATAGCGAACTTCTTATCCGCCCGCTTCACGCGCTGTTGAATAGAGCAACTGCTCATCAACAGCGCCGCTAATAGTATGTAGATGATTTGCTTTCTCATAGGTCTACCTAGGTCCTCCTAGGTCATCCTAGTTCGTGAATGACTAATCCACTTCTCAGTTTTGGCTCGAACCATGTGGTTTTCGGAGGCATGATGTTTCCGCTGTCTGCGATGTCGATGATCTGCTGCATGGTAACAGGGTAGAGTGCCAGCGCCACTTTCATTTCGCCGCTATCCACTCTGCGCTTTAATTCACCGAGTCCGCGGATACCACCTACGAAGTCAATACGCTTGTCGGATCGCAGATCCTTAATACCTAAGATCTTATCCAAGATCAAGTTACTCGAGATGGTGACATCCAAGACGCCAATCGGGTCTGCATCGTTGTATCTTCCTTCTTTGGCCCTCAACGAATACCAGTGTCCGTCCAGATAGAGGCTGAAATTATGCAAGCGCTGCGGCTTATAGATCTCCGTGCCTTTGTCTTCTATCTCGAAATCCTCGGCTACTTTCTCCAAGAATGCCTCGCTGCTCAGCCCGTTCAGGTCTTTCACCACGCGGTTATAGTCGATAATATTGAGTTGGTTGTCCGGGAAGCACACCGCAAGGAAGAAATTAAACTCCGCCTCATTGTCGCCGGTTGCTTTTTGCTTCTCTGCGCCGACGCCTGCTGCGGCTGCACTTCTGTGGTGACCATCCGCGATGTACATCGCCGGGATCTGAGCAAAGATATTGGTGATCTGCTCGATCGTCGCCTGGTCGTCAATCACCCAGAAGGTATGTCTAAATCCTTCCGGCGCAGCCACAAAGTCGTACTCGGGCTTGCCGGCGCATACGCGCGCAATGAGACCATCCAGATCGTCTCGGTGCGGGTACGCAAAGAAAACCGGCTCCATGTTCGCGTTCAACACACGTACATGCTTCTTGCGGTCTTCCTCTTTGTCGCGACGCGTCAACTCATGCTTCTTGATGCGTCCCTCCAAATAGTCATCCACCCATGCACCGACCACCAATCCGTATTGTGTCTTCTCTTTGCCTCCTGACAGCGGATTATCGGCCAAGATTGTCTGGGCATAGACGTAATACCGCTCTTCCTGATCCTGCACCAACCATCCTTCTGCCTTGAACTCGGCAAATTGTAGTGCAGCTGCCTCATAGACACGCGGATCGTGTTCATCAAGCATAGGCTCAAAATTGATCTCCGGCTTGATGATATGATACAGACTCTTCGGGTTGCCGGCCGCCTCTTTGCGTGCCTCTTCCGAATTCAATACATCGTACGGACGGCTACTGACTTGTTCTACCAAGTCCTTCGGCGGCCGAATACCCTTAAAAGGTTTGATTCTCATAAACTCAGGTTATTCTGATGATTTGGAATACTCGTAATTACTTCGCCGGAGCTTTCGGAGCCTCGGTGCTACCCATCGCGCAAGAACCATTGAACAATGCGCCCGGTTCAACGATCAAGGTCTTAGTCTGTACTTCGCCGTGGATCTTACCACTGGTGCGCAGCGACAACTGCTGGTGACAATTGATCTTACCGTCTAACAAACCTAAGATCTCTGCGTTTTGGCATACGATCGTGCCTTTGACGCGACCGGCCTCACCAATGACGACCTTGCCGCTACAATTCAAATCACCTTCAATCAGACCGTCGATGCGAAAATCGCTGTCTGCCGTGATGGTACCTACAATCTTACTGCCTGCGGTTAACGCATTGAACATTAATCCGCTCTGTTGTTTCTCATTAGCCATAATATCTCAATTTTTTAATGTATTTCACAAAATTAGCGTGCAAAGATACAAATTCTATTTCACATACGCAAGTACGCGCGCACTTTTTTAGTAAAAAAAGCACAAAAGGCACTAAAAACGAAAAATTTTTCACTTTCAACTTTCCACTTTCAACTTTTTTGTGTACCTTTGCATGCTCTTTTGTGCGCAAAAATGAAAATGATACTCGTCATAGCCCTGATCGCGGTCGCGATAATCCTCCTCTCAATAGGGGTGATTTTTCGTAGTGACCACTCTTTTCGCTCGCAACATATACATGAGAACGAGCGGATGCGCGAAGACCATATTCATTGCTCGACCGCGCAGGATAAAGAGCTAAGACGCAAGAAAAAGCATCAAATAAACACTAAAAAATTATAACACTTATGAACAAAATCACTATTATCATTGAATCGATTTTGACAGCAGCTGTTGTTGCCCTGTTCGTACTCTTCTTTACGGTTAATCCGCACGCAAAAAAAGTCAACCATGACGAGATTGTTGCGAGCGGAGAACTGATGCCTATTGCTATCATCAACACGGATTCGATCCTCAAGCACTACACCCTCGCGGTTGAGGCTTCGGAAAAACTCATGTCAAGTTATGAGGAGTCTACCGTAAAATTGGACACCAAGGCCAAATCCTTGCAGAAAGAGGCAGAGACCTTCCAAAAAGATGTCATGGACTTCCAGCGCAAGGTAGAAGCGAATGCTTTCCTCAGCCGCGAGCGCGCAGAGAGCGAGCAGGCTCGTTTACAGAAGAAAGAGCAGCAACTGATGGCAAAGCAGCAGGATCTGGAGAACCTCCGTCAGAAACTCAGTGCCGACTTCATGGACGAGCAGGCAGCGCTGACCCAACAACTCCAAGACTCCATCCAGGCCTACCTGCGTGAATTCAATGCGGACGGCCGCTACCACCTCGTCGTTAACGACGCTATACTGCTGAATAAAGTAGCTGGTTATGACATCACCGACGAAGTAATTGAGGGTCTCAATGCACGCAACCAGAAGTAAAATAGTTCTTATTGCGCTGGTGTTTATGTTTTTGGCTTTGCCAAAAGCATATGCTCAGCGTATCCCGCAGGCCATAGAGTACACGGAAATCTATGATTTCCTCGAGGAACTCACCACCGACGGAATCATCCGCTCCAATGCGGCGATTAAGCCCTATACGCGGGACTACATCGCGCGGCTGTTGGTCGAGGCGCAGAGCAAAGATTCGCTGCTCAATAAGCGTCAGCGCGATGACTTGCAGTTCTATCTGCAGGACTATGCGCTGGAGTGCGACACGCTGCCGGTATACTATAGTTACGGTCATCGTCATGTGACGCAGTGGATCACACCGGTGTCGAACCTCTCGCTGGCCGATCCGTCCTTGCATATCTTGACTAAAGACAAAGTCTTTAAGATGCGCGTGCGTCCGATCTTAGGCATGGACTTGTACGCCAACAAAAACGGACTGCTCCAGCATCGTTGGTTTGGTATCGACATCCAGATGGACATTGCCAAGCACCTATCTATCTGGGGTTCTATTCGCGATAACAGTTGGGGTGGACAAGGAGTAAAAGATTCGAAAATCCATTTCGGTTGGACGCGAGTAGGGAGTGGTGAACTATCCTATTTGGTCGGTGCGCCGGCACTGAATAACATCCCCGGTGTGCAGTACAAAGAAGCCAATTACGGTGGTGATTTCTCCGACTCGCGCGGCGGTATCTCCCTCTACACTTGGTGGGGCTCTATCGGTGTACAACGTGAGCGCATCACCTGGGGCGACGCACAGCACTGCTCGAACATCCTCTCGGCGCACAATCCTGCTGTGCCGATGGTGACCCTTCAACTCACGCCCTGTAAATGGTTTCAATTCGACTATTTCCATGCATGGTTGCCCTCGAACGTGATTGACTCGACCTATTATTATGTCGAGAAAGTCAGCGAAGGCGTCACGGAACGCGAGTACCGCCCGGCCAACAAATTTATGGCGGCGAACATGTTCACGTTCATGCCTTGCAAATACGTGCAATTCAGCTTCGGAAATTCGATTGTTTACGCAGAGCGTAATGTGCAGGCGGCGTACTTCATTCCGATCGCCTTCTTCAAGTCTTTGGACCACCTCTTAACGAAGGGGCTTCACTCCGAGAACCAGAATTCGCAAGTTTTTGCGACTATAACTGTGCGTCCGACGGACCACCTCCGTCTCTACGGTTCGTTCTTCCTGGATGAGTTTAAGTTCGCGCGTCTTGCTCCCTCCAATCCGGAGAAGAATCCGATCTCTTACCTCGTTGGCTTTAACTGGAGCGGTTGGCCGGTCAAAGGACTCGCTCTCCGCGGAGAGTTCACACGCTCTTACATCGCTTGTTACTCGCATTCTATCAAGGTCTTGGACTACACCTCCAACTCTTTCAATATGGGTCATTATATGGGTGACAACGCGCAGAGTATCTTCGTACAACTGTCCTATCGCCCGACGCGTAGTTTGCGTCTTATGTTGGACTATACCGGCGATACAAAGTATCGCGCATACGATTATTTCCGCGATTACATAGCGGGTACACGGCACACCGACTACCCGACCATTGCCCAGAAACCCTTCAGCGAGAAGATTTGGAAAAGCGACATCATTGGTTTCCACGCCGTGTATGAGGTCTTCAACAACTGCTATGCGCACGTTGACTTCGAGTACTCGAATGTCCGCGCCTTTGCGCCCACCTCGGAGCGTATCCCGTCGGAGGACCGCGGATGGAACGCGGACGGCACATCCATGAACCTCGCGGGCGATGAACTCAAAGAGTATTACTTAAATAAATATACCCCTGTTTATCTGCAGGGACAAAAATTCACCTTCACCTGCGGACTAAGTTTTGGATTCTAAAAAAATGAGAAAGGTTAGTACGCCTTTCTCATTTTTCTATAGTCTTTACGAGCGTGGAACACCGCTTTGAAGGCGCCCCAACGACCCTGCAGCAAATAGAAACAAGCGGCGGCATAATCCAGAATCCCTCGAACGAACAGCACACCACACGCGTGCTGTTTGTTTTTGTATATCATCAGCAGGTTGTTGCGGTGATTCAGGTAGGTCTTTCGCGGACTCTCATAGCTCAACGCACCGCCACCGAGGTGGTACACTACGCTCTGCGGTAGGCACACTAAGCGCCAGCCTGCGTTGCGCATGCGCCAGCAAAGGTCGATCTCTTCCATGTGCGCAAAGAACGCCGCGTCCAAGCCGCCGCACTCCTTATATACCTTCGTCCGCACGCACATACACGCGCCGCTCGTCCAGTCTACTTCCGCCTCCGTGTCATACTGACCTTTGTCTTCCTCCACATGCCACAACACACGTCCGCGGCAGTAGGGGAAATACAACTTACTCAGATACCCTCCGGCCGCGCCTGCGTGCTCAAAATGCGTGCGTCTAAGCCAACTGCGCACCTTCGGCTGAACCGCCGCGACATCCGAGTGCGCATCCAGATAGGCGAGGACGGGCTCGAGCCAACCGTCCGTCACTTCCACATCGCTGTTCAGCAGCACGACGTATTCGCTCTCCACCTGCGCGATCGCGCGGTTGTAACCCTCCGCAAAACCGTAGTTCTTGTCCAGCACGATCGTTTGGACGCCCGGAAACTCCTTCGCTAACACCTCGAGGCTGTTGTCCGTGCTGCCGTTGTCAGCCACGATGATCTCTGCGCCCTTGGTGTGCGCCACGACCGACGGCAGATACCTTTTCAGCATTTCTGCCCCGTTCCAGTTTAATATGATAACACTACATTGCATTCTTTCGATATTTGAAACGATTATGTGTCCACAGCCACAACGCCGGCTGCGCTTGTATGTTCTGCTCCAGCACCTGCGCATACGCCTTGGTGATCTCGCCTTCAGTCGTCTGTTGCGGCTTTGCCGCAAGTGTGCGCATATCGACGTGGTAATAACCCCTTTCTGTGCGGGTGATATAGAGGTAGAACACCGGGTAGCCGAATTTCTTTCCGAGCACCTCGCCGCCGTCCAGGAAACCCGTCTCTTGGTGCAAGAAGTTCACCCACGTGCGTGTCACTTCCGGCCTGGGTTTCTGGTCGCTCAATAGACCTATTGTCACAGGTTGTTTCTCGGCTCGGTATCGAATCATCTCGCGTAAGATCCGCTGTTTCTCCACGCATGCCCCGCCGCGTTTCGCGCGGAGGGCTAACATCAGCCGGTCCATGCTTTTGTTCTTCAACTTCCGATAGACATTCAACTCCTTCACGCCCTCTGTCAACCACTGCTGGATACTCGCCATCCACTCCCAGTTGCCGAAATGCGCCAGCATGAAGATCCCGCCTCCGGCGGCGTCCACCAAGCGGTTCACCTCGTCCATGTGGTCAAACACCACCCGTTCGCGCAACTCCTCGTCCGAACACCTGTAGCCGTATATCGTCTCCACGATCGTGTCGCAGAACTGGTGATAAAACGCCCGCGCGATATGCCGGCGCTCCGCCTTGCTCTTCTCCGGAAAGGCCAAAGCCAGGTTCTTGTCCACCATCTTCCGCCGGTAGCGCACCACGTGGTACATCACCGGAAACAAGAGCCAGTCCGCGAATCCATAATGGACGCGCAGCGGCATCTTACTTAGAAGAGCGGCACAATGAAGTAGCATAGCCAACTATACGAAGTAATAAGCGGAGCAGCCAATAATATACTGTCAAAACGGTCCAGCACGCCTCCGTGCCCGGGCAAGAAACGACCGGAATCCTTCACGCCTATCGACCGTTTGAATAAACTCTCCATCAGGTCGCCGAGCGCTCCGAATACGCTTGCGATAAATGCGAAGCCGAACGCCACAACCAATCCCAACCCGTTCGCAGATATTTCGTCAAACCATCCGCAAGCATAGAGAATGACCGCGGCGAGGAAAGCAAAGGCTATGCCTCCGAATAGTCCTTCCCAACTTTTCTTGGGACTGATATGCGGCGCCATCTTATGGTTGCCGTTCGGGCGTTTCGCCGTCAGACTACCTACGCAATACGCGCCCGTATCGTTCACCCAGATAAGGATAAACAGCGCGAGTAATAGCCATTTACTCAGACTCATCAGGAGACACATCGAGCAGAGTGGGAGGGCAATCATCAGTTGCGAAATAAGCATGTTTCCCCAGTTCTGCATGGGCTTGCCGGAGAGGTTCCATACCTCGTCCAGCAGCCCGATCACGACGATCGGCAGATAGATCATAATGCCGGATATCCCGAATGCGCGGTAGAACTCACCGCCTAAGGGGTTGTATGCGATGCCGACAAACGTGCCCCATAGCACGAACGTCGCCAGGGCCGCACAGACGCGAAGCGTCGTATGGGACTTCACCAAGCGATGAAACTCATCCACCGCCAGCAGACAAATCAGCAACAGCAGGCAGGCAAAAGCCCACTCGCTCCAAAGAATACTGCCGACGATACAGCCCACAAATACCGCCCCGCTAAGGGTTCGCTTCCAAAATTCACTCATATTTCAACAATTTTGCGCTGCAAAATTACAAAATTATTTTGATATATGCAAAAAAAGTAGTACTTTTGCACCAGATTTTGAAAAAAACGACGAATTATGGAGAACAACACTTTAGAATTGTCCTTGATGGACGCCGAAGAACGCGAGTTGGTAGAGTATATCTACAATGCTATTCCCGCTGAGGACCGCGGAGCGCTGAGCGCAGACGATATCCTCTTTGTGCTCGACGAAATGGATAACTATCTCGAGACGCAGGGCCTGTTGCGCGAGGATCCCGAGACGGGTGAGGTAGAGTACCTCGACGGCGAAGTGGACGAGACGGAGCAACTGAACTTCGTGCTCGAAGCAGCCAAGAAGCACCAGCGTGCGCTCAGCAGCGTCCAGATCCAACTCATCCAGGATGCCGAACTCCAGTACGGAATAGCCAAAGGCTATTACACCGAAGAGTGAGACGAATAGCCACCATAGGTTTTTTTGACGGGGTGCACAAGGGCCATCAGTTCTTGTTTACCCACTTGCGTGCGCTGGCTCAGGAACGCGGGCTAGCGCCGCTTATCGTCACCTTTGATACCCATCCGCGGGCGGTGCTCGACGCCGACTATATCCCGCAGCTGCTCACCTCCCGCGAGGAGCGCGAGAAGCACTTATCCCAATACGGAGAAGTGCTGATGCTGCCTTTTGCGGATATACAACCCCTCACAGCGCAGGAGTTTATGACGCGCTTGCGCGACGAGTACGGCGTCTCCGTCCTCCTGATGGGCTACGACCACCGTTTCGGCTCCGACCGACTCAAGCACCCGCAGGACTACCGCAGGGTAGGCGAGCAGTGCGGCGTCGAAGTGCTCACGCTCAACGAGTACGTGGAGAACGAGTGGCATGTGTCGTCCACGGAGATCCGCCTGGCGCTCGAGAACGGCAACATCGTCATGGCGAACGAGTTATTGGGCCGCCCGTATACCTTACGTGGCCGCGTCGTGCACGGCAAAGCGCTCGGGCGCACCATCGGTTTTCCGACCGCCAACATCGCCCCGCTCGACCCGCATAAGATCATCCCTAAGACGGGCGTATACCTCGCCTATGTCGATACGCCCTTGCGCGACAATACCCCGTCGTTCGTCAATATAGACACCAATCAACTGATCGAGGTCTATGTGCCTTCTTTCAAGGGCGACCTGTACGATCAGATACTCAAAATCCGCTTCGTGCGTTTCTTGCGCGAAGAGCGACATTTCGAGACCTTAGAAGAACTGCAGGCGCAGATTAAGGAAGATGTTGATAGCATCCTGCGTCTGGCTTAATCCCTGCGCGTGAGACGCCGTCTCTATCCAAAGGATAGGGCACAGCCAATAGACTGTCGGCGATGCCGATAGCCGGACTGATGCTGTCTAAATGGAAGTTATAATAGATATACTCCTTATACTTATAGAAATCGTTCACAAACAGTGCCGCGGTGTCTGTCTTCTGCCAATACGTGTTATCCCGCGCGTTCGGGATATGCAAACTGTCGGTCTTGAGGTAGTTGCCGATAAACTCGCCCGGATAATACTGGTCGAACGGCGTCGCGACGACTAACTGATTGCTTAGATAGCCGGTGATGATGCTGTTATAGAACGAGGTCGTCGTGTGCGTCGTCTTGTCGAGGTTGTCGATGAACACCGCCGCCACATCGTCTTTGGCTACGGACTGAATACGGATGTTGGTGAACCCGAAATAGGACGCCACCGTCGTGTGGATGAATTGCTGTGTGCCGCCGGCGCAGTACACGCAGTACGAGGCGCAGTTGCTGATCTCGCTGTTTGTCACCGTCGCGTCGGTGTTCACGAGCACTAAGCCGTACATCGAGTGGTTATGGATGCGGCATCCGTTCATCGTCAGTTGCGGCAGCGTCGCGCCTTTGCCGTCGTTATAGCTGTACAAGCCGATGTTGCCGGACAGGATATCCACGTACTGCAACTCGTATTTCTGCGCGGGCGTTCCTTGCAGGTAGATACCGTTCCAACTGCCGCCGGCGAAAGCGTAAGGCACGCTGTCGAAGAGGCGGTCTAAGCGGTCGCCGCGAAAGACGATCGGGTTCTTCACCGTACCTGCCGCCGTCACATCGCCGCCTACGTAGATACACGCGCCGTTGTGCATATACACCGTCGTGCCAGCCTCCAAAAGAATGTTCTCGCGAATAATAAGGGTGTCGAAGACCAGATACGGACGCTCGGCGGTGAAAGCCATACTCGTCGTGTCCGTCCGACCGCAGCCTTTGTGTCCGATACGCTTTACGTCCTGACCGTAGGCCTCGAGTTCAACTTCTTGCGTATGGCCGTTCTTAAGATGAAAACAGAGCTGATCGGTGACCAACACCGGGTTGTCTTGATCCAAAGGATCAATCTTCACGCGGATGAAGAGATATAAGCTGTCGTGCCCGTTGATCTGGATGTCGCGCCACTTGTCAGCATCGGGTTCGCCGTCGATGTTCACGCGATAGGCTTTTCCGTCCTTGAGCCACACGCGGTCGATGAGCAGTGCCGACGCGTTGCGGTTATACACTTTCATCTGCGCCGTCGCGCTGCCTTGCGCCGTGAAGACGGTGTCGAAACTCAGCGTGTCGCATGAGAACGCCAGACGAAGCGTCGGGTCGTCACTCGTATGGTACTCGCTACAGCCCGCAAAAAGACAAAGGACCGCCGCCAAGATAAATAATATATTCCTTACACCGTACACTTTACACCTTACACCATTATTCAAAATTAAAGGTCAGACACACGCAATGACTCGTCAGGCGCGAGATAGCGTCTGTATAGAACATGTTCTCCCGCGGCAACTCGTTTCGTCCGTCCGTCGGGCAGAGTTGGTTCGCAAAACCGATGCGGTAGGTGATCTCCGGACAGAACTTAAACCAAGTGAAATACAGGTCCACACCAAAACCCACTTCGCAGAAATAGTCTGTGGTCGTCAGCAGCACGGGTTTCTCGTGGTCGCGGCCCACATTAAAACTGACACCGCCGCCGGCAATCACGTATGGCCGGTAGTTGCCTTCGCGCTCCGCCGACCATTTAAGATAAAGGGGTAGGGAGATCGGGATAGCCAGCACATCGACGGTCGAACTGGTGCCCACCGCGCCCTTCACGGGATCGCCCTTGGCGGACTTGTACGTAAGTGTACGACTTGTGAACAGCATACCCGGACAGAAACGCAGGTTGAGGTACTTACACAGGCGCAAGTCGCTCACAAAACCCACATGAAAACCGGGTAGCAGGGTGCTCACGCGGGAGTGCACCGTGTCCACCATGTGCTGCCCCGTCAGGGCATCGGTGAACTCCACCGGCACCTCGCTGTCCGTCACCTGGAAGGTCGCGAAGTTGACACCCAACTGAAAACCGAAGTGAATCAGTTTGTCATCCACGTAAGGCCTGTTCTGGGCTCTCTGAGCAAATGTACAAAGGGACAATGTACAAAGTACAAAGAAAACTATGAATCTTTCAATTTTCAATATTCAATTTTCAATTAAAAACTACTATCCGTATTGGTATTACCGCTATCGTCGAAGTCATCGCTTCCGCCATCGAAGTCTCCGTCCGGACGACCGCGTCTGCGGCCCATTTGGTTACCGAAGTTATAGGTGACGGTGAAGCTGATACTACGGCTGTGCCATCTGTTCTCGCTGAACTGCCAGAAACCGTCACCCCACGTGATGTTTCGGCGTGCACGGCTGTCCAGCACGTCGCGTACGTTAAGCGCCAGCGCCAGCTGTTTGTTGAGCAGGGTGTAACGCAAGCCAAGATCAAGCGAGTAGGAGTGACTTGTCGTTCCTTGTGCCACGACGCGCGGCGAACGGTAAGCGGCGGTGATCTGTCCGCTGAAGTTCTTCGTGAAGAGGAATTGTGCATTCACGCGCACCGAACCTGCGAAGATGTTCTGTCCCGGCAGATGGACGGGGATCGTGTCGCCCAAGTGGTACATCTCCTGATCCACTGCGGAGATGTTATTCCAATAGAAGTTGGCGCTTGTCGTCAGTTGCAGCAACTCCCCGAACAGACGGTTCTTCGCTACCACTTCCACACCTAACTCCTGACGCGTAGCGACATTGAGATAGGTGTTCTTCATCGTGCGTCCGTCGCTGTCCATGTACTTGACGTTCTGCACGGCGCCCTCGCGGTATTTCCAGAACACACCGGCACTCAGCGTGTGGCGCTCCCAGGTCTTGAGGTAGTTCAACTCGAGGTTGTTCGAGTATGCCGGCAGCAGGTTCACGTTACCGTAACTGATGTTCGTGCTGTCCGAGAAGTCCATGCGCGGGTTGATCTGATGTCCCCAAGGACGGTTCACGCGGCGCGTGTAGTTGAGTTGTAACTCATGGCCGTGTCCGAAGTCATAACTGATATATGCACTCGGGAAGAGTTGGAAATAACTCGTGTCTTTCTTATTCTCCATGCCCGCGTACGAGTCTTGTACATTGCCGTCTTTGTCTTTGTAGAACGACTCTAAGTGACGCATGTAGTACTCGCCGCGCAGACCTACCTGGATCGACAGCTTGTCCCAGAAGCGGTTGCCGTAGGTCACGTAGAACGCATGGTTCTGGGTCAGTCCGCTGGCATCGGAGTAGTAGGGGAACAGCTCGTTGATATGCGCTCCTTCGGCGTTGTTGTTATGAGCGTCCGCAAAACTGTTGCTCCAGTTGCGGGTGTAGTCGTAGCCCGCTTCCAGACGGCTCTGCGGCGTCGGTTTCCATTCATAATCCGCCTTGACCTCGATACCTTGACCGTTACTCAGGCTGTTCTGGTCCTGATAGGTTGTGTCCACGCCTTCTATCTGCGTGTAACCCGTCAGCATGTTAAATCCGAAGTTGTTATATGTACCGCTCACATATAGTTTGTGTGCGTCCTGCTCAAAGGTGTAATCGAGCGTCGCATTTCCGCCCGGGTGGTACGCATTGCCGTTCTGATCACGCGTAAATTCGCGGTTGTTGGCGGGATTCAGCCGGTCGGTGAAGGTGTACGTGCGATGGTTCGAGTTAATCGAGTTAAACACTTTCGGGTCACTCACCATGCCGAAACCGGACACACCGATTGTATGGCCTTGTGCTACGTGGAAGTTCAAGCCGGCGCGTCCGAACATGCCGCCGCCGCGATGGCTCTGCTGACCTTCTTGCGTCAGGTGGCTGTTGATGAGGGTGGAGTCGAGTTTCTCGCTGCCTGTGCCGTCGAGGTTATAGCGGTCGGTGATACTACCGCCGTTGCTGGTGTGATAGCGGTAACCGACGTTGAAATAGCCGTCCACAGGACCGGCGTTGAAGTTGATGTTAAAGCCCACGTTGGCTCCCGGAGGGGTCGTCCACGGTGCGGCGAGCGCGTAGTTGATACCCGCCTGTACCGATCCGTAGAATCCCGCCGCACGGTCTTTCTTCATCACGAGGTTGATGATGCCCGACGTACCTTCCGGACTGTATTTGGCGGAAGGGTTGGTGATCAGCTCGATCTTCTCGATCGTTCCTGCCGGCATCTGCTGCAGCACCTGTCCACGGTTCTCGGAGTTCAGTCCTGCCGGCTTGCCGTTGATCCATATCTCCACATCCTCGCTGTTACGCAAAGAGATGTTTCCTTCCTGATCCACTTCCACAGACGGGATATTCTCCAATACCTCGGATACAGAAGCACCCGCGGATGCGATGTTCTGATCCACGGTGAACACTTTCTTATCGAGCTCGAAGCGCATCGAACTACCTTGTCCGACTACCTCGACGTCCTGCAGCATCTTGCTGTCCTCGCGCAGCGCAAAGCGAACCTGCACCGGCTTACCGGCTACCGTCACCTCGCGTTTCTGCTCGCTGTAACCCATGAAGGACGCCACGAGCGTATAACTGCCGTCCGCCAAGTCCAGCACGAACTCACCTTTCTCGTCCGTCACTGTGCCTTTCACCGGGGCAGGGTCGGTGCCTTTGAGTACACTCACGTTGGCGAAATCAATCGCTTGCTTTGTGCCGGCGTCTATCACTTTACCGGTCACTTGTGCCGCATACGCACTGAGCGCCAGTGCAAAGAGGCTGATTAATCCAAATAATCGTTTCATATTTACCTTTAACTAATACCTAAAATCCATTCTATCGCCTCTACATATCCACCTGTTCCTTTTCCTATTATACTATGCGCGCATACGTCCGTCAGCAGACTCACCTGCCGAAACGGCTCACGCGCTTTGATGTCGCTTATGTGCACTTCCACTACCGGCACCTCGCTCTCTTCTACCGCATCCCGTAGCGCCACACTCGTATGACTATACCCTCCGGCATTCAGGACAATCCCGTCACCTTCGAAGGCTTGTATCTGATCAATCAGGTCGCCTTCGTGGTTCGACTGAAAATACGTCAAACGAACCTCCGGCAGAGCTCGCTGGATCTCCAGCAAAATCTGTGCCATCGTCTTCGAGCCGTATATCTCCGGCTTCCTCATTCCCAGACGATTCAAGTTCGGTCCGTTGATGATTAAAATATGTACCATTTTATCATTTACCATTTTGTCATTTATTTGTTCATTGAATCATTTAGTCAACTATGTTTAAAATGGCTAAATAGCCAAATGGTACATAAATGGTAAATTGTAAATGAACAAATGGTAAATCGGTTACCTAGCACCGTTAACAGCCAAGAGGAACTCGTCGTTGTCCTCGGTGCGCTCCATATACGAGCGCAGCTTCTCCATCGCTTCCTGCCCGCTCATATCGCTCAACTGCTTGCGTATCTGCCACATACGTGTCAGCACGTCGGGCGGCAACAACAGGTCGTCGCGGCGCGTACTCGACGCCGGGATGTCTACCGCAGGGAAGATACGGCGGTTCGCGAGCTTGCGGTCGAGCTGCAACTCCATGTTTCCGGTACCCTTGAACTCCTCGAATATCAGGTCATCCATCTTGCTTCCGGTCTCGGTCAGCGCCGTAGCGATGATCGTCAGCGAACCTCCGTTCTCGATGTTTCGTGCCGCGCCGAAGAAGCGTTTGGGCTTATGCAGCGCCTGTGCTTCTACACCGCCCGACAGCACTTTTCCGCTCGACGGAGCTACGGTGTTGTAGGCGCGCGCGAGCCGGGTGATCGAGTCGAGCAGGATCACTACGTCGTGTCCGCTCTCTACGAGTCGTTTCGCTTTCTCGTGTACGATGTTCGCTACCTTCACGTGGTTCTCTGCCGGCTCATCGAAGGTCGAGGCGATCACCTCGGCATCGACGCTGCGCTGCATGTCTGTCACCTCTTCCGGGCGCTCGTCGATCAGCAGCACGATCATATATACCTCGGGGTTGTTCTTCAGAATAGCGTTGGCTAACTCTTTGAGCAGCACCGTCTTACCGGTTTTCGGCTGCGCCACAATCAGTCCGCGCTGACCCTTGCCGATCGGTGCAAAGAGATCGATCATACGCACGCTGAGCGAGTCGCCGTGACCCGTACACAGTTTGAATTTCTGATCGGGGAAGAGTGGGGTAAGGTTCTCGAATGCCACACGGCTCTTGGCCAACTCCGGCGCCAAGCCGTTGATGCGGATCACCTTGTCCATCGGGAAGAACTTGTCCGGTTGCGGGTTGATGCGTATCGAGCACTCTACCGTGTCGCCGGGCTTGAGGCCGTACTGACGAACCTGGTCTTTGCTCACATAGACATCGTCCGGACTCGAGAGGTAGTTATAGTCTGCCGAGCGCAGGAATCCGTATCCGTCGGGTGCGCACTCCAAGGTACCCATCGCGAGGACGTTCTCTCCCAGATCCGGCAACTCCGGCTTCGCTTTCGGCTCTTGGCTCTCGGCTTTCGGCTCTTCTTTCTTCGGTTCCTCTACTTTGGGCGCTTCAACTTTCGGCTCTTCCACCTTTGGCTGCTCGCTCTTTCTTGGCCGTCCGCGTTTTTTCTTCGGCTGCTCCACTACCGGTGCTTCTGTATCCGGTTTAGCGGCGTCCTTCTCTTCTGTAGCCGGTTTAGCGGCGTCCTGTAGCGGAGCGTCCTCTTTCCCTGCCAGCAGCGGCTTAGCCGCTATCACGCTCTTATTCGGCTTGTGGTTGTTGGCTTTGAGTTGTTCCTGCATCTCGGCCATCTGTTCTTTTTCCGAACCTACGGTAGCTATCACGCGCTCGCTGCGTGCGCCTTCGGTCACCACCTTTGCTACGGTGCGTTTCACTCCTCTCACCCGCTCGCGCTTGGCGGGCTTGCCTGCTGCGGCACGCGCCTCTTCTTTGGCCTGAACGATTGCAGCGCGGTTGTCGGCCTGCGCATCCAGAATGGCATAACTAATCTCGCGGATAGACTGGCTGCGACGGGGATTCAGGCCCATGCTCACAGCTATCTCGCGCACTTCGTCGAGCGACATACGCTCGAGTTTTTGTAATTCGTATTGCATAAATTCAATATAGTGTATATACTTGAAAAATCATCTGTCAGAAAGAACTCCAACAAAATCGGCTGCAAAGGTACAACAAAAAAATGACATACACAAGAGTGTATATCACTTTTCTGAAATTTTTATATCTTTTCCTACATTTCCGATAGGTTCTTTTTTAGGCAATCATGGCAGCAGAGTCGGCTACTTGATGAAGCGGGGTTATTGTCGGTATTATCTCACGGCGTTTCTTCGGATGAACGGGAGTGAGGAAGAGGTCGTACACCTGATGGTTATGGTAGAAAGTATTCGGTTTAGGGCGGCATATGATCCAAAAACCGCATTTTTCTGCTTCAGGAAGGGTGTTGAGACGGCCGGTCATCACCATAAAATCATCGCAATGATAAATAATTTCTATGCAGGTTTTGGAGCGTCGTTTGCGGCGGTGAACCATCTCCGCTCCCAGTAGTTTGCGGAGATCGAGATAGAATTTGTATAATATAGGGTGTATTTTGCAGTTCATTCGGCTTAAAAATTCAAAATCACGGGATATATACATAGTATATATAAGGTGGTGCAGGATACGATATTACCCCGACATTACCTGCATGCGCATAGCAGGCACCCCTTACCTTTCCCTTGCGGACTGTTAACACGAGTGCAAAGGTACGAAAAAAAAATGAAACTAACAAATAAATTAGTAATAAAAATATTAGTAATAAAATTATTACAAGTCTAAATGTCTTATAATCAGTTATTTGAGAAAGAATATTTTCTTAATTCTGCACAACAAAAAGAGCATTTTTGACCGCTTCTATTCATCACTGCGTCAAGTGAAGGGGGAATGAGGTAGGATGGTGTTCAGATATGAGCAAATGTTTGGTAGAAAAAGTTTGCAAAAAAACAAAACGGCCGCTGCAAAGCGAATAAAGGGGGAGGAAGTGATTGCCGCTAAGGATATTTGTAAGCGCGCCTCGTAATAAGGACTTGGAGCTGCGCTACGACCTGTTCCCAATAGTAGGCCATATGTTTTATGAGGAATAACATCTATATCATCATAGCATTTCCCCTTGCGGACTGTTAACACGAGTGCAAAGGTACTATTTTTTTTCGATATATGCAAATAATTCCGAAGATTTTTGAAGTTATACTTCGAATAATTCCAATATCTTCGTTCGAACGCGATTGGAGGTAGTTGCAGCCACCGGCAGGTAGAGTGAAGGGCGCAGCTGCTTGGTCAGGGCGAACAAACGTAACAGAAAGAGGTAGACCGTAGGTAAGTATAAAAGAAAAACCGCCGACTCGTCACGAGCCAGCGATCGCATGAAGTTACTTTAGCTAAGGTAAGATTTATTCCTTTCATAATGAGTCTATTATTTTACGTTAACAAATCCTCTCATATCATATTTCCGACCGTCTCTAATCACATAAACATGACCATCCTCTACTACCTTTAAGAATTTCACTTCATTGGCTTGTATTGGGGTCAACTCTGCCGCTACACTCTTATTCACCTTGTACACATCATTCTGCGTGTATTTGATGGTCTTCCAACCATAGTCGGGAATAAGTTCGTTGCGCTGCAAGTTTTTGGATATCCAAAGGCGATACTCGCCATTATACATATGCAGGGCGGTCGAAAATGTAAAACTGTTCGCCCTTCCGAAGTCATACAAAAGTGTGCCATCTTCGCGGTACAGACGCAGAAGATATTTATTGTTGTAAGTCGGCGCACTCTGGTCTATGTACAATACCAACATCTCATAGGTGTTGCTATCGTCA
>JAFSQV010000090.1 GCA_017446455.1 Paludibacteraceae bacterium
GTACTCAATGCCGCCCATAGGAATAGCCAGCAGCACATAGCCAAGGAACATAATGATGATACCGATCGTCACACACTTACCGTAACCGATCTTGTCGGCGATGATACCACCGATCAACGGCAGAAAATACACAAACGCCAAGAAGGTCGAGTAGATAGCACCTGCTGCACCGGCAGACAAACCGAAGTTCGCGCGCAGGAACAGCGCAAAGACGGCTAACATCGTGTAGTAGCCGAAACGCTCGCCGGTATTCGCCAGCGCGAGCGCAAATAATCCTTTTGGTTGATTCTTAAACATAAACTATAATTTTAAAATTTTCAATTTTCAAATCTCAAATACCTCCGTCCATCCGTGCTTGTCCTCCGCTCTTCCATACTGGATATCCTTTAGCGCGTGGTAAAGCTTGCTCAGTACCGGACCGGGTTCGTCGCCGAAAGAGTAGGTAACGCCTTTCTCCGTGTCCTCCACTTTGTCGATCGGCGAGATCACGCACGCTGTTCCGCACGCTGCGGCTTCGCTCATATCCGCTAACTCCTCCAAGCGTATCCGGCGACGCGTCACTTTCAGTCCCATCTCCTTCGCCAGCGTCATCAGACTGTCGTTCGTGATACTCGGCAAGATCGCACTGCTCTTCGGCGTCAAATATTCATTGCCTTTGATCCCAATAAAGTTCGCGGCCGAGCACTCGTCGATGAACTTATGCTGCTTGGCGTCGAGGAACAGGCAGTCGCAACCCATCATATGTGCCGCTTCCGTCGCGCGGAAGGACGAAGCATAGTTGCCGCCCACTTTGAATTGGCCTGTTCCGTAAGGCGCCGCGCGGTCCACATAGCGATTGACGATGAACGTCGTGCAATGGAACTTACCCGGATAGTACGGACCGATAGGCGAGGGGATGACGATGAACTCAAAGTCCTTGCCCGGACCTACACCCAAGCGCGGCGTCGTGCCGATCAGCAAGGGTCGGAAATACAGCGTAGCTCCTGTGCCGTAAGGTGGAACAAGTTCCAGGTTCTTCTCCAGCGCCAAGTGTATCGCGCGTCCAAACAACTCCTCCGGAACCGGCGCCATGAATAGTCCTTCGGCACTCTTCGCCATGCGTTTTGCGTTCTCCTTCCAGCGGAAGATGCGGATCTTCCCGTCGATGCCGCGGAATGCTTTCAAGCCCTCAAACGCCTCTTGCCCATATTGCAGACAAGTTGCCGACACGTGCAAGTGCAGGTACTTGTCCGTCGTGGCATATGGTTCTTCCCACTTGCCATTATGATACCCCGCCCGAACAATATACTCGGGTTCGGTGTAATGAAATCCCAAACTACTCCAATCGATATTCATTTTCACTCATTCAATCATCAAACAGCGTGTCCAGCACGCTTATCTCCGTTTGCCACGGATGTTTATCTGTCCATATTTGTCCGCTCCAATCTACAGAGCGCGAACTCGTTATCAAGCTTTGCGGACGCTCTTTCCTTAGCAGACTTACCAGCGTGGCGTTTAGTTCGTCATTCAGGTCCAACAACCACTTGTACTCCTTTTCATAAAACGGCCGCAAGTAGTCGGCGAAGTATAGAAAGTACGGCGTGTGTTGGTATGCGCTGACCAGTGTGATCCAGTGTTGGTGTTGCCACCGCGTCTGGTAACTGATCTGTATGTCGCGTGTCAGTTGTTTATGTTCTACTTTGCCCACCGGAACAGTCAGTCTTACCAATTCTCCTTTCGCATCGCGAATCAGACACCGATTTCTAAATGTCTGCTTCTCGAACGTCTCCATGGCTTCTATCGTCGCCGGTTCGCTCATCAGCGCCTGCATGTACGACAGCGGTGGCAAATAGGCTGTAGGTAAAATCATCTTCCTGTTGCTTTGCGTCCCAAACGATTCCACCGGATCTTATGGTTGTCTTTATCCAGACTCAGCCAGATAAATACCGGCCGTCCGACCACGTGGTCTTCGGGCACAAATCCCCAGAAACGACTGTCGGCACTGTTATGGCGGTTGTCACCCATCATCCAGTAATAATCCATCTCAAACTCATACTCCTCGCCTATCGCGATCGGTTTGAACTCATATGCATCAGCGATGCGCTTATAAATCCAGTAGTTCTCCTCGGTGATCAAAATCCGATCGCCTTTCTTCGGAATATAAATCGGTCCGTAGTTGTCGCGTGTCCAGTCGTTATGCCCCAGCGGATAGACGGCACCGCCTTGTTCCTCGGGTTCGATAGCAATCGCCAGCACATGCGGATTTTTCTCTAACTCCGCCTTCATAGCTTGTGTCAAAGGGAAATGCCACGTGGTGGCATCTACTTGTACGCGGTCGGCAATACTGATGCCGAGTTTCTCCAAGTACTTCGCGCTGAAAAGATGCCCGTCAGTCTGCACGAAATAATTGTACTGCAGTCCCTCTTTCTCCGGCTCTACTTTCCACTCATTACTTTCAACTTCTTTCAACTCTAAACTCTCAACTCTCAACTTCGTGAAAATCGTATTATTGACGATTTTCAGCGAGTCTCCCGGGGTTCCCACACAACGCTTCACGTAGTTCTCTCTTCTATCCACAGGCCGAACGATGATCTCGCCAAACACGTCTTTGCGGTTCTTAATCAGCGCCTCGCCGTAGTAATGACGCAGCGTGTAATAGTCGGGATTCTGCATCTTCGAGCATACTGTATCGCCGGCAGGGAAGTTAAAGACCACGATATCGCCTTTCTGCGGACTGGTCCAACCCGCCAAGCGCTTGTAGTCCCAGTGCGGTTTGTCCAGATAACTCTTTCCGCCACCTAACCATGTCGGGAAAGTATGTTGCATCAGCGGCATCGACAGCGGTGTCTGCGGCACACGCGCACCGTAGGCCATCTTGCTCACGTACAGAAAATCGCCCACACGCAAGGTCTTCTCCAAACTCGAACTCGGAATCTGGTAGTTCTGGAAGATATACAGGTTGATGAAATACACGGCTACCAACGCAAACACAATCGCGTCGATCCAACTGCAAAGCGTGTACAGCGCCGGTTTGGTGTCTTTGTATTTGCGCCACCAGCCGTAGTTGATATACTTCGTGGTGAACGCATCAACGATCAGCGGCAGCAATACCAGCCACCCCAAACTCTTCCAGTCGCCCCATGCAACCCAAAAGACGAACACGACATACAGCGTGCACCAAATTCCTGCGCGAATCCATCCTTCGCGCGTCACTTCATTAATTCTATCCTTGAATGATTTCATTTTAACAATTATTTTTCCTTATCTGATCGGGGTTAAATAGGGGTTAAATGCTTATTAAATGCAGGTTAAATGCTTACATGAAGTTGTTCAGCAGCAAGTACCGCACCTAAAGCAAAACCTCTGCGACCTTTTGCGATATGCGTAATAACGATCGTGTCCTCTTCGCTGTCCCACATCACTTCATGCGTCCCCGGCACTTCTCCCTCGCGAATCGATTCAATTTCGATATCCCGAAATCTCGGTATCCCGATATCTCGGATACCTTCCGCGAGCGTCTTTGCTGTTCCGCTCGGTTTGTCCAATTTATGAATATGATGCGTCTCGGTAATACTCGGCGTGTACTGCGGTTGGTTCTCCATCTTCTCCGCCAACCACTTGTTCATCTCAAAGAAGATATTCACGCCTACAGAGAAATTACTGCTCCATACGAGCATCACCTTGCCCGCTTCGTCCTTTACGACAACGCGGCTACCTTCAATCTCCAATTTCCAATCTCCAACTTCCAATTCTTCCGGTCTCCACCCAGTGGAACCGGAGATCACCGGCACGCCTTGCGCCCACGCGCGCAAAATATTATCCTTCGCCGTCAGGGGAGTCGTGAACTCAATCGCCACGTCTGCGCCGTTCAAATCAAAGGCATCATCCATGTCAATACGCGCCACTATCTCGTGCCCGCGCTCCAGGGCCACTTCTTCAATCATGTGCCCCATCTTTCCGTATCCTATCAGTGCTATCTTCATAAGATCGCAAAAATGCGAGCGCAAAATTACAAAAAATAAATGACATATGCAAGCATATGCCATTCTTTTCTCTAAAATCAACCAATTCCGTCAATTTTTCCACATCCTTTAGTACTCGGCCCCCCCGCCCGCTTCGGGCTCAATGCGGATGTAGTTTCAATTTTTGCCATAAAAAAGAGTGTTAAATTGTATATTA
>JAFSQV010000091.1 GCA_017446455.1 Paludibacteraceae bacterium
ATAACGCTAACGTACACCTCTTGGAGAACTCCTCGACCTTCAAGTCCGGAACCGCAACCGTCAATCCCGACGGAACGGCGAATTTCGTATGGAGCGACGAGAGCGTAGTAGGACAGATCGAAGAGGCCGCAAAGGGTACGGTGTTCGAAGAGGCGGTGACAGGTTTGGCCGACAAGGCCGGACAGGAACTGGCGGATGGCTATAAGTTGCTCTACGACAAGTTGTCGCCGGACATGAGTCAGATCTTCATAGCCCATGTGGGTGTGACCCAACCGATATACGTCGGTGGTCGGTTGATACAGATGTACAAGATCGCGCAAGCGGCGGAGAACATCGCGACGATCGAGTCCGAAGCCAAACACGACGATATCATCTACGCGGTGGACGAAGCCTACTGGCGCGTGGTATCTGTGTCGAAGAAGAAAAACCTCGCGCAGCAGTATTACCAGCTTTTGTGCCAATTGGAGAACGATGTCAAAGAGGCGCTGACTGAAGGACTGGTCACTCAAGCCGATCTGCTGAAAGTCACCACCAAACGCGGCGAAGCGGAGGTGAAGAAACTGCAGGCAGAGAATGGTCTGACGCTCTCGAATATGGCGCTGGCTCAGGTGTGCGGACTGCCGCTCACTACAGGTTTTATCCTGGATGAGAGCGGGTTGTCAGAGACTCTCCTTCCGACGGACTCGATTAGTACGGAAGCGGCGGTAGCCAATCGCGCCGAGATTCAGTTGTTGGAGCAATCGCATAAGATCGCGAAGTCCAACGCGATGTTGGCGGCGGCAGGACTGCAACCGAATATCGTCGCTTCGGCGGGGTATGTGTACTCCAACCCGAATGTCGATAACGGCTTCAGCAATCGATGGGACGGCAAGGGATTCTTTACGGCCGGCGTAGTGGTAAATGTGCCGATTGCGCATGCCGATGACATATTGCGCTATAAAGCCGCCAAACACGCGGCGAATGCGATGGCGCTTAAGACCGAAGAGACGCGGGAACTGCTGACCTTGCAAACAACGCAAGCCAACCAAAAACTGATGGAAGCGCAGCAGAAGATTGCGCTCGCGCGACTCACCCAGGACAACGCGGCCGAAGTGCTGCGAATGGCTCAGGAGTCTTATGACGCGGGTATGATCACCGCTTCGGAACTGATGCAAGCCCAGACGGCATGGCTCGCTGCGGCATCCGACCTCGTGGATGCGGAGGTGGAAGCCAAGACGACGGAAACGAAATTGCGTAAGTATTTACGCAGATTATGAGTTAGTGAATTAGTGAGTTAGAGAATTAGTGAATTAGAGATATGAAAAATCGTAAAGAAGGAAGTCTGCTTTTGGGCCTCATTGCCCTGTTGGCAGTCGTCGTAGTAGTGGCGATAGTAGGTATCCTTGCCCTTCGCCCGGAGAAGATTCTGATCCAGGGAGAAGCGGAAGCGGCCGAATACCGCGTGTCCGGTAAAGTACCCGGACGTATCGAGATGTATTTCTTCGAAGAAGGGGAACAGGTCAAGAAAGGCGACACGCTGGTAGCCATCTATTCGCCCGAAGTGGAGGCCAAGAAAGCGCAGGCCTTGGCGGCGCGCGGCATGGCAGAGGCCGTGAACCAGAAAGCCCAGAACGGTGCGCAACGCGAGCAGATCACCGGCGCGTATGAACTATATCAGAAGGCCAAAGCCGGAGAAGAGATCTATCGTAAGAGTTACGAGCGCGTGCAGCGCTTGTATGACAAAGGCGTAGTCAGCGCCCAGAAACGCGACGAGGTAGAGGCGCAATATAAGGCAGCGGCAGCTACCGTCAAGGCGGCGAAGAGTCAGTACGACATGGCGCTGGCCGGTGCGCGTAAAGAAGACAAAGCGGCCGCTGAGGCACAGGTAGCGCGCGTGGACGGAATCCTCCAGGAGATCGCTGCGGCCGAAGCCGAGAAATACCTGCTCTCGCCCTGCGACGGAGAAGTGAGTGAACGCTTCCCCAAACCCGGCGAGTTGGTAGGGCAGGGTAGCCCTGTGATGGCTATTGTGGACCTCAACGACGTGTGGTTCACTTTCGCGGTGCGCGAAGACATGCTGGATCGCTTCCCGGTGGGTAGCGTGATAGAGGTGACCATTCCTGCACTCGGTACCCATACCAAGTATCCGCTGACTGTCACGCATATCAAAGCGATGGGTACGTATGCCACCTGGCGCTCGACCAAACAAAACGGAGGCTATGACGTGCGTACGTTCGACGTCAAGTGTCGTCCTACCGTAACGATCCCGAATCTGCGTCCAGGTATGACCGCTCTCGTAGCTGAATAATGAAGTATATCTTCATAAATATATGGCGTGTGATGCAGCGCGAACTCAAGATGATGTTCGCGCGCCCGCTGTATCTGTTTGCATCGGTGGGTGTGATGCTGCTCTCGACGTTCTTCTTCCTGACGCTGATGCAAGGCGGAAGTGCGGAGAAGATGCCGGTGGCGGTCGTCGATCTCGACCAGACATCTATCTCGCGGCGCCTGATACACGAGATGCAAGCGACACCGTCGGTGGATATCCAACTCATCACAAACTCGTACCCTGAGGCCCGCGAGGCTATGCAACAAGGTAAGATATACGGTATCTTTGTCATTCCCGAGTGCTTCTACGATGAACTCGTCAGTTTCAAACGTCCGAAGATGGATTTCTACGTCACGAACGCTTATACGGTGGGTGGCAACACCGCCTACAAGCAGATGTTGACGATGGTCAACCTCACGTCGGGTGCGTTCCAGCGCGAGGTGCTGCGTAAGAAAGGACTGCCGGATGACGTGATCATGCACCGCATCCAACCGCTCGCTATCGAGGGACACATGGTGGCCAACCCTTGGGGAAACTATTCGGTCTATCTGGTGAGCACCATCCTGCCGGGTATCCTCGGACTGATTTGTCTGATGCTCACTATTTTCGCGATAGGTTTTGAACTCAAGATGCGTACGTCGCATGCATGGCTCAAAGCCGCGGGAGGCAACTATACGGTGGCGATGATCGGCAAACTGATACCGTACACGCTCATCTATATCATCCTCGGCATCGGATGTCATATCATCCTCTATCGCTTTGCCGGTTTTCCGGTCTATGGCAGCCACACCCGCTTGATGTTCGGTCTGCTGCTCTTCATCTTCGCGATGGAAGCGCTGGGTATCACGTTGATAGGTCTGTTACCGACGCTCCGCGATGCCCTCTCGATAGGTGCGCTGTACTCGATGTTAGGTTTCTCGCTCTCGGGCTTTACCTATCCGCAGATGGCGATGTTACCGCCCGTGAAGGCGCTGTCGTACCTCGAGCCGCTGCGACATTACTACTTGATATACGTCAACGAAGCTCTGATGGCAGCGCCGGTGGAGAACAGTATCCCGCATATGTTGGCACTCACGGGTTTCATGCTCGCCTCGCTCTTTGTGGCGCCGCGCCTGTATGACGCACTCGTGTATCAGAACTACCCGCTGAAGTAACGTAGAAAGATGAAAGTTGAAAGTTTAAAGATATTATCCGCTTTCGTGAATGAACTCCGGCGCATCTTCCGCGATCCGGGTGTGATGGTGATCTTCATCGTTGCGACGCTCGCGTACCCGCTGATCTACAAGGCGCTCTATTGGAATGAACAAATCACGAATGTGCCGGTCGCAGTAGTGGATCTGAGCAACAGCCCGCAGAGTAGGGAGTTTCTCCACCAATGGAACGCGACGCCGGACATACGCCTCACCCATACCTGCGTTTCGATGAAAGAAGCCGAACAACTGCTGCGGGATCAGAAGGTGCATGGCATCATCTATTTCCCGCGGGACTTCGCCAAGCAACTCGCAGACCCGCTCGGACAGGCACGTATCTCGCTTTATTGCGACATGTCGTCTTTCCTTTATATGAAAGCCATCTACCTATCCTGCAACCAGGTTATGTTGGAGTCCATGCGCAATATTCAGATAGACCGCTACGAGCAGATGGGTATGGATAAAGAGTTCGCTTGGGCACTTGTGCAAGACGCACCGTATACGGAGACGGCCCTCTTCACGCCTACCGGCGGTTACGGTTCGTTCCTCATTCCGGCGGTGTTGGTGCTGATCCTGCATCAGACCCTGTTCTTCGGTATCTGTATGCTCGGCGGCACGGCACGCGAAGAGGGACTTGACCAGTATTCGATCCGCAGCCTGATAGGTCGCTCTATCGCCTATTTCCTGATATACTACGCCCTTGCGGCCATCCTGCTCGGTTTCTTCCCGCGGCTGTTCGGTATCCCGCATATAGGCGCTATCGGAGATATATTGCTGCTGATGATACCGTATATCTTGGCGGTGGTCTTCTTCTCGCTTTGCGTGTCGGTATTCATCCGCAACCGCGAGTCGGGACTGGTGATTTTGATATCCACCTCTCTGATCTTCCTCTTTATGGCCGGTATTAGTTGGCCAAAAGAGATGATCCCAGACGAATGGCGTTACCTCTCGTTCTTCATTCCTTATACTTGGGGCGCACATGGCTTCATCCACATCAACTCGATGGGTGCGACGCTCTGGCAGACACGCATGGAGTATTTCGCGTTATGGGGACTGACGGTGGGTTATTTCGCCATCGCATGTATATTGTTCTATATCAAAAATATTCGGAAAAATGACGGAACAACAGATCGAATCCCGAGCCCAACGGGCAACGGAACTCTTCAAACAGGGCTTTAACTGCGCACAAGCCGTTTTTGCTTCTTGCGCGGACCTATACGGTATTAAGGACGAACAACTCGCCCTGCGGCTCTCCGCCTCTTTCGGCGGAGGTATGGGACGTATGCGGTTGGTTTGCGGCGCAGCCAGCGGTATGTTCATGCTCGCGGGACTGGAGAAGGGGAGTGCTACGCCGCACGACAACGAAGGTAAGATGGCGAACTACGCGTTTGTGCAGCAACTGGCCGGAGACTTCAAAGCTAAGTACGGTTCTCTTATCTGCGCGGAGCTCTTAGGATTAGCGCCGAAAGGCTCTATTGACCCGCGCCCTGCACCGAGAACGCCGGAATATTACGAGAAACGTCCCTGCCCCGAGATGATTGCGGAGGCAGTGAGATTGTATTTGAGAAGCATAAATTCAAAATCACGGGATAATATACAAAGTATATTATAGGTATGGGTAGGATACGATATACCCCTGATATACTCCTAATATACCCCTGAGATACCCCTGATAAGACCAAGATGATAGTACAAAATCTTTTAGACCTGATCGGCCATACGCCGATGCTGGAAATTCAAAAGGGATTACTGCTTAAGTTAGAGCGGTTTAACCCCGGCGGTTCGGTAAAAGACCGTACGGCACTCGCTATGATAGAAGATGCCGAACGAAAGGGCATCCTGCAACCGGGCGCAACGATTATTGAACCCACTAGCGGTAACACCGGCGTAGG
>JAFSQV010000092.1 GCA_017446455.1 Paludibacteraceae bacterium
ACTTACGGCAATGAGAATAGAAACAACAATGCCGATAATAGCAATGACGTCTGATGTGAAAAAATCCATAATAGAAAGAAGAACCATAGTGTTAATTTGTTTTTAAGGTTAAAATAAATCAATTTTGCGCTGCAAAATTACAGATAAATTTCCATATATGCAAATTTTAGCGAAAGAAAAGCCTATAAAAAAGACTCTCTGACGAAGAATCGTGAAAGAGAGCCTTAGATTATCAAAAACCTGCAATAAAAATAACCAGAATAATAATTTGACGCTGTTCGGCCGCAAAAATATGTTACTAACAAAAGCGTTAGCCGTACCTCTTACGTGTACTAAAAAAAAAGCTGCGCACCTATCCGATAAAACACTCAAAATCGGCTTACGTTTACGCTGTGGCAAAGGGGTGTTTTATTATTAAATCATAGATTTTTGGTAATCCGCTGCAAAAGTACTGCTTTTTTGTGATATATGCAAATTTTAGCGAAAGAAATCATTCAATTATCCATGATTTTGGGTTGTGGAGGAGGCAGTCGACGCAGAGGATGCGATCGGTGACGAAGGTAATGTCCTCCTTGGGTGTGTGGCCGATGATCTGCGTGACGGGCGTGTCGGCAAACAGGTTGTGCTCGGGGAGTATCCACGAGCGAATCCATAGTGGTGAATGCGCAGGAGATACACCGTACACATCGGGGTCAACCGTCACATTGCTGTTGAAGGTAAAGGCCGTCTTGTCTCGTTGCCAGAGGTCGTTGATCTGCTTTGCCACCTCCTGCGGGCTCTCGCCTCGGTAAACACCGAACTGTTTCTCGTACCATTCCTTCGTTACGCCGGCATGGGATACCAAAGTTTTCTCATCTATCGCATAGGCGACTCCATAGAATAGCGCCTCCGTTTCTGCGAATAATTGGCGGTAATTTTCGCGGTATTCGGGATGGCTAAACCGGCTCTTATAATCCTTATCCAGGAGGTAGTTCAAGTCATGGTTGCCGTATAGTAAAACGGTCTCCGGGTGCTTCTGCTTGAAAGCGATAATGTCCTTAAAATTAGCGACAATCTCCTCTTGGGATCTGCCGTCTTTGGAGTCGAAATAATCGCCCACGAAGATGTTTGCCGCATCCTCGCGTACCAGTTGTTTCCAGCGGTCCAAACCATGTATGTCGCCGATGATATTGACCATCAATGTACAATCTCGTAGCGCGCGAAGAAGGGGTATTGCTTCTTCGCGGCATAGTTCTTATTGGGTTGCACGAAGCAGAGGCGGACGAGGGTCTGCTCGGAGAGCGGGTAGCGCTCGTGTTCGCGCACCGCGCAACGGCCGTAATGCCATACGTCGTTATCGCACCGCAGGTAGCATTCGCAGTTCTCATAGAACTCCATCGGGCTATTGAAGATGATGTCGATATGCTTCTGCATCGCCTCGATATACTTCTCGCTTGTCGGCAAACGACGCAGCCAATGGAGGATGGTCAGGAGTTGGAAAATGCAGGTGCGCGTCAGGTACGGTGCATCGCCTGCGAGCACATCGGAGTCCACCGATAACGTACCTTCGTCTGTATCTTCGTAGGTGCTATGAATGCCGTTATTGACGGTGTCGCACAGCGAGTCGAAATTCGTCACGATATACGAAGGCACCAGTTGCGGGTCCAGTTCATGTATCTCGCTCAGCCGTCTCTGCGCTTCCCGCGCGGAGTCGATCTCGTCGGAGAAAAGTCCATGCTCGCGACCATACGAGACGGCAAAAGCCAGCAGTTTGCGCAGGGCGTTGAAGATGGTTGTGTCGGTAACGCTCCCGGGCTCGTCTATCTTCTTGAGGATATCGAACAGACGCGCGCACGTTGTCTCGTCTTCACACAGGTCGAAAATGCCGGCATATCGTTCCCGCAACGCTACGCTATCCGAATGTTTGGTCAGTTCGCGGATATCATTAATGAGGGCTTGTTGGTCGCTATTCTTTAGATAATATTGTCTGCGCGTCCACGCACGCATAGGGATTGCGCTCAATAAAGCGGCATCATATCCGCTACCGCTGGTAAAGACAAACCAGGGTATATGCTTATCCTCTCCTTCGCAACGGTTCATCACGCGATAGGCATAATCGCGGAATGAGACGGGTGATTCTTGTTCGTCCGAATGCTGAATCTTGCAGTTGACGTCCAGAATGACTGCGTCGCATAGGGCCATATTCTGCGGGTTAGAGAGCCACTGGATACCGTCCGTGTAGTTATCGGCATGGAACACCTGCATCCCGGCATTCGCCAGGCGCTCCGCGAAGTCCTGTCGAGGGGCTTCGTCGATCCAAAAGACTACTATGTTTCGTGTTTGTGACATAGACGTTGTTTTACTCTTCGCCGCAAGCTTCGCGCCATTTGAAGTCGTCGATATAGTTGTCGAGGATGGCTTGGCAGGCGCGGTAGATGTCGCGGTAAGCGGCATCGAAATTACGGGTGTACCAAGGGTCAGAGACATCGCGTTCCTCGCCCGCCCACTGCATCATGAGCGACTCTTTCTCGCCCGGGTCGTAGAACTCCATCACGTCGTCATAATCGACGTGTCCGATGCTCGGGATATAGGACAGGTTCGCGCGGTCGGCGCAGATGATCTTATCGAAATGCTCATATTCCTCGCGCGTCATCTCGTGCGCTTTATGCGGTCCGTAGGGGATGCCGTGTTCGCGCAGTTGGAGTTTGGCGGGCAGGTAGATATCGTTACCGTCTTCTTCGTCCGAGACGCCGGCTGAGGCTATCTCAAAGCGGTCTTCCAACCCGGCTTGCCGCACGAGGTGCTTGAAGATATACTCGGCCATCGGCGAACGGCATATATTGCCGTGGCAGACAAATAATATACGTACGACTCGTTTCACTCTTCTTCTTCGTGCGAGAGGTCGACTAACTTGCAATAGATGCGGTCGTAGTCCTGCGCGTACAGGATGTCCGTGCCGATTTCCGGGAAGAGGTCCTGCAGCGTATGTTGGTCCTCGGGGAAATAGTAGTCCTCGTGGTACTTCGGCGCTGTCTTGTAGGGGTCTTCGTCGCTGTCGCCGCCTTCCCAAAGCATATCGACATGGGTCGAGATGACCTCTGCGTCCTGCATGAAGACGCGGTTCTGCTTGTCAATGATGAAGTGGAAGCGCGAACCGACGGTGTATTGCAGGCCCATCTCGCAGCGCAACTCGCGGCAGAAGTCCTCAATACTCATTTCAGCCGGGATGCTCAAGTAGCCCTTTTCCACGCTATCGGGGTTCTCTAATTCAAAGTGGTAGTACATATGTCAAACAAAAAATTTAAGATTATGCGCCAAATCCGATGCGGTTGGAATTGAGTTTTTTCCACTTGATAGACTGCACATCTTCTTTGGTGATCGTCGGTTGCAGCGAAGCCGGCTGACGCAGTTCGGCTGCGGAGGTGATCGCTATATAGACGTGCTTGATAGTGCGCGCGTTGGCGAAACCGCTGCTGCGGTTGTTGCAGATCGCCTGGATATGCCGGTTGAGTTCTTCGAGCGCTTCGTCGGTGATGGTATAGCCGTGTTTGTCGAGTCGCTGCCGCAGGATAGCCATCAGTTCGTCGGCGGTGTAGTCCTCGAAATGGATGGTGGACGTGCTGATGGGCATGTCTATCGGCGAAGTGGACAGACGGTTGTCGTCCACGGCGATGACGAAGGCGTACGAACCCGGCATCTCGGCGGTGAGGGACGTCAGTTTGCAGCGCAGCCACTGGATGTCGATATGGCTGTTGGCGATATCGTCGAGGTCGATGAAGAGCAGTCCTTGTCCCGACTGCTTCATCGTGTCACGCAGGATATGGTCGATCTCATAGGGCGTCCATGCGTTCGTGGAGGACTGCGGCATGCGCAGTTGCGTCATCTTGTCCGATGCGATGAGATGGAAGGCATGGAGCAGTTGCGCCAACAGCCGTCCTACCGAACTCTTGCCGGTGCCTGTGGAGCCGGTGAAGGTCCATTGCAACGGGATGGTGTCGCTCAGGTCCTCGCCGTTAGCCTGCTTGGCGCGCGCGATAGTGACGAGGTTATGCAGCGTACGCTTCACCTCTTCGCGTCCGACCATCTCGTCCAACTGCTTGAGGATACGGTTTATCTCCGCCTCGTCGATGGTCATGTCGGCATCTTGGATGGAAGTAGGGATGTCCACTGCTTCGATTAGCGACAGTTGCTGCGGCGAAGAAGCGACGGTAGCGGGCGATAGGATGCGGCGACTCATATTCGGGATGATACGCGACGAGATAAGACGCGTGATGAAGCGTGCGTTGCCGAAGCGCTCTTTGTTACGTCCTTTTCCACGCTCCATCTCGCGATGGATGAGGGTCTTCAGACGCTTGGTAGCATCATCGGAGAAAGTATAGCCGCTTTGCTCGGCGGTGCGGAGCGCGATCTCGAACAGTTCGTCCTCCGTATAGTCCTCGAAATGGAAAGTATAGGGAAAGCGCGACGCGATACCTTTGTTGGCTTTTTGCAGTTTCTCCATCTCGTCCGGATAACCGGCGAGGATGATGATCATATCCGTTTGCTCTTTGCCGAGTTCTTCGAGTAGGCAGTCCAGCACTTTGGGGCCGAAATCCCGCTTGTCGTCCGGGTCACCGATGAGTGTGTAGGCCTCGTCAATGAGCAATATGTTGCCATGCGCCTGTTGCAGCACTTGGCGGGTGTTGGCCTCCGTATCACCGATATATTGGCCCACAAGTTTCTTGCGATCCACGGAAATGACCTTTCCTGTTTTGAGGATACCGATTGACGCGTAAATCTCGCCTAAGAGGCTGGCGACGGTGGTTTTACCTGTGCCCGGGTTACCGGTGAAGATCATATGAAGCGGCGGCATGGTCGCCTTCAGTCCGCTTTTCTGGCGCAACTGAGTGAAGCGCACCAGGTTAAGGTGCGACTCGATGTTATATTTCAGTTTCTTGAGTCCAACGAGGTTATTGAGTTTCTTGAGCGAGAGGTCGTACTGACCGATCTTCGACTGCGGCACATCTTCTTCGCGCAGTTCGCTCAGGGTCTTCTCGTCTTGGAACAGCTCCTGCGAGCCGTTGATGACGCGCATGGACATGTTCATGATCATCTCGTCGATGAGGGCGCTCACATCCGTGGTTGTGGCAGAAGGCAGGGAAGAGAGATAGGAACTGAGTACGGTTTTTGCGCCCGGGGTGAGCGTGAATCCGCGTCGCGTGCATTCGCGCTCGGCGATGACCGTTATCTGCTCTATGTCGAGGGTGGGCAGTTTATATACCTGCCCGATGCAGGAACGAAGGTTAGCGACGGAGAGCAGCATCGTGATATTCTCCGGCGTATCGACCAGCACGACCGCAGGCCCGTTGTCCGGGTTTTGCAGTCTGCGCACGAGCGCCTCCACAGCGTAGTACTTGTTTCCGCGCGAATCGGACGCAATCATCGACGCGGCGTTCTCGACATACAACATACCATTGCCCGCCATCGAGAAATCGTGATCGATGGAGGTGTCTTCGCCTACGACGCTCGTCCAATAGCGCCCGTCGGCGATATGCAGGTAACTGTCTTCGGGAATCAGTTTGTTATCCGTATAGAAGTCGTACAGCACCTGCGCGAAGGAGGTTTTGCCTGAACCCTTGTCGCCCATGACCGCTGCGTGCAGGTTGATAGGCGCCGGTAGGAGGTTTGCTGCCAAGCGATTGTCGTTGAAGATCTTCTGCTTGGCGAGCAGGCCCATTTGGCGGTAGATACCGTCCATGCCGACCATGTCCTCCGACGCTGTAGGAATGGTGTATCCCTTCGCCGGCACGACGTTGATATACTGAATATAGGGTTGACCGATAAACGTGTCTTTTTTCTTGCGCAACCGGAACGCTACATAGTAGCGTCCGCAGTCCAACGCGCGGCGGTCTTTGCGCATGATATGCAGCGCGACGAACGTGCTACGGGGGGTGTCATGCGGGATATGGATCGTGTATTCGTGATCCAGCGGGTGCAGTTTGTACATGTCGCCCTCCGTATCGCGGAAGAATATGTACAACTCCAAGTAGCAGGGAATCTCTTTCTTCCTGCCTTCGAACATCAGGAGCCAGAAGATCTCCTTGCCTTTCCCTTGCGGGTACGAGTCCATTTCGCTCACGTCCTCGCCGTTCGGATCGCGGTATTTGAGCACGGATGCGCAGGTGATGTTCTCCTCTTCGATGTCGAACGAGGGTTCACCCCATTTGGCGCGTTTCGAATACTCGAAACGGTTGATGGCATCCAGGAGTGCTTCGTCATCTTTCGGATCGTATAGGATACACTCCATATCCAAGTCCGAAGAACTCTGCAATGGGCTGTTGGATAGACCCAACTCGAGTTCGAAACCTTCCTCGTCCTCAAAGACTTTTTTTATCTTACTGCTATAAATGGGTCTTGTCATGGTATGAAGGGTTGTTATTTTTTCAGTTGGAAGGGGAAGGAACCGATGAGGTTGCCGTCGCAGAAGAAATCAATGGTATAGAAGCCGTGCTCTATCTCCTCTATGGGCCAATAACAGGTGCCATTGTAGTTCTCTCCACTATACTCGATGGGTTGTACGAGGCTATAGTGGATTTCCTGATTCTCAAAGGGGAAGAGGTGCTCATCGTTCTCTCCGAGTAGGTTGCCGACGGGGTCCGTGATACGTGCGTAGAGGTTCTTCAGACCCGGCGTACAAGTGATATTCTTCGCGATGACGAAGTCGAACTGGAGTTTGCGTATCTGTCCGGTCATGCGGGTCTTCTTGTCGCGTTTGTTGAGAGTCGTGACGGTGCAGGACGTCACCTCAAGCATCGCGGCACGGGTGACGGTCTCAGAGAGTTGAGAGTTGAGAGTTCTGCTCTTTAACCTGTTGGTTCTCCCGGCGTACCTGGATATTCTCCGCCGTGAGGCGCTGATTGGTGGCGTTGAGGCTGTCGATTTGACGAACATAGTCCTTCATCACGGCGCGGACCGTAGCAAGTTCTTTCTTCAACTCGGCGATGCGGCGTGCGTTGGAGGCTTTCGTCTGACGCAGTTCCTCGAGTAAATCTTGTACACGCTGTTGCTCGCGCGCAAGCAGATCTTGCAGACTATCGTTGCGGATATCCATGTTCTGGTATCCGTCGAACTGAATGGCGAGGTCTTCGTATTCCTCCTGCAGTTCTTCTTTCTCGATGGTCATCTGCTCTACGAGTTCGTTCAGTTCCGTATTTTGGTTCCAATAGAGATAACCTAACGCGCCGAGCGCGACGAGCAACACAACGAGGATGACCCAAAGGAGGGCGGAGTTGTTCTTTTTCGTTTCTTCTGTCATAGGAATGGAATAGCTTTTTCTAATTGATTGCTGCGGCTACCTTTGAGCAGGATAGTGTAGCCGGAGAGAGGTTCGGATTTCAGCACTTCGCAGAGGGCATCGACGTTGTCGAAGATAGGATACGGCGCTGTGGTGACTTTGTATTCTTCACCGACCAAGAGTACCTTGTCGGCTTTGCGCTCAAGGAGCATGTTGACGATATTCTGGTGCTCGAGGTGGCTGTATTCGCCGAGTTCGCGCATAGCGCCAAGGATATAGGCCTTCGGCATTGATGATTGATGATTGATAATTGATGAGTGATCAAAGGCCTCTATGGCTGCGGTCATGGACGTGGGATTGGCGTTGTAGGCATCGACGACAACGGTGTTGCGCTCTGTCTGCATGAGTTGGGAGCGGTTGTTGGAAGGGATGTAGGCGCGGATAGCTGCTAATCCCGCTCCGCGGGACACGCCGAAGAACTCTCCTACGCACAGCGCCGCCGACACGTTCTCGGCGTTATAGCCTCCGACGAGATGGGTGCCTTCCGGCATGGTTCCGGTAGTATAGGAAACTAGGTGTCCTAAGGACTCTAGGGATCCTAGGTGGTTTCCGAGCATCTCTTTGAGATGGGGGTTGTCGGCGTTGCGGAAGATGACGCCGTTATGGGCGAGGAGGAAGTCGTACAACTCCGCTTTGGTGCGCATCACACCTTCGAACGAACCGAAGCCCTCGAGGTGGGCGCGACCCACGTTAGTGATGAGGCCGAAGTTGGGTTCGGCTATCTCGACGAGTTCTTTGATATCGCCCGGGTGCGATGCACCCATCTCGACGATCGCCATCTCATGCGCGCGCGTTATACTTAATAAGGTAAGGGGCACACCGATCTGGTTATTGAGATTTCCCTGCGTATAATAGATATTATACTTCGTCGAGAGCACGGCGGCGCAGAGTTCCTTGGTAGTCGTCTTGCCGTTGGTGCCGGTGATGCCGAGGATAGGCAGACTTAACTCTCTGCGCCAAGCGCGGGCAAGGTCCTGCAGGTCGCGTAAGGCGTTCTCGCCGCATATGACATACGCCGCACCGTCCTTGCGGGCTTGGTCTACGAAATCATTCCCATCGAAATGTTCGCCTTTGAGCGCAACAAAGATAGAGCCGGAAGTGACCTTCCGGCTATCTGTTGTGACATGAATCGATTCCTTATTTCTTATTAGGAAGCTCCAATCCATAGTTTTTCTTTTTGTCCTCTACCTTCAGCGCGAGACTCAGCAGGAAAGCGAGTACGCCGAAGGAAGCAAATACAATCATCGGCACGAGGTAACCGTTGGTCGCCACGCGCAGTTTACCAATCAGCAGCGGCACGAGGCACAGGCCTACGTTCTGCACCCAGAAGATAAGACAGTACGCCGAGCCCAGCACTTTTTCATCGATGATCTTCGGCACAGAAGGCCACATCGATGCGGGCACGAGCGAGAAGCTCACGCCGAGGATGAGGATGGTGATGAGGGCGAGGGTCTTACTCGGGTATGCCGGTAATACGAAGGCGAAGACGCAGTGGCACGCAATCATGATGACAGAGCCGAGGAGCATCATCGAGGCACCTTTACCCTTATAGTCGATGAACGCGCCGAGGAAAGGCGTGAGTACCATTGCAAGTATCGGGAACCACTTGAAGAGGCCCGCCGCTTCGGTATTGGTGATATTCAGCGTCTCCTCCAGGAAGTTCGTTGCGAAACGCTGGAAGGGGAAGATAGCCGAGTAGTAGAGCACGCACAGTAGCGCGATGATCCAGAACATCTTCGAACTGAAGATCTGCTTGAGGTCCGATACATGGAACTCATCCTCCGGGTCTTTCTCTGCGGTAGCCTCTCCGATAGCAACGAGCTGCTGGTCGAACTTCGTATCCATGATGGTGAAGACGAAGAAGTTGAGTAATCCGATCACGAGCAGCGCGGACGCGAAGAGCAGCGGAGCCACGATGGAGTTGACACCATCGACCGCAAAACGCTCGCTGAGCATCGGGGCAAACCACATCGCAGCGAACACACCCAGACGGGCAATCGCCATCTCGAGACCCATCGCCAGCGCCATCTCTTTGCCTTTGAACCATTTGGCGAGAATCTTACTAACCGTTGTGCCGGCCATCTCGCAACCGCAGCCGAAGATCATAAAACCGAACATGGCCAACTTGGCGCTACCCGGCATAGCGGGCCACCATGCGTTGAGCCATTCCACGGTGTTAGCCTCAGGCCATGAGATACCCCAGAACTTGATTGCCGCGCCGATAACCATGAGGCTGGCGCTTAACAGACCGGTGAAGCGCACACCCATCTTGTCGAGGATGATGCCGGCGAGGATGAGGAAGCCGAAGACGTTGAGCAGGTATTCGCCTGCCGCATAGGTTCCGAAGTCTCCGCGGTCCCAGTTCAGACTCTGCTCCAAGAGCGAAGCCAGCGGAGAGAGGATGTCGACGAACATATACGCGAAGAACATCATCGAAGCGACGAGCACCAAAACGGCCCAACGCGCGAACGCACTATCGCGGAGTGTCTTTTGAATCTTTTCTACCATGATTGTAAGAATAAGAGTTTTTCTTTTTTAGCCATTCTGCCTTTTTCTTCTCGTACTCGGCATAATGGGATTCCAAATAGCCGTCAGCCATAGGCATTTACCATTTGGTCATTTACCATTTGGTTATTTAATTCCGAGTTCTTTCTTGACTGCGGGAGTAACATCTTTGGCGTCAGGGCCGACGTGTACCATCGCTGCGGAGTCGAAGATATAGGTGTATGCCTCGCGCTCGCCTACGGCCTTGATAGCTTTAGCCATGCGCTCGTGAACCGGCGTGAGCAGTTCCTGCTGTTTCTTCTGGATGTCCTGCTCAGCGGTTTGGTAGAACAACTGGATACGCTGCTGCATCTCCTGCAACTCCTGTTGACGGATCTGCTTGATAGCGTCAGCCATCGTTGCTTCTTGCGCCTGATAATCTTGGTATTTCTTCTGAAACTCCTCGTTCATCGAAGCCAATTGGTTCTCATACTGTGCCTGAACAGTATCCATCTGCAGTTTTACCTTAGCCACTTCAGGCATTTGCGCAAAGAGTTCTTGCGTGTTGATGTGACCGAATTTCTGTGCGCTGACTGCCATCGGCAGGATCAGCATCATTGCGATAATAATTTTTTTCATTGTTTATAATTGTTAGTTTATTTTGCACCTAATTTATGTAATACTTGATCTGAAATATCTAATTTGGAGGACATGTATATCAATGCCGGGTCGGCGGAGCGGTCTTTGACGATGTCGATACGTTTCTCGTTCGCCAGGTCCTGGATGGCATTGTATATCTCGTCCTGTATGGGTTTGATGAGCGCTTCGCGCTTCTTGTACAGTTCTCCGTCCTGACCGAAGTACTTACGCTTGAGTTCGAGCACTTCCTGCTCTTTCTTCACGATCTCTTCTTCGCGCTGCGCCCGCATGGTCTCGGAGAGGAAGATCTGTTCCGTCTGGTAGTTCGTCGCCATGACACGTGCTTCCTGTTGCGCCGCATCGATCTCTTTCTGCCAGCGTTTGGAGAGCATCGTCAACTGTTCGTTCGCCTGCTCATACTGCGCCAGGTTCTTCAGGATATACTGCATGTCGATATACGCTATCGACTGGTCCTTTGCAAAAGCCGTGCCACAACTCAGCAGGGCTGCGAATAATAGTATACTAATTTTTTTCATATGCTTTATAACTCTTGTCCTAAGACGAAGTGGAATTGGCTTCCGCTATACTGTCTGCTGCCGTTGATATCGTCGAAGCCCCAGCCCCAGTCGATACCAAGGAGACCGAACATCGGCAGGTAGATACGTACACCGACACCGGCGGCGCGCTTGAGGTCGAAGGGATTGTAGTCGGTGATATCCGCGAAGCAGTTTCCTGCCTCGAGGAAGGCGAGAGCCCAGATAGTTGCGCTCTGCTCGAGTGAGAGCGGATAGCGGAGCTCCATCGTGAACTTATTATATACGTAACCCATGTTTCGTCCCGTAGCAGGGTCGTACGGGGTGAGTGAACCGGCCGAGTAGCCACGCATCGCCACGTAGTCGGTGGACAGCGTCGAGTAACTGGACATACCGTCACCACCCATGTAGTAGGTCTCGAACGGCGACTTCGCGTACTGGTTGTAATGACCGAGGTAACCGAACTCGGCGCGCGCCATGAGGACTAACTTGCTGTCCGGGGTGAGCGGGGTAAATACCTTGCCTTTGAATGTCCATTTATGGTACTCAATGAGGTGGTATTTCTCGGCGGTGGTAAGACGCGAGTAGTCCTGTTTGCCGAAGAGCGACCATGGCGGCGTCAGTTTGACACCCAGGACGAATTGGCTACCACGGCGGGTATAAATCGGGTTGTCGATGGACGAACGACTGATCTGAAGGTTCAGCGCGAGGTTGTGACTTGTTCCATTATCAATCAGCAGATACGGCCAGTCTTTCATCCAGTAGAGCGTGTAACTCAATTCGCCGTAGAACATAAAATAGTCATCCGGCCAGCGCAGACGCTTACCGTAACCGAGTGCGAAATAGAACTGGCGGATGAACTTATCCTTATCGGCCTCGGCCTCCGCTAACTGCTGGTAGTAGTTGCTGTTACCGGAATAATAGTAATAATTCGAATAAGTGTTATACAACTGCTGGTAGGCTTTCTGGTATCGCGCCGAGTAACCGGTCTGATTGTAGAACGCGAAAGACGCGCTGAGGCTGTTCGGTCGCTTACCGCCTAACCACGGCTCGAGGAACGAGATAGACAGCGAGGTGGAGTAGATACCGTTGGTACGCAGGTTGATGGCGAAGGTCTGGCCTTCTCCTTGTGGCACGATACGGTAGGCTTTCTTGTTGAAGAGGTTCTGGATGGCGAAGTTGGTGAACTTTAAGCCGATAGAACCCGTCAAACCGGTTGCACCCCAACCGAGTGAGAACTCAATCTGGTCGGAGGACTTGGTCTCTAACTTATAGGCGATATCCACCGTTCCATCTTCGGGGTTCGGTTGAATATCCGGCGCCAGTTTCTCTTGGTCAAAGTGACCCATCTGCGCTAACTCACGCAGCGAACGCATGATATCCGATTGCGAGTAGAGTTGTCCCGGCTTGGTGAACAGCTCGCGGCGAACGACATGCTCGTAGACGCGGGTGTTACCGATGATCTTCACCTCATTGATAGTCGCCGGCTTGCCTTCGTAGATACGCATCTCGAAGTCAATGGAGTCATTCTCTACATTGACCTCAACGGGATCGACGTTGAAGAACAGGTATCCGCGGTCGGTATATAACTTGCTGACCGCATCATCGTCCGACTGGAGTCGTTCGTTGAGGGTCTTGAGGTTATACACATCGCCCGGCTTGACACCCAGCGTAGCGTCTAAGTACTCGTAGGGATAGAGCGTGTTGCCCACCCACTTGATGGAGCGGACGTAGTATTTATCGCCTTCGTGGATGGTCATGTAGACGTCCACACGCGTCGGGTCTTCGGGATTCGGAACTACACTGTCGGCTACGATATAGGCATCGCGATAGCCGTACTCGTTGTATTTCTCGATGACGGCAGCCTTGTCGTTCTCGTACTCCTCGGTGACGAATTTCTTGGTACGGAAGAGGTTGACGATGTCGTTGTCGTTGGTCTTCTTCATCGCCTTGTTGATCTGTCTGTCCGTGAGGGCCTTGTTGCCGGTGATATAGATCTTGCCGACCTTGGTCTTCACTTTCTTATCGACGACGATAGCCACTTTGACGTATCCCGGGTGATCGCGGTCAGGCTGCTGATGAACGACCACATCGGCGTTATGGAAGCCTTTCTCCGCCAGGTATTTTTTGATGACCGTCTTGGCGTGGTCCTCGAGGTTCGGCGTCATCTGACTGCCCTGTCGGATACCTGCTTTTACTTCGATATCTTCGCGTTCGCTCTTCTTGAGTCCTTCGTAGCGTACTTCGCTCACGCGCGGGCGTTGCTCCAGCACGATGACGAGCCAGATCTTATGGCCTTCGATACGGTCGGCTTTGATCTTTACGTTCGAGAACAGACCCTGTTTCCAGAATCGCCGGATGGCTTTGGTGATCTGCGGACCCGGTACTTCGACTTTGTCGCCCACAGCCAAGCCGGAGAAACCGATCAGCACGAAGTCCTCGTAGCTGTCCGCTCCTTCGACCTCGATGCCGGCAATCTCATAGGTCTTGTTTCCGGTGAGGCTGTATTCGATCTCCTGAGCATATAAAGGCGAGAGGTGAAAGGTGAAAGGACAAACACCCATAACAACCCTATTATTCCATATATCTTCCTTTCAATTTTCATTTTTCATTTTTCATTTGTTCAGAAGTTTTTCCAAATCTTCTTTCGCGTTTCTGATAATCGACAATGGCCTTATAGAACTCTTCCTCGGTAAACTCGGGCCAGAGACAATTGGTGAAGTACAATTCGCTGTATGCAAGTTGCCATAGCAGGAAATTGCTGATGCGATATTCGCCGCTGGTACGAATCAACAGATCCGGATCGGGTATCTGTGCGGTTGTCATGAGGGACGACACCATCTGCTCGTTGACATCCTCCGGACGCACGGTACCTGCCTGCGCTGCCTGCACGGCCTTGCGCATCGCTTCGGTAATCTCCCAGCGCGCCGAATAACTGAGGGCCAACACCATCGTCAGACCGGTGTTATGACTCGTCTGCTCGATGCAAGCAAGGAATTTCTTCTTTGCTCCTTCCGGCAGGCGATCGATGTCGCCGATGGTCTGCAAACGCACGTTGTTATCCATGAGCGTCGGCGTCTCTTTGACGATCGTATCGACGAGCAACGTCATCAACGCATCCACTTCTTCTTTCGGTCGGTTCCAGTTCTCGGTAGAGAAGGTATAGAGCGTGAGGTACTCCACGCCTAACTTCGTCGCAGCGACGGTGATGTTATGCACCGTTTCTACGCCTTGCTTATGACCGAACATGCGCGCCAGACCTTGTTTCTTGGCCCAACGACCGTTGCCATCCATGATGATGGCGATATGTCGCGGCAGACGCGCTTTGTCTATCTGTTCTTTATAATCCATCTTAGTCTCAATAGTTACATATGCGGCACGGTTTGGGTGCGCGGGCAAATTCAAAGACGATACCTACGGTAAACATTCCCGTGAGGTCGCAGTTCATCCAATTCCAACCGTTCATCTGGTATTTGTTATCCAGCTCCAGGCGGCCTTCAAGATTGTCAGCCATATAGATGTTATGCTGCCAGGCGATGTTGAGACCTACGCAGTCATAGAATTTCCACTTGAAACCGATACCCAGGGGTACGTAGGCTGCTACGCAACCGAAGGTCGGGCGGTTGTTGGCATCGTTGCCGTAGATGCCGGTGCCTATACCGATGAAGATATACGGCGTGTACGGGCGAATGTATCGGTCGTATTTGTTCGCGGACCCGAAGCGGAAGAAGTTAAACTCCGCCATGATATCCACTCCCACCATCTGGTTTACCCACCAGGTGTCCAACCGTTTGCCATCCATCGTGAAGTCATTGCCCGTGATACGTTGGCCGGAAACCTTCACTTGCAGCGCCCAACGCTTGGTGAACTTATACCGGAAATGGATACCATACGCTTCGCGCGGGTTCATGAAGATATGCGGCGCGGCATCGCCCACATAGTATCCGCAACCTGCCTGCAGACCTACCTCGCACAGGTAAGGCTGTTCGTTTTGCGCCAGTAAAGGTGAAAGGTGAGAGGTGAAAGGTGAAAGGAACACCATCCACAACCCGATTATTCTATATATATACCTTTCAATTTTCATTTTTCATTTTTCACTATCAACAGACGGAAAGCGTCCGTCACTTTTTTGACACCCACTACTTCGATCGTGAAGCGTTTTGGGTCTATTTTCTGTTCCGCAGGAATGAGAATACGTTTGAATCCTAATTTCTGCGCTTCAGCGATACGTTGTTCAATACGGTTGACGGAGCGTATCTCTCCTGCCAATCCTACTTCGCCGCAGAGGCAAGTGCCCGCGTCGAGTGCGATATCCATGTTACTGCTCAGTATGGCAGCTAGTACTGCCAAGTCGATCGCCGGATCTTGCACTTTCAGTCCGCCGGCGATGTTAAGGAACACATCTTTCTGCAGCAGTTTGAATCCTACACGTTTCTCTAAGACCGCGAGCAGCATGTTGAGTCGTCTGCCGTCAAAACCCGTCGATGAACGTTGCGGTGTGCCGTAAGCCGCGGAAGAGACGAGTGCTTGTACCTCGATGAGGAACGGCCGCACACCTTCTACCGCTGCGGCTATCGCGATACCCGAGAGTCCTTCGCGCGCTGTCGAGAGGAGTAACTCCGAAGGGTTGGTCACTTCACGCAGTCCTTCCTGGCGCATCTCGTATATGCCGATCTCGGACGTCGAACCGAAGCGGTTCTTCTGTGCCCGGAGGATGCGGTACATGTATTGTTGGTCGCCCTCAAACTGCAGCACGGTGTCTACAATGTGCTCCAGCACTTTCGGACCGGCCAGCGAACCCTCTTTGTTGATATGCCCGATGATGATAAAGGGTATATTGCGGGTCTTGGCGAATTCGAGGATGCGTGCCGCGCACTCGCGCACTTGGGTGATGCTACCGATGGTGGCTTCTACGGCTTCGGTACCGATGGTCTGGATTGAGTCGATGACGACAATCTCGGGTTCGAGTTCTTTGACTTGATCCAAGATGCGCTCCAAGGACGTCTCCGAAGAGATAAACAGGTTCTCTGCGTTTCCTGCGAGTCTTTCGGCGCGCAGTTTGAGTTGGCGCACACTCTCTTCGCCCGAGGCATAGAAGGTCTTGCGCTCACCTTGCTGCATCAGCACTTGCAACGCCAAGGTCGATTTGCCGATACCTGGTTCGCCGCCCAAGAGTACCAGGCTGCCGGGCACGAGACCACCGCCTAACACGCGATTGAACTCGCCGTTATGCATATCGAGTCGCATTTCCTCGGAAGCTTCTACTTCTTGAAGACGTTTGGGAAGATCATTGGAGCGCTGACGAATGGTTCCTGCTTTCTGACGAATCTCCGTCACTTCCTCTTCGTAGGTACCCCATTCGCCACAAACCGGACAACGGCCCAAGAGCTGCGGGGCTTTTGCGCCGCAGGAAGAGCATACATATTGAATCGTTGTCTTTGCCATCAGAGTTCAAATACAAGGTTTTCTTCCGCCAAAACGGTGTTGTCAAATATCGGTTTCGCTTCTTGCAGGAAGAGGTTATGGTCTTCAACCCGCGCGGAGTAGTGGCCTAAGATCAGTTTTCCGGCATTGGCTTTTTGGGCTATCGTAGCGGCATCAGCGGCCGTGGAGTGCTTCACTTCTTTGCTGCGCTCGGCCATCGACTCGAGGAAAGTGGACTCGTGATAGAGGGTGTCGACGCCTTCGATGATCGGGACAATCTTCTCGCTGTACATCGTATCCGAGCAATACGCATAGCGCTTGCGCGCCTCGCGCTCGAACGAACCGTCTTCTTTCTGCACGCGGTGGGTCTCTTTGAAGAGGAAGCCGCAAGTGGGCACGCCGTGTTTCAATGGAATAGTCTCCACCGAAACGGTGCGATCCTCGAAGATGACTTCGTGCTTGCGCGGGTTGATGTGATGGAAGATGATATCGTACTGGCGATCGTTCGCGTGGTACTCCAACAGCGGCGTGAGCAACTTCTCCAAGTCCGGCTGGGCATAGATATGCATCGGCTGCGTGCGCTTGAGCATGCCGAGCGTCGTCAGCAAGCCGATCAGACCAAAGCAGTGGTCGCCGTGCAGGTGGGAGATGAAGATATTATACAGCCGCCCGGTGTGTAAACCGAGTTTCTGCATCGTCAGCAGTACTCCTTCGCCGCAATCCACGAGGAAGGACTTATCGCACAGCTCTACCCACTGCCCCGAAGGGGAAGTGGTTCTCGTCGGCTTCGCGCTGCCGCAACCTAATATCGTCACCTTACCTGTACTCATCGTTTCAACTAGTGTCCTAGGCTCCTATGTTTCCTAAGCGTTCTAAGATTGTATCGCCCAATTTCGATTTTGTCTTTATATGCTCGAGGACGGCTTTGACGAACGAGTTCGACTCAAAACTACCACGTACTTCTTCGAAGTCCGCTTGCGCCTGATCGCGATCGCCATCGACACCAAAGCCCGTCTGGCTGTTCATGTCGAATTCCTTGCGGGCATCGTTGTAAACCATTTTGTCGAGGTTTACAACAGCCGCTTTCCACTCTTCAACCGTCTTATGGATATGCGCGAGTGTCACGTGCTCTACATCGCAACCCCATACTTGCTCGAGGTGCTCCAGCGCCCAGGTCCATTCGTAGGAGTAGTAGTGCGCGTGCATCTCGACAAGTCGCTCTTGGATAGCCTCCAGATTCAGTTTGCCAGCCTCGATATCATTCAGCAGACGCGTCACTTCGCTCTTCGGCGCAATCAGTCCTGCCAAATCTACCCAATCGCCTGAACCGACGGCACTGTCCGGCCGCAAGGCCTTGCGTACCTCGTCCATCGTGTGCCACTCGCTCTTTTCGAGGCGGCTGATGAGGCTGTTACCCAGGAATTTCTGGATACCGATGGTATAGAGTTCGCGACCGTGCTTGAGGGACGAGTTGCGAATCTTGCAGTTCTTATAGCCGAATACCTCGGTGTTCTCGCCGCTCAGTGCTACCAACTCATCCAATACCTCGCGGCCGCGCCACATCTTCTGCACGGTGTACGGCGAAAGGAGGTTGAAGTTGATCTGGTCGAGTTTATGCGGGTCTTTGCGGTTGTCACGTTTCGGCCATTTCTGTGCATCGCGGATGGTGCCTACGGTGCGCATGTTAGCGCCGGGTACGAGATAACTCTCGGAGTTGTTCTCGATGAGGTACGAGAACGGCAGTTCGGAGGTGTCCGCATGGTGGGTATGACGACCCATGACGAGACTGAACGCACCGATCTTCGACGGCCACAGCAGGTAACTGTCGCTCGTCGTCTTCGCGCCGCGCTCGGCCACACCCTGATGGATCGGACCGAGTTTGTACATGTGGTTCGATTGGTTCGAACCCGAACCGGCGTTGAGGAACGAGAACATACCCGCGATGAGGAGCGTCGATTTATGGTGGGTCACGGTGTACGGTCCTGCGAAGATCGCGCAAGCCTCTCCGTGCATACCCTGGCAGTTCGAGAAGAAAAGGCTCTCGCCCGCCGAGTAGTGTTTGTCGAAAATCGTTCCCTGACCCACGAAGCACTTGTCCACGAGGGTGGAGTCGCCGATCTCTACGCCCGAAGCGAGGATGAAGTCGATACACTTCACGCCGCTGCCGAGACGCACCGGAGCGGACTCGCTGGAGTTGATCGTTCCGTTCTTGAGACGACTCACGCCGCTCAGTTCGGCATAGTCGCCGATCTTGACGTTCTTGATGCTTCCGCAGTTCAAGATACGCACGTGCTTGCCGATGTAACCGTGGTCGGAAGCCTGTGCCTCGGCGTAGGCATCAATCCTGTGCTCGAGTTCCGCAATCATCTTCGGACGATGGCGATAGAGCGTCAGGATATACGCGAGGCTGGCAGAGAGTTCGTTGAAGATAGGTATCTCACGACCACCGCCTTCGTTCATCACCGGAACACGTACGCCGTTGCCGAAGGTCGATTTGCCGTCCACGAGAATGGCGTTCACGTTCTCGATGCAGGTCTCCGCGCCGATGGTGTAGTTGGCGATATAGTTATGGATATTATATAAATGCGCATCGTCGCCTACTTCGCAGTTATGCAGCATGGTGTTGTAGATACCCGTGTGCACTTTGATGCCGCCCGGCAACTCGATCTCCTTGCCGAACACGCCGAGTCGGTTGTGTCCGGAGAAGTTGGAGTGGCGCACATAACGGGCATCAAAGTGCTCGGCTACTTCGATCTCTTTCCAATCGGTAGCCTTGCAACCCTGCGCCTCTAATTGCGCGATCTCTGCGCTTGTTAATGGTCTGAAAGCCATATTAGTCGTTCAAAAGCATCGGCATCAACAACATCACGATATCTTCGTTGGCCTCGTTCTCAACCGGCAGGATGAGACCTGCGCGAGCGGGGTCAGCGAGTTTGAGTTGCACCTCTGCACTCTCTACCGAGCTGAGCAGGTCGATGAGGAACGGCGCCTTGAAACCGATAGCCATCGGCGTGCCGTTGTAGTCGCAAGAGATGGTCTCTTCTGCGCTCGTCGAGAAGTCGATGTCCTGTGCGCTAATCTTGATGTTGTTCTCACTCAATGCCAGACGAAGTTGTGCCGTGCCGTTGTTGGCGAATACAGCTACGCGCTTGCAGGCGTTGATGATCGTCTGACGATCTACCGTTACCACGTTGTTGTTGCCCTGCGGGATGACAGCGTTGTAGTTCGGGAAACGGCCCTCGATCTGACGGCAAACGATGATCGTGCTGCCAAACTCAAAACGGGCGTTCTTGGCGCCGAAAGTAACCTTTACGTCGCTCTCCTCTTTTGCCAGCAGGTTCTTCAGCAAGCCTGCCGGTTTCTTCGGAAGGATGAAGCTTGCTGCTACGCCTGCCTGTACGCCTGCATTGGTGTAACGAACCAGACGGTGAGCGTCGGTAGCTACCATCGTCACTTTGTCTGCGGCGATGTCGAAGAAGATACCGTTCATCACAGGACGCAGGTCGTCGTCGGCGGTGCAGAAGATGGTCTTCTCGATAGCACTCTGCAGCACGTTTGCCGGCAAAGCAAGCGTCTGTGCGTCTGCTTCTGCAGCCGGCATCTCCGGATACTCGTTGCCGTTCACGCCTACAAAAGAGTAGGTACCGTTCTGGCTGATCATGTTCACCGCGAAATTGTTCTCGTCGATGGTGAAAGCCAGCGGCTGCTCGCTGAACTCTTTCAGCGTCTCCAGCAATAACTTAGCTGCCGAAGCAACCTTGCCCGAACCTTCAGCGCCCTCTACCTCAACACTCGTACGGATAGTCGTCTCGCCGTCCGAAGCGGTTAATCTCAATTCGTTACCTATCAGGTCGAACAGTACATCGTCCAGAATAGGCAGCGCATTCTTACTGTTAATCACGCGGCTTACAGCCTGCAGTTGCGAAAAGAGTTTAGAACTCGAAACATTGAATTTCATATACGTATATTTTTTAGTTATTTTGTTCGTTTTGTTGTCGCTGTTTTGCTTTGCCTTTGCACATGTATACGCGCGTCTCGCATATACACACGCATAATTCAGGCCGCAAAATTACAACTTTTTTTTTACATATGCAAATTTTGGGCCAAAAATCAGTTAAAAATCTGTAGATTTTCAGAAAATGGCAATAACATCAGCCGACAAACGGGTGGGCAAGTTTATATTCGTGGAGAAGAGAATTAAATTTCCATGCTCGAGGAGTGGAATACGCCTTTCCGTTGGAAGCAATGTGTTTGGAGGCCTCGTATTCTTCGTTCAGTTGAATTACGGATTCCGAAGAGGAGAAGAGTTTATTCGTGATTTTGTTCGCATAAGCGAAGGCAGCAGAGTTCCATTTTTGTCGCGGAGATTGATTTTGTTGATAGGTTTCATCGCGATCACGGTAAAATTGTTTGCCGTTACGCATGTAGAAATAGCCTCTGTCTCTGCCATTTGTTTTGCCATGAATCTGATTGATGGCGGATGTGGTTTCTATTTTTGCCATAAAAAAGTGAGTTAAATTGTATATTATATATAAATA
>JAFSQV010000093.1 GCA_017446455.1 Paludibacteraceae bacterium
CGTCGTTGTTTCCCACAAAGCACTCATCGAGGCTGAACTCGAGGCTCAAAAGGCTGAGATCGTCGGCAAACTCGAGAAGGGTCAGGTACTCGAAGGTACGGTTAAGAACATCACCAACTACGGTGTCTTCATCGACCTCGGCGGCGTGGATGGTCTTATCCACATCACCGACCTCAGCTGGGGACGCGTTAACGACCCGCACGAGCTCCTGCAACTCGACCAGAAGATCAACGTCGTTATCCTCGACTTCGATGAGGAGAAGAAGCGCATCGCTCTCGGTCTCAAGCAGTTGACTCCGCACCCGTGGGATGCTCTCGATCCAAACCTCAAGGTAGGTGACAAGGTACACGGTAAGGTTGTTGTGATGGCTGATTACGGCGCATTCGTTGAGATCGCAGAAGGTGTAGAAGGTCTCGTTCACGTAAGTGAGATGAGCTGGAGCCAGCACCTCCGCAGCGCTAACGACTTCCTGAAAGTCGGCGACGAGGTAGATGCAGTTATCCTGACTCTCGACCGCGCAGAGCGTAAGATGAGCCTCGGTATCAAGCAACTCAAGGCTGATCCGTGGGCTAACGTGGAGACCAAGTACGCAGTTGGCACACGCCACTGGGCTAAGGTTCGTAACTTCACCAACTTTGGTGTCTTTGTAGAGATCGAGGAAGGCGTTGACGGACTCATCCACATCAGCGACCTCAGCTGGACCAAGAAGATCAAACACCCAAATGAGTTCACTCAGATTGGTGCACAGATCGAGGTTGTCGTTCTCGACATCGACGTAGCTAACCGCCGTCTCTCCCTCGGTCACAAACAACTCGAGGAGAACCCGTGGGAAGAGCTTGAGGCTAAGTTCGGCGTAGATACCATCGTTGATGGTAAGGTTGTTGAACTGACCGACAAGGGCGCAGTTGTTTCGCTAGAGGACGGCGTTGAGGCATTCTGCACGACGCGTCACCTCCAGAAGGAAGACAAGAGCCCGGTTGCTGTTGGCGACACCCTGCCGTTCAAGGTTATTGAGTTCAACCGCGACGCTAAGCGTATCCTCGTTTCGCACCTCCGTACTTGGGAGGAGCGCAAGGAGGCAGCTCCGAAGGCAGCTAAGAAAGCCGCTAAGGTTGAAGAACCCGCTCTCGACCTGCCGAAGGTAGAGAAGACCACCCTTGGTGATCTCTCTGCGCTCGCAGAACTGAAGGCATCCCTCGAAGCAGAGGCTAAACCTGCAAAGAAAGCCGCTAAAGCCGAGGAGCCCGCAGAAGAGAAGCCGGCTAAGAAGGCAACCAAGAAAGACGCGGAGTAATTTCGGCGAAGCTTTTGTAAAAAAAAATGGCATGCACACTTGTGTATGTCATTTTTTTGTTGTACCTTTGCACCCGCAAAGGTAAGAGCAAATTAAAAATCAATTATACTATGGCTAATTACAAATGGAGTTTTGCGAATGTGGGAGGTGTGACCCGCGTGCGCATTCAAGATGCCGAGGACATTCGTCACTTGGGTGAATTAGACAAAAAGATGTGGACGGTGCTCAGCTGTCCGACCACCGGTCTGGAGATCAGCGAAGAGTCGTTGCGTCTGATTGACCTTGACGGCGACGGTCAGTTGCGTCTGAAAGAGGTAGTGGCGACAGCCGATTACCTGTGTGCAGCCCTCAAAGACCCGCAGAGTCTGTTCGAGCAGAAAGACGAACTTGCGCTCGATAATATCGCCGACGAAGCGATAAAGGCTGTTGCTGAGCCATTGGCAAAGGACGGCAAGGTAAGTCTCGCCGATGTGGACGCAGCCATCGCGGCTGTTACCATCGAGGAGCAAGCTGTTCCGGCAGCTCCGCTCGAGGCGGATGTCATCGCGGCTTATAAGGAGAAGAGTGCCGATTACGCCGCGTATTTCGAGCAGGAGAAGTTGCAGAAACTCGGTTTGGCGGTTATTCCCGAGGACGCACCGAAGCCGGGTATGACAGAGAAGAAATTCGCGGAGATGGGTGCGCAGATCGCCGAATGGGAAGCTGCGAAAGCTGCGGCTGAGAGTGCGAACGCCGAGGCATTGGCTGCAGCGAAGGCGGAGTTCATGCCGCTGAAGAAGTTGCTGTTGCTGCATCGCGATTTCTACCGCTTGCTGCGTAACTTCGTGACCCTCGAGGATTTCTATGACCATGACGAGGCCACGATTGCTTCCTTCCAGGCGGGTACCTTGATCATCGACCAGCGCGCGTGTCATCTCTGTATGCGTGTGCATGACATGGCGAAACACGATGCGCAAGCTCCGCTGAGCGGTATCTACCTGTTGTACTGCAACTGTATCAATAAGAAAACCGGTAAGACGCTGCAGATCGTGGCGGCGATGACGCAGGGCGAGATCAAGAACCTGTCGATCGGCAAGAACGCGGTCTTCTACGATAACGACGGACTGGATTATGACGCTACGGTGACGAAGATCATCGACAACCCGATATCTATCCGTCAGGCGTTCTGGACCCCGTATCGCAAGCTCGCTAACTGGATCGAAGAGAAGATCAACAAGTCGGCAGCAGAGAAAGATGCGAAGGCATTCGACGACTTGACGGCGAAGGCGGACGCGGCAGCAGCTGATCCTGCGGCAGAGAAGAAACCTGCGTTCGATATCGCGAAGTTCGCCGGTATATTCGCCGCCATCGGTATGGCTTTAGGTATGATCGGCACCGCGCTGGTATCAGTAGCCGAAGGCATGAGCGGTTTCCACTGGTGGCAATACGTGATCGTCTTCGTTTGTATCTTGCTGGTTATCAGCGGCCCGAGTATGATCATGGCGTATATGAAGCTGCGTCGCCGTAACCTGGCGCCGGTGCTGAATGCCAATGGTTGGGCGGTGAACGCCGATGCAATCATCTCTGTGCCGTTTGGCCGCACGCTGACCGAGCAGGTCTCTTTCCCGATCATCAAGATCGAGAAGAAAGGCCTGAAACCTTGGGCGAAATGGTTGATCGCATTATGTGTAATTGCAATAATCTTAGGAATCGTATGTCTCGTATTACATCTTTGTGGCTTCTGCTGGCACTGCTTGTGCTTCCATTAAGCGCGCAGGAGCCTGTTGACACGGCTTTCGTGGATAGCGAAGGTACGGAGTTAGAGGATCTGGATTCGTTGGACGTTCGGTCGAGTGAGTTGCCGGAATGTCTGGCGGGACTTTTCTCGCACGATACCTTGATTCTGGGCTGTGAGATGGAGTTGCTGCCGCAGAAGATCATCGTTCGTACGAAAGATGGCGACGTGGTCTATCGTCTCGCGCCGCAGTTTATGTTGGATACGAACCTTATTAACCATCACCCGGCTGACACGGTTTATCGTTTTATATGGACGGACGAGCGCGTGAACCCCTATGGCACGATGTTCGATAGCCTGAAGGACGATGTGCGCGTGTCGATGGCGGGCTTTACGCTGCCGCATCCGGGTTACATCACCAGCCCGTATGGTTGGCGTCGCAACCGCATGCACAAGGGTACGGACCTGAAAGTACAGGTGGGGGATTCGATTCGTTCGGCTTGGCCTGGACAGGTGCGTATCGTCGGATGGGATCCGCGCGGATACGGATATTTCGTGGTCGTTCGTCACCCCAACGGTTTGGAGACCGTTTATGGTCACTTGAGTCGTCCGATGGTGGATGAATACGAGATGGTTCCGAGCGGGTACGTATTGGGCTTGGGCGGTAACACCGGTCGCTCGACAGGTAGTCACCTGCATTTCGAGATTCGTTATCTGGGCGAAGCGATGGATCCGGCGGGCGTGATCAATTTCGGCACGGGTCAGTTGAAGTACCCGGACGAGTACGTAATCGGCATCAAAGCCATGAAGCAGGCGCGTGCAGCGGCCGCGGCGAGGAAGTACCATACCGTGCGCAGCGGCGACACGCTGAGCGGTATCGCAAAGAAATACGGCACGACCGTGAAGAAACTATGCCAACTCAATAAGATCAAGGAGAGTTCTGTGATCCGAATTGGTCAGAAAATTAGAGTGAGGTAAAGAAGTCTAACCCAAACCCCTTCCCCAAAAGGAAGGGGTTTTTTATTCATGATGATAAGGTTCGTTTCGAAGAATGGTCATTGCGCGGTAGATCTGCTCGATGGCCATTATTCGTATCATTTGGTGGGAGAAGGTCATCTGAGAGAAAGACAGTTTGCCGTTGGCGCGCTGATAGACCGCGTCGCTGAAACCGTAGGGTCCACCGATGACGAGCGTCAGGTCTTTTCCCGAAGACATCTTCTTCTGGAGGTAATCGGCGAACTCAATCGAGCGGAACTCGCGCCCGTGTTCATCCAACAACACAACATCCATAGCCGGCGTGAGGGCTTGCAGGATGAGGTTCCCTTCGGCGGTTTTTATCTGATCTTCGGTCAGAGATTTGGCGTTCTTGAGATCCGGCAACACGACGATCTCAAACGGCACATAGTGCTTGAGCCGCTGTTGGTAATCGTCGATGAGCGAGGCGAAACGCGCGTCACTCGTCTTCCCGGTAAATAGCAATGTTATCTTCATCCGTGAAATAGGCCTCGTAGTCATCGCCCGTCCAATGGAAGCGATAGATGACATTATTGCCCATGAAACCGTCATAGCTGACGATGGCGGTGTAGTAGGTATGATTGACTTCGAAGGGTATGCTCGTTCCGCTACCGTCGTTCTTGACCACCGTGACGCCATAGTGAATGGACGACTCGTCAGGGCTTTCGGAGATGGTGGTGAAGAGGTCATTGAAATAGTCTTCGGGCGTGATGCCACCCCATATTTCTGCGAGGTTGAGACTGTCCACTGTAGCGGCGAGGTAGGGCAGTTTGCTGTTGATCTTATTGTCCGGATCAAGCGGATATATGTAATCCCATATGCCGCGCACGCGGTAATCGAAATGCACGTCCATGATACTCTCGGCGGTGGTCTTCACGGTTTCGATGAACAGTTTTCCGACGGGTTTGAGTGTCTCGGGATTGACCACAAAGGCAAAGACCCAGTAGTCGGTGTCGGGCGTCAGGTTCGTGAAGAAATGCGTGATAGGACCGTATTGGAGGCAATGGCTCGCGAAGGGCGCGATATTAAACTCACCCTCTCTGAGCAGCCCGTTCCTCCATTGGATATAGGCGGTGTTGGCGGAGTCGAGTGCCAGAATCATGAATTGCTTGGAATGGTTGAAAGGATCGACCAGTTCGTTTGCCGGCATACAAGAGATGAGGTAATACGCTTCTTTGTTCGGCGTGAAGCTATACTCGATGAATCCTGCGGAGACGTTCTGTGCACTCATCTCTATCGTCACATCCTGCGTGCTCCACGGTGCCTCGGGGTTACAACCCGTGAAGAGTAAGGAGTAAAGAATAAGGAACAAAGACAAAAATGTCCTGCATCCTGAATCCTGAATTCTGAATCCTAAAATATTATTCCTCATACTCTCTCCTTTCTTTTTCCTCTTGCTCCAGCAGGGATTGTACGGAATAGATGAAGCGCAGGCAAGTCATCACATGTCCGCCGTAATGGCCGAAGTTATAGGTGATATTGGACGCTGCCCACCGGGCTTTCGCGTTGACGGCATTCTGGAAGGATACTGTCTCGTCATCCATGGAGTGGGCGATATATACGGAGGCTTCCGGCATCCAAGAGAACGAGACGATGGAGTTCTCGATCATGGCTTTCTGAAGTTCCGATACTTTCCATGAACGCTGATCCATCGCTTCTTCGGTAAGAATTTCATGCGTCACTTTCGTGCCGATGAACTGATTGATCTGCGAGGTCGTATATTTCTTGCTGTTGATCCACTCGTCAATATGGTCGCTGATACGCGGTCTCACCAGATCTTCCATTTTGATATTGAGACTGTTGCCGAGAATCATACCTTGTACGACAAGGGGTACGCCGACAGGATAGTTAGCCAAGTCGGTGTTGACAAACTGCTCATAGGTGGCTTTCACGTCATACGGACCACCACCCGCAAAGACACGGTGAATTTTTACCTGCTTCGGGTTCTCGTCTGCGTAATACTCCGTCTCAATGAGTCGCTCTACTGCCATAGTATTCGCGCCCCCTTGGCTATACCCCATAAGGATAATCTCGGGCTCTTCGGGACTCATGCCTACGGCCTCCAGCCAAGGTTTAACGGCATGGTACATATCAAGTACATTACGCGCGGTGAGGTCCATGACGAGGTAGGGGTGTACTTCGCGCGCGGTAACGCCATAGCCCAAGTAATCAGGGATGATAAGTCCATAACCCATCGGAACCAGCATAGCCTCGAGCGAGAAGCAGTTACTCGGTGCTTCGGAGTTCGAGCAAACGGTATAATGGCTCACAAGAATAAGGCGTTTGGGCCTGCGTCCGCGGGGCAGGATGACCTTTCCGCTCAGGGTGACGGTATCCCAGTTGGTGTTGATGCTCGGGTAGGTACCTACGACTTCAATCACTTTGTTCTGGTCGTGGTATTTGAGTAGCGACTGCATGATATCTGCGGCCGTCGTGCTGGTCGTCTTCGGCGCCTTGTTCGGACTCTCCGAACCCTCCGAATCCTCCGAATACTCGGATTCCTCCGAATACTCCGACTCCTCTGCTACGAAGTCCACCACTCGTTCGCCGCCGGGCAGGTAGCAGTTCATCGGAACTCCGTCGTTGAGGTTCACCTCATGTTGCCCGATCACGCGGAAAGCGAGATCCGGCGCGCCTTGCAGGTCGCTGAAATCCACACTTTCATCCGGCCGAAACTGACAAGCCGTCAAAGCCAAAGCGGCGATTAGAAATCCTATTTTTAACCTTTTAACCATTTAACCGTTTAACGTGCGAAGCACCTAGAACCTTGCACCGAATCCTGCACTGATTATTTTGGATGAAGTCATAAAAATCGTGTTACCGTTGCGCAGGGCATACAAGCCGCCGAAGTCGGCGAACCAGAACCAGCGCTCGTAGTTGGCGCTCAGACCGATGACCGTGAACTGAACGGCCGCACCAACGACCGTCTTTCGTCCCCAGCCGTCCATCTCTGAACCGCCGTTGATATCCATTCCGAGACCCAGACCCGAGTAGAGGTTCACGTTCGGATGATGGAGATAGGTGAAGCGGATAGTAGGCATGAACACGAGGTTATAGAACCAATGTCCGCCTTCACGGGCCACTTCCACACCGCGGCCGTTGCGCGTCACATTGTCCCAACGCACATCGCTCCAATCGACCATCGCGCCGAAAGAGAACCAGTGCTTGAAGCGCCATTGGTACTCGATCCACACGTGTTGGTCGTGGTGGTAGTTCTCGTGATAGGTCTGCAGATAACTCTCCGGCATCGTCGTCGTGATAGCCGTCGGGTTGTGCCAAACGAGGCTCTCGAACAGCTGGTCGCCCCATCCGACACGCAACTCGTTATGCTGTGTCATATAGGCATATTTGTCCTCTGCGAACAGGCTCAACGAGCACAGACACAGCAACCCTATGACGAAAAACTTTGCTTTCACGCTGCAAATTTATACTTTTTTTTGCATATATGCAAATTTTTTACTACTTTTGCAGCGCAAAACAGCAAAATTATGGAAAAACAAGAACTTCGCAAGCTTATTGCTATCTGGTTTGAAGAGGATATTCGCGATGGTGACCATACCTCGCTCAGTTGTATTCCGCCTACGCAGATGGGTTGTCAGCAACTCATCATCAAGGACACGGGTGTGCTCGCCGGTGTCGAGGTGGCGAAAGAGATCATCAACTATTTCGATCCCGAGTGCCGCTTTGAGCAGTTCCTGCATGACGGTGACCACGTGAAACCGGGGGACATCGCGTTCAAGGTCTATGGCAAAGAGTTAAGCCTGTTGCAGATCGAGCGCACGATGCTTAATATCATGCAGCGTATGTCGGGTGTAGCGACCACTGCCGACAAGTACCAGCGCCTGATAGCCGATACCGGTTGTCACGTGCTTGATACGCGTAAGACTACGCCGGGACTCCGCTATCTGGAGAAAGAAGCCGTAGCGCTTGGCGGCGGTATGAACCATCGTATCGGTCTGTTCGACATGATATTGCTCAAGGACAACCATGTGGACTTCGCCGGAGGTATCACCAACGCGCTCACGCGTGCACGCGATTATTGTAAGGAGAAGGGAAAGAACCTGAAGATCGAGATCGAGGTGCGCAATTTCGATGAGATCAACGAGGCGCTCGCGACCAATATCCCCGATCGTATCATGCTCGATAACTTCACGCCCGCGAAGACCAAAGAGGCAGTGGACCTCATCCGTGCATGGGAGAAGACAGCCGGTCGTCATATGGAGATTGAGTCCTCCGGCGGCATCACCATTGATACCATCCGCGACTATGCGCTGCAAGGCGTGGACTTCGTCTCCGTCGGTGCCCTCACCCATAGCTACAAGTCCCTCGACATGTCCTTTAAGGCCGTGAAGTAATACACTGTACACTATACACCATACACCATACACTAAAATAGCCGGGCTAACGAAGTCCGGCTATTTTATGTATCTGAACGCTTAGTCGCCAGAACGGATGCGATAATATGTATCGCACGGTCTCCGGCAGGTTATCGTTGCGGTCGTCTTCCCATTCGTCAATCCCGCTCTGCATCAACCATTCGCCGTTATACCGCAGCGGTTGCAGCATCCAATGCTCGGCTTCCAATTGTCCGCGCCATACCTCCGGATCATACGTGCCCGTGAACACCACCTTCACTTCATTCACTTTCTTTAGCGCGAGCCGCTCAACCGCATGGCTAAGCGTCTCCGGAGACTCTCCGGCTTTCGGACTACAGGTGATCCAATCGATGCCATCGGGTAGGGAACGTGTACCATTCGTCTCGATGCAGATATAGAATCCTGCGGCGTGAAGCGCATCCAGAAGCGGTTGATCTACTTGCAGACTCGGTTCACCGCCGGTCAGCACCACCATCTTACGGCGCTCGTTGGGGATGTCATACAGGTCTTGTACTTCGGCTACGATCTCTTCGGCACTCATCGGCGTACTCTCCGTAAACTCCGTGTCGCACCACGGGCAACGAAGGTTACAACCGCTGAACCGAACAAAAACAGCGGGGATACCCATGTGCGCACCCTCGCCTTGCAACGTGTAGAATATTTCGTTAACCTTATAAGCCATAGGTAGTCCTAGGTAGACCTAGGTAGACTTAGGTTGTCTTAGTCCCTCTCATAGATCGCGACATTCCCTTCGCTCTCCTGCACGCTCACCTTATAGCAGTTCTCCACATGGTCGCAGATCCAGCGGGCGATATTCTCCGCCGACGGATTGACGTCGAGGATCTCGTTGATATACTTGTGGTCAAAGGTGTCCTTCACGACGCGTTTGATATGCGTGAAGTCCGTCACCATGCCGTCCTGATTCAGTTCTTTCGCGCGGCAATAGACCACGATAATCCAGTTATGACCATGCAGGTGCTCACATTTACTCTCGTACGACAGCATCAGATTATGCGCCGCCGAGATCTCTATCGTCTTTTGTACGTAGTACATAAAATCATCAATTATCAATCATCAATCGTAATAACCGGCGTCCCGCAGCGCTTCTTCCCGCTCTCTGCACGTTCCGCATACGCCGCATGGCTTGTCGCCACCTTTGTAGCAACTCCATGTCTCGTCGTAGTTGATGCCCAACTTCATGCCATGCCGCACGATCTCCGTTTTCGTCAAGTGCGTGTAGGGTGTCAGCAGTTGCACGCCGTTCCATGTACCGAAACAGATCGCGTTATTCATCGCTTCCACGAACTCCGGCCGGCAATCGGGATAGATCGTATGGTCGCCGGAATGGTTCGCCAGCATCACGTATTGCAGTTTGTTGTTCTCCGCAATTCCGGCGGCGATAGACAGCATGATACCATTCCTAAACGGCACCACGGTCGATTTCATGTTCTCGTCGTCGTAGTTGCCTTCAGGAATCGCATCCGCGCCGGATAAGAGCGAAGACTTAAAAAACTGCTTGATGAACGGCAACCGGATCACCATATGCGGGATGCCGAGTCGCTTGCAATGCAGTTTGGCGAACTCTAACTCCTTGTCGTTATGGTTGCTGCCGTAGTGAAACGACAGCGCCATGCCGATACGAAACTGATACTCGTACAACATCGTTGTCGAGTCCAATCCACCCGAGAGAACAATCAGACTATCTTTCATACACCTTACTAAACTGCTCGCGCAGACGCTGTTCCTTCAACGCTTCATGCTCCTTATCCGCGTAGTTCGCAAACGGATAGATGCTGATGCCGCCGCGGGGCATGAACCAACCCGTCACCTCCAGGTACTTCGGATCCATCAACTTCACGAGGTCTTTCATGATGATGTTCACGCAATCCTCATGGAAGTCGCCGTGGTTGCGGAAAGAGAAGAGATAGAGTTTGAGGCTCTTGCTCTCCACCATCCGCTCGCGCGGGATATAACTGATGAACAGGTGACCGAAGTCCGGTTGTCCGGTTTTCGGACACAAGGTCGTGAATTCCGGACAATCGAACGTCACCAAATATTCGTTTTCGGGGTGTTTGTTCTCGAAGGTCTCCAGCACGCCCGGATTATACTGATCCGAGTATTGCACGTGCTGGTTTCCTAAGAGAGTCACTCCTTGCAGTTCTTGCTCTGTCCGCATGTTAACCTCCGAAGTTATCGAAACGAATGTCTGCGTCATCCACGCCTAAGGAGTGGAGCAGATCCAATACCGTTTTGGCCATCATAGGAGGACCGCAGAGGTAGTACTCGACATCCTCAGGGGCATCATGCTGCTTGAGGTAGGTGTCGCCCATGACAGGAGCAATGAAGCCCGGGGTGTACTTGATACCCAGTTGGTCGGCCTTCGGGTCCGGACGGTCCAGCGCCAAGTGGAAATGGAAGTTCGGGAACTCCTTCTCCAGAGCGAGGAAATCGTCGAGGAAGAAGACTTCGTCGATAGCACGTGC
>JAFSQV010000094.1 GCA_017446455.1 Paludibacteraceae bacterium
CTAGATAGGCAAAATCTCTTTGCAAGCAACTTGACTCCCGCACCTTGCTTGTGCATTTTAATAACTTCTAACTTCTCTTCTAGTGAATGTACCATAAGCGACACTTTGTTTTGTGTCTAACTTTTGGGGGTCAGTTCACCCTACGGGGTGGGTTCCCTCCGAAATTACGTTCGCGTCTTGCGGTGCATATGCAAGGTAGAGCGATAAATTTTAGCAGGGCTGTGCCCTATGTTCCGTGCCCGTTTACGCCCTCCGTGTGCAAGCCCCCGAGTGCGCAACCATACCCGTAACAATAGAATAAAATTCTATTTTGCTAAAATTTATTGCTCTAAAAACTTGCATATGTGCAATTTTTGTTGTAATTTTGCACCGCAAATAAAATTTTAACCATATAGACCATGAGCAATTTCAGTGCACAAGACCTTGAGCAATTGCAAGCGAGAGGCATTTCCTTGGAGAAAGCGGAGCAACAGTTAGCATGCTTCCGAAACGGTTTTCCGGAGTTGGATATCGTAGCGCCGGCCTCGACGAAGAAGGGCATTCTCGCCCCGAAACGCGCGGAGCAAGAGCAGTATATCGCTGCTTGGCAAGAGTACCTCAAAGAGGGACATAAGATCCTGAAGTTCGTTCCGGCTTCGGGTGCGGCCAGCCGTATGTTCAAGAACCTGTTCCAGTACCTCGAGGACGGCATCGAGACGCCGTTCATTCAGGATTTTCTGGCGCATAAAGACTGCTTTGCGTTCGGCCCTCAGCTCGCCGGTAAGGAAGGCCGGGAGGCAGTGCGATTCCTGCTGCAAGACATGCATTACGGCGACCTGCCGAAGGGTCTGCTCCTCTTCCATAAATATCGCGATGGCGCGCGTACGCCTGCGCTCGAGCACCTGGTAGAAGGTGCGCAATACTGCGTAGCCCCGGCGAAGGAAGGCGAGAAACCGACCGTCTATCTGCACTTCACCGTCAGCCACGACCACCTTCCGCTCTTCCGTCAGCATATCGCCGACAACCTCAAGAAATTCGAGGAGAAATTCGGTGTGCGCTATGATGTGACGTTCAGCGAGCAGTTGCCGTCCACCGACACGATTGCTGCGAACCCCGACGGTACACCGTTCCGCACGAAAGACGGCAAGCTGCTCTTCCGTCCGGGCGGTCACGGAGCCCTCATCGAGAACCTCAACCAGCAAGATGCCGACATCGTATTCATCAAGAATATCGACAACGTGGTGCCTGACCGTCTGAAGAAAGACACGATCCGCTACAAGCAGATCCTCGCCGGCGTACTCGTCACCGAGCAGAAACGTATCTTCGAGGCCCTCAAGGACCCGAACCTGAGCGACGAAGAGCGCGCGAAGTTGAACCGTCCTATCCGCGTATGCGGCGTAGTGAAGAACACCGGCGAACCCGGTGGCGGTCCGTTCCTCGTACGCGAAGCCGACGGCTCGATCAGTTGCCAGATCCTCGAGAGCACGCAGATCAGCGATCCGGAACTGATGAAACAGTCGACCCACTTCAATCCGGTGGACCTCGTATGCGCTATCCGCGACTTCGAAGGCAAGCCGTTCGACCTGCCGCAATACGTAGATCCGCAGACGGGCTTTATCTCCAATAAGAGTAAAGACGGTAAGGAGTTGTTAGCGCTTGAGCTTCCGGGTCTCTGGAACGGCGCGATGAGCCGCTGGAACACCATCTTCGTTGAAGTGCCCGTTTCGACCTTCAACCCCGTGAAGACGGTGAACGATCTGCTCCGCGAGCAACACCAATAAAGTTTAAAGTTTAAAGTTGAAAGTTGAAAGAAGTAGAAAAGTTGAAAGTTGAAAGTTGAAAGAAGTAGGAAAGTTGAAAGAAGTAGGAAAGTTGAAAGTTTAAAGTTTAAAGGAAAGGGCTGCCGATTGGCAGCCCTTACTTTTTAACGAACTCGCGTTCCTTGGATCGTGTAGATCACGTTGTCGCGGATGATGTAGATCTGACCTTCGTGAAGGATCTTATGGGTTCCTTCTTCGGGCACTTGGATATTCTCGATACCTTGCGGCTCCTCGTCCCACATCCCTACGTGGTCGCGGTAAACAGCATCATAGGTAGAGAAGTTGAAGGAGTTGCAGAACTGCTCCATGAACTTACCTACATAGGTTTTGCCGTCTTTGCCTACGATGCGGAACGAACCGGTGTAATACGCATACGCGTATCCCTGCGCGAAGCGATCCTCGTCGAAGCCGTCGAACTGGAGACGCAACTCTGCGTCAACGGCATCCACTGCATCCTCCTGCTTGCCGGTCATATCAATACCGCAGTTGATGAGGTCGATATTTCCGCGCGATACATTATATACGCCGGAGATAGCGCCCTGCTTCTCGGTATAGATCATGAAGATCGGCGAAGGCAGTCCGTTGCCGCCTTCCTCGCCGGTAGCCAGCGAGAGATACCATGCATGTCTGCCGCCGGCGTCGTAACCGCTGGCTGCATCCATATAAGCTGCCTCGATCGTCCATACCGTCAGTTCGACAGCGTCCTCAGGAATATCGGTAGCCTTGGACTCGAACGCATTTCCTTCGATGGCGTTGGAAGCCTCGAAATAGTTACCGTTCTCGCCCTCGTTGAAGGCCTGTACGGTCCAGGTCCACGTGCCGTCCTTCGGCATGGTCGTGGTCTTCGAGGTTCCGTTGACGGTGAGGGTAGAGAAGAACTCGCCGTTCCAGAAGAGGGTGATCACGTAGCGGTCGGCTTGCGAGGTTGCCTCCCACGAGAAGGTGACGTTATCGCCGCCGAAGACCTCTGCGTGCGGGTTCTGCGGCTCGTATTGGTTGACACCTACGGTGAAGGAAGTGGATATCTCGTCACCCATCGGGTTGTTGTTGCGGTCAAGCACTTGCGCGATAGCGGTGTAGGACTTGCCTTCGATGACGCTGACTACCAGCGGGCTGGTAGGACGGTCTTTGGTGTCGAAGTTATCGTAAGCGATGGTCTCGCCTGCCCATACGCGAAGGTACAGACGCTCGCCTTGCTCGTACTCCGGTGCGTCCCAAGTGAGGGTAGCGGAAGCCTTGTTCTCGGCTACGTCAGCTACGAGGTTCGTCACCTCTTTGGAGATCAAGGTGAACGGAATAGTAGCTAACAAATCGCCTTTGGAGTAGCCGCTCTCGCCCTGTACCAGTTCGTAGACCTGCACTTGGTAGTCACCCGGGTTCAGCCCCAGGATCGGCGAAGCCGCGGTACCGATATTCTTCACGCTGCCAGCCCATGCGTCGCCGCGCTGCTGACCTTCTTCATCGACGTTGAGGATCCACTTGGTGGAGCAGTAATGGATACTCTCAGATGAAACGGTTGCGCCGTCTTCGTATGCGAAACGGATACACTCTTCGGTCGTAGCGGTGATGCCGGCAACGAGCGCTTGGGTGGTAACATTAAACAGGCCGATTGCAAAAGCAGAAGAGTTGCTTGCATACCATGTGAACGCGGCCTCGCAGTAGCTCAATGCGTAGATATGTGCATCAGGAACGTCTTCATCCGCAGGATCTACCTCTCCGGAATGACCGATGCCGGCCAGGATAAAATTATCCAGTGACACGCGGCCGAAATCGCTAGTACCGCCTGCATAACGGAAGGCGATATGCTCTATTCCTGCAGGCAGGTCATTCAAGGGGAAGACCACGTGCGTGCTAGTAATCGTCTGCTCAAACGTCTTTAAGGAGACGAACGCAGAAGCGTCCGAGGGGTTGGTCATATAACCGATCTCCAACGAACCGTAGTCCGCGCTGGCCACGTTGGTATAGTAGTCAAACGCGAGTTCGCAGGTGTCGAGTTTGGCATTGAAGAGCGGAAGCGCAAAGATCTGCGCGGAAGTAGCGCCACCTCCACGGGCCTGGAGATATTGTTCACCGGTAGGTATCATTTCACCGCTACCGTCATCTTCTTTTACTGCAACGATTGTTACGGCAGGATTAGCGGAGGAGATGATCCAACATTCCGGGACTACGTCACCGGCTGTCTCGCTACCGGAAGCATCGCGCGTGAAGGTCTCAATCCAAGGTACGTTCAGACGGCCGCAAGCGGTCTTGAAGGTCGCTTTGACGGTCTCGCTCACTGCTGTTTCCGAGCAATAGGAACGTACGTAGAGATAGTATTTCTGCTCCTCATAGAGACCGGTCAGCGTGACGGATTTCCGGTCTGTCAGTTGAGCCGCTGCCCAGTCGGGCTGGTCTCCTTCGAACTCGAGGCAGTACTGGTACTGCGCAGCTTCGCCTTCCCATGTAATAGTGGCTGTGGACTCCGTAACCGATGCTACGGTAACAGCGGTCGGTGCTTTACAATCTTGGCTGACGGGATCCGTCTCGTCATCGGCAACGACCAGCGTGAGTTTCGGTTGCTTGGCATCACGGGAAGAACCGCTATGGGCGTACTTAATCAGGTAGTCCGTATTCGATGCGGAATAGAAAGAAGAAGCAGCATAGGAGCCACCACGCGAGATCTCCACCTGAATAAGGAGGTTACCTCCCTCGTAAGCGTACGGGGCGTTGAAAGGGATAGTCACTTCTCCATCCGCTACAGACAGAGGACCGTCAAACACTTGAGTGAGCGTGCTTTCTTCCGAGGCAGAGGCCCATGCGCCTGATGCATTCTGGAAGAAGGAGTTATCCGTCTTGGCGAGCGATACCTTAAACTCAGCCTTGCCCCACGATTGCGATTGCTTTGCGGAGTAGAAGGTCAGCGCCTTGATTTCATCGCCGACAGCGATGCCGTTGAGTTGGTTAGCCAAGTAAATGGCCTGTACCTTGTGGCCCTCCGAGTCGGCGTTATCACCATAAATGGGGAAATGGCCCTGTGTGGCATTCCCGGTGGGGTTAATCGTGATGGCCTGATCGGCGTTCACGTTCGCGCAGAACAATGCTGCGGCAAAGAGTAAAAAGAATTTCTTCATAAAACCTTAAATAAACGGTTAATATTGTAGTTTGTCGTTAATGACGAATAAAAAGCGCGCAAAAGTACACAAAAATATTGGAATACACAAATTTTTGTCAAAAATAATTCGCAAAAATGAAACAAATGCTCACTCATAGTGCGATATGCAACATTAAATAGAAAATACGCGCACCTATGTACGCGTATTTTCTATATATGTACCTGCGCTATGCGCGCGGGGGATTAGAGTCCTTCTTGCGGGTCAATGGTATTTCCGCCACCATTGATTAACGGTGCGTTTTTAGAAACGGATTGGCAGATACCATATGCGGTATTAATCGTGATAACCTCCGTAGCGGGTTGAATATAATTAGTCTTTTTCATAATTCTTTTCCTTTCAATAAGCGTTAAACATTCAACCATAATTATTTTTCAATTACTTGTCCTTGGATGTTATACTTAACACCATTGCGGATGATGACAACACAACCATTCTCAAGGAGTTTGAGAGCCTGAGCATCTACACCGGTATTGTCGATGCCGGTAGTCTCTTGCTCTTCCTTGATGATGCGAGCCGGCAAGTTCTTAATAGGTATCTCGCCAGCGCCACCTTCTACTGTGAAGAATGCGCGGAAGCTCTTCAGACTGCTTGCAGCATCACCGTTCCACCAATAGAGGGTATTGTTCTGATAGAGGAACAGTTTGGAGTCATCATGAGCAACGAATGTTTCCGGTTTGAGAGTTCCGACGAACTTAAGGTTCTCGTTGCCCATGACTTTACCGACAGAAGCAGAGATGGTTACGTTCTTGAAGAGCGGGTTCTCAATGTTGTCACCTTCAGGCCAGCTGATGAGATACGGCTCACCGGCGTTGATGCTCTCAGCCTCAACGATGCGGATGAGCAACTCACCGCCTTCTACGCGAGCGTACTTGAATGCCCAGAGGTCGTTGCTTGCAATCGGACTTGCAGCCAACTCAGCAGCGCTCAGACTGAACGGCAAACAGATAGTATTATAGTATCCCGCGCAAACGAACGTACGACCGATAGTGACGTCAACGGCTTTGCCTAAGTTAGCAGACAGAGTAGCGGTGTTATCTACATTGTCAGGCAGCGTTAGTTGCTCAAGGATGCGGATCTCTTGTACTGCGAATGTGCCTTCAGTCGAGCCGGTTCCGTCATAGCGGAGAGCTAAATGAGCACCGGCAGGCAGCGAGCTTACATCAATGCGTGCTTCGTTTGCAGACTTATCCAATTCAGCAAATTGAACGAAGGTCTCTTTGTCAGCCTTGTCGGTTACATAACCTACTTCCGGAGTCTCACCATTGGAAGAAGCAGTGTACTCGATCGTCAGTTTTGCTGTTGCAAGGCTTGCTGTGATCTCCGGCAGAACAACTACGTGACCTGCACCTTCCTTACCGCCCGGGAGACGGAGTTCGCCTCCATATACCTGACTTGCGTAGGTAGTTGTATTCTCAGAATAGATCGTCCAGCAGTTGCTCAGAGCAGCATCGAAGGTCTCGATGAACGGCAGTGCAGAGACAGCATCGCAGTCGGTCGTGAACGAAGCTTCGTCAGACCAGTCGCTGAGTTCCTCACCGCAGTTCGCCTGTACGCGTACCTTATAAGATACACCTTGCTCCAGGCCATTCAGAGCGAACGGACTTGCGATGGTTCCCGTTGCATCGGTCCACTCAGTAGCAGAAGCGAGTTTGTACTGGAGGTTCCAAGCACTTTCACTACCGGCGATCCAAGAGATAGAAGCACTACCTACGCCCGGAGTTGCTGTCGGAGCGTCAAGTTTCAAGCAAGTCGGAGTGCGGCGGATGTTGACAGCAGAGATGCTTGCCTGTGCCCAACTGCTTGCTCCGTTATAACGGATAGCCAGATAACCAGCTGCTTCAGGGGCCAGCGTTGCCAAATCATACTCGGTGCCACTAACAGGAGCTGCAATCAATTGGGTGAACGCGCCGTTCGGAGCGGAGATATAACCGAGTTCGAGACTTCCGCCGAATGTCAGTGTTACAGAGAGCAAGTTCAAGTTGATAGCCGTCTTCGGCAAGTAGAGGAATTTCTCTCCTTCACCAACGAAGCACAACTTGTTGTTTGCAATCTGTATTGCACCGGCAGGACTCTCCTCCCAGCAAGCAGGAACAGCGGTGAAGCTTGTCAATGCTACCGGCAAGGTCAATGCCTCATCGCACCAAGTCTTGAAGGAAACGACATTCGAGAACTCACTACCGCAAGCCGATTGGATCTTAGCCTGGTAGTTCGTACCGGCAGTCAGACCGCTCAGCGTAAACGGATTAGTAGTTACATTCTCGCTCTCCCAGTTCTCGCCGTCAGCAGAGTACTGGAGCACCCAAGCGCTCTCGCTGCTGGTCCAACTGAAGGTAGCGGAGTTGTCCGTGCGAGCGGTTACTGCAAGAGCCGTCGGAGCGTTGCAAACGAGTTCGAAGGAGATCAAACTACTCCAATCGCTGCTCTTAACGTCAGTGCAAACAGCCTGAACTTGTGCCTGATAGTTCTTACCGAACACAAGACCGTCCGTTGTAGAAAGCGACAAATTCTTCGCCGTAAGGTTCTCTACATCGTTCCAAGCACTCTCCGGCTCAGTTACCTCGCGCCAGCGGAGATTCCATTTGCTAGCTGCATCATCCGTCCAAGAAAGGGCTACGGAAGAAGAAGTCTCTACCTTCGACAATCCCGTCGGAGCATCACACGGTTTAGCACTTACCTCTACGTCGTCGATATAGAAACTAGCGCCAGAGTTCTTTCCGTGGCCACGGAAGATGAACTTAACTGTTTGGCCAGTGTATGCCGACAAATCGATGGTTTGCAATGCCCAAGGCTCAGCATATGTGGTCTTCGGGAAATCAAGCAGTTTAGTAGTGGTAGAACCGGTTACGATATATACTTCACCATCAGCCTCAGAACCGTAATAGTAGTTCCTTAATTGGAATTTAAGATTAGCATCTTCTGTAAGTGTTACGGAAGGAGTTATCAGATCCGAGTAATTCTCGGTTGCAGTGTATCCATAATAGTACATTGAGTACGATGCACTCACTTTATAGGTGCTGTTTGAAGCCCAATCATAACCACCTGTCTTCGCTAACTTCCAGCACTCCGGCAGACTTGATCCAAACTCTTGCTTAGCAAGCATATTCACAGGATCGCAGTCTGTGGTAAACTCACCGGCATCACTCCATTCACTTTCTTCATCGCAGATAGCTTTCACTTGTACGTTGTACGTAGTGCTTGCCTCTAATCCGCTGAGAGCGAAAGGCTTAGTAGTGAAGGCTGCACCGCCGTTAGCAGCAGTCCAGTTCTCTTCGGTACTCTTCTTGTATTGCAATTTCCAAGAAGTCTCTTCTCCACCGTTTGTCCAGCTGATCGAAGCGCTGTTATTGGTAATATCGCTGGCAACTACAGCCGTCGGAGCTTCACAAGCGGGTGCTACATATTCGGAAACAGAGAAGTTGTCAATGTAGAGATAGTACATATTATCCGAAGTACACTGAATAGCAATATATTTAACACCTGCCGGCAAAACATCGCTATAGTTTAACACTTTGGTGTTATCACTTGCGGTAAATACATCACCCCAAGTAAAGGCATCGACATCTTTGGTGGTAGTAGAATAACCTACTTGGAAGGTTTCAGGATAGGAATTCGAGGAGTTCTGGTACTCAAACTCTACCTGTACAGGACTTGCAGACACCTCAATTTCCGGAGAGATAAGGTATTGCGGATATGCGGAAGTATAATAGAATCTAAAGCGACCACTATTTACACCTGTACTACTATGACAATGTTCTAATTTCCAGCAGGGATTTGTTGCATCGAAAGTCTCAGAATATGGCAGACCTACTGCAGCGCACTCCGTTTGGAAATCTGCTGTAGAAACAGCACTACTGATGCTGGTTGCACTATAGAACGAGCGTACATATGCTTTGTATGTTTTACCCGGTTGCAGGCCGGATAATGTTACAGGTGAAGCAGCAGCTTCTTCTGCATTGTCCCAGTTTGGAGTTTGACCGCTGATAGCAGCTACATATTGATATTTGGAAATGCCGGCTGCGGCAGTCCAAGAGAGATCTGCAGTCGTTGCTCCTATATTCGAAATAGAAGGAGCAGTCGGAGCAGGACATGTCGGAGTGAAGTTCACTTTAGCCCCCGAACTTTGTTCTTCTCCGCAATCGGAACGAACATAAAGGTCATAGGAAGTACCAACGGTGAGATCGTGAAGCGTAAGGGTAAGTTCCGTGCCTGGTACATTTGTCCATGATTCGGGAGTAGCATTTTTTGCTACACACGCGTACTGATAAGCAGTCTCTTCTCCGCCTGCCGTCCAAGTAAGGGTTACACCATCCGGAAGAATGGTCGGAGTGCCCAAAACCGGATTTGCGCAAGAAGATTGTTCTTCTTCATAAAGAGTTACGCCTGCCACATCATCAATGAAAATATTAGATGCTCCATAATCATCTTTCGCATGAAAGGCAACATAAATCTCTTGTCCTGCATAGGAATTCAAACTGATAGATTTTTGAACCCAAGAAGTTGTAAGCGGATTCGACTTTTTGGATCCCGTGTTGTACGTTACAAGAGTAGTCGTAAAACTAGAAGCCGCAGTTGTTGTTGTCGAAACTTCAATTGTCAACACAGTATTGTTAGCGTTTTCATTAACTTTTGCGTAAAAAGTCAAGCTCTCACCAGACTGCGGTTTTAATTTAGGAGTAATAAGATAGTTCTCTCCGTAACTAGCATTATTCACCCTGGCACTAGCACTACCAGATCTTTTTACTGAGGTATTCCGATCCCAAACAGCAGTTCCAGAAACATGAGTATTGGTCCACCCATCTGGAGCAAATGTTGTTCCTTCAAAACCCTCATTGAGTTCATCTCCCCACATCGTACCTGTTCCCAGCCAGAGGAAGGCGGTGAGGAGGAATAAGAATGAGTAAAATTTTTTGCTCATAGATACCTTGAATTTTTAGATTAATACTATATTGTTTATTTATGTTCGATTTTTTCGTTTGTATATGATAAATACAAAAACAGGGCACAAAAATACACAATTTGCGCGAAATATGCAACTTTATGTTACTTAAACTGCCAAAAAAAATGAATTTTGCAAAGTTGAGTTTGCAATAATTCTATTCAACAGGGAGTATCGAAAGATGGCAGAAGGTAGCAAAAAGCAGCAAAGGGGTAGCAAAGGGCCCCTACTGAACCCCGTTTATCTCGCACTTACCGCGTACTTATGACGCACTTATCTCGCACTTATCACGCACTAAATTTTGCACGCGTTTTCGTCGGTATTATATACGTAGTATATAATACTAGAGCGTTAACACAAACAGGCAATAAAAATGCAAAAAATGTTCGGATTAACATACTAGAGAGTTAACACAATATTATAGAAGTGTAATACCTTTTTCAGGGGTTTTTGCGTTGGAAAAGAATGGTAACAATGACGGCGAGTCCGAGGAGTGCGGGATAGAAGAGATAGGGTAGGATGCTGATGGCGCTGATGCCGGCAAGTCCGGAGGCCATGAGCAGTTGTGCTCCGTAGGGCAGGATGCCCTGTACGCAGCAACTGGTGGTATCCAAGAGGCTGGCGCTGCGTCGCGGGTCGATGTCGAACTGCTCCGCTACGCGCTTGGCGATATCGCCGACGGAGAGGATAGCGATGGTGTTATTGGCCGTGCAGATATTGGCGAAGGCTACGAGTCCGCAGATACTCCATTCGGCACCTGCCCGGCCTTTGATATGCCGCGTCATACGGTCGATGATGAAGTCCAAGCCGCCGGCATAGCTGAAGATAGCGAAGATACCTCCGGCGAGCATGGAGATAAGGATGAGTTCGCTCATGCCCATGATACCTTGCGAAGCGCTGCCGATCCAGCCCATGAGGTCGTAACTGCCGTCGATCATACCCGTGAGGCAGGTGAGGATATTGCCGGCCGTGAGGACGACCAGCACGTTGATGCCGCAAGCGGCGCAGATAAGGACCGCGAGGTAGGGTAGCACTTTCCACCACTCGATAGCGCCGGTAGCGGTGATATCCGCGGCTTCTCCGCCGAGGAAGACGTACGCCACCGCGACGATGAGCGCCGCAGGCATCACCATACGTACGTTATAGCGGAACTTATCGCTCAGCTGGCAGCCCTGCGACTGCGTGGCGACGATCGTCGTATCGCTGATAAAACTCAGGTTATCGCCGAAGAACGCGCCGCCTACGACGGCTGCGGCAACCATCGGCAGCGCCATCTCTGTGCGCTCCGCGAGCCCCGCGGCGATAGGCATCAGTGCTACGATAGTACCTACCGACGTACCCATACAGAGGGACGTCACGCAGGCCGCCAGGAAAAGACCCGTCAAGGCGAACTTCGCCGGAAGGAAATGCAGCGTCAGATCGACCATCGCACCAGCGGCCCCCATCTCTTTCGCACTCGCGGCAAAAGCGCCGGCGAGCATGAAGATCCATACCATCAGCAGCAGGTTCGTGTTGCCTGCTCCGCGAGAGAAGATAGTGATCCGTTCTTTGAAAGGAAGTTTACGAGTGAGAGCGACCGCAAAGATTGCGATGACGATGAAAATAAACAGCATTAGTCAAAAGTCCATTTAATACCTAAACAGGGATTGCACATGAATCCCGTACCCGGCGTCCCGCCGTTGAAATTATAACTGAATTCAATCTCCGTGCCGATATTGAGGTTCGGGCACTTGAACCACCGGCCGATATTATACCATAGTTGCGGTTCGGTGAGGAGCACGAACGACTGTTGGCCGCCCAGGCGCTGTCCCCAGATATCCAGGAAACCCGAGAAACGCAGACCCGGCGCGGTGCAGAAATCGTCGCAGCCCCACACGAACGTGAACTGGAGCGGCGCTTGGTTCTTGATGCCGTTGTCCGGATCGACGATGTATTTATATAGGAGCTCGAGATTGAAGATATTCTTATAATCGGCGGTGTGCAGGCAGTAGTTGAGACCGACGAGCGCGGCGTGATTGATGCCGTAGCCGCGGATATCGCCCACCGCGTCCTTGAAGATACCCAAACCGCCGTTGTACTCCACCTGGATGCTCAGGTCCTTGGCCTTCGTGCTCTGCCAGAAATTGAGGCACCGCGCGATCTCCGCGTAGCTCATGAAGGGCGTGTTCTGCGGGTCGATGGGGTTGATGTTATAGTCGAGGTCCACGAACGCAAAAGTGGTACCCCACGGGTCGGGGTAGAAAAGTTCGATAGTGGTGGTCACGCGATTCGAACGCTGGTTCGCGCAAGCCGTTCCTCCGCTACCGAAGTCGTAGTATATCTGCAGGTTCGTGCCTGCCGACACGCCGTTAGCGAATATCGCCAACAGGAGCGCCGAGAATAGAATACGCTTTGCCATTCTTGAGGATGACTATTTGTCCGTTGTGGATGGTCTTGAGTGCTTGTTGTCCGTCTTCGGTCATTTCCAGCGCCTGCGCAGAGGCCACGGAGATCGTCACGGCTCCCTTCACCTTGGTGATGATCAGGCGGCCGGAGACGTTGTCGTACTCATAGTCTGCGCCGGTGACGGTCACCTCTTCGGGCCGCGAGGTCTTCGTGCCCATATACGCGATGAATCCGGTATTGAGCGTGAGCGAATAAGCCGGCCACATCTCTGCGCCCGTCACGCTGACCGGATACGAGGTCACTTGGTCTTTCAGTATCTGAATGGCCAGTTCCGGATAGTCGATGAAGGGATTGCGGTTGCCCTGATAGGCCTGCGCGCCGTCGTTGCGCACCATCTCCGTCAGCGACGAAGGATCCTGCATGTGCCATTTAAGCAGCACACCCACCGATTCAAAGATGCCGTTTTTGCCGAGTTTGCTCAGCAGCTGCGCGTTGCCCAGATAGAAGTCATTGCTGTACCCGCCCGCTTTGCCGTACACGATATAGTCATAAAGGATCACGCGCGCGCAGTCGCCGCGATAGGAGCCCAAGTGCTCAGGCGCATACAGCGAGTTATTGATCGCTATCTCGTTCGGGTCGTAATACTGGCTTCCTTCGCCGTACGCCTTACTGCCGCGGCTGCTGTTGATGGCAGCATTCGCCGGGCGCACCGATTGCATGTCGTAGCCCATCGGCGTACCTTTATCTGCGCCTTTCGACTGCGGCCAGGTGTGCTCGCGGTTATACGTATTGCCCTGATCCCAGGTGCCGTCCATCGACTGACCGTCATAATAGCCGATGATGTTTCCGGAGTTATTGAGGTCCTTATCGACATTTACATACGCGGAGCGCAACGCATTGTAGTCGTATCCGCTCTCCAGGAGTTTGCAGGTGTTGCCCATGAGGGTGTTCAGCGCCCCGAACAGCTCGTCGCCGCTCAGCGCACGCAGGTTCTCGGGACTGTAGTCGTCTTTGTAGTAGTTCTTCTGCTTGCCGGCCGTGCTCATCGACTTCAGTTGGGCCTCTTTCGTGCCCCAATGGATCTGCATGTCGATGTCGGCTGCGAACAGCCACGAGGAGCAGAGAAGGATGAAAAATAGCGTAAAAGATTTTTTCATGGTATCTTATTTATATATTTCGTTCAACAGTTTAGCCAGGCGTATGCCGGCGATGTAGAGCTGTTCCTCCATCTCCGTGCGCCAGCGGTAGATATAATGGTAGGTGTTGCCGTCCCAGGTCGCCTGATAGGTATAGATGTCGGAGGTGAGGTGGTAGGTGTCGAGCAGCAGTTCGGCGTCGGTCTGCGCGTCGATATATTTCTTTGCCCAGCCGTATTCGAGTTCGAGTTTCTCGGCGTACTCGGTATAGCTGTAGCCCTGCGACTCAATGAGGTGCGTGTCCCAAACGGTGTGCAGGCGCGTCTCTTCGCGGAACCATTTCATCTTCACTGCATTGCCGCCCTTGTCGGACAGGTGCGCCATGTGCATCGGACAGTAGCGGTCGCCGGAAAGATGAATGACGAAGCGCAAGGTGTGCATGTCGCCCTTGCCGGCTTTGAGTACCGCGATGAGGCTGTCCAGGGCGCGGAAGAGGTTGCCGCCCTCGGCCGGATAATGGATCAGCGCATCGGCTACAGTCGAATCCGGCAGCCCGCCCTCGAAGTCCTGAAAATGCCAATCGTAGCTATCCGGATAGATGGTGTCGGATTTGATCTCATCCGGCCAGTTGGCCCAATAGATAGCGCCTTTCTCACCCAGCGCCTTGTCCACCGCCTTGCGTGCCTTACGACTCAGATTGTCATACGCGACCTTAGCAATAATGCGATGACCTTTCTGACCCCAACCAAAGGCCGGAACAGAGTACGTGCCCGCCAGAAAGGCGATCAACAGGATAGAAAAAACACGCTGTCTCATACCAATAGAAGATAAATTGCGGCGCAAAGGTACAACAAAAATTGCATATTTGCAAATTTTGGGCAATTTTATTTGCGTATGTCAAAAAAAAGCAGTACTTTTGTGCCCGATTTGTGCGAAGGGGCAGTTGTTAGCTCCGAGCCGTAAACGTTTGTAGGTTTATTTATTTTTATTTATGATTAAAATCACTTTTCCGGACGGGAGCGTCCGCGAGTACGAAAACGGCGTGACGCCGTTGCAAATCGCTGAGTCGATCAGCACACGTCTTGCGCAGGACATTCTTTGCGCATCGGTCAATGACCAAATCGTAGAACTCAATTTCCCCATCGAGGCGGATGCCGCTATCAAACTCCATAAATGGGAGGACGAGCAAGCGAAGCATGCTTTCTGGCATACCTCGAGTCACCTCATGGCTGAGGCGCTGCAGGAACTCTATCCGGGTATCCAATTCGGTATCGGTCCGGCTATCGAGAACGGTTTCTACTACGACGTAATGCCGCCCGAGGGCGTAGTTATTAACGACACCTGCTTTGCCGCTATCGAGAACAAGATGCTTGAGCTGCGCGCGAAGAAAGAGGCGCTGGTAAAGAAATCGATTTCCAAGGCCGACGCGCTCAAGGCTTTCGGCGACAAAGGCCAGAGTTATAAATGCGAGCTGATCTCCGAACTCGAAGACGGACATATTACAACTTATACGCAAGGTAATTTCACGGATCTCTGTAAAGGTCCGCACTTGGTAAGTACTGAACCGATTAAGGCCGTGAAGGTGCTCTCCTGCTCCGCAGCCTACTGGCGCGGCGATGAGAAACGCCCGATGATGACGCGTATATATGGTATCTCCTTCCCGAAGAAAGCGCTGCTCGACGAGTACCTCGCGCTGCTCGAGGAAGCGAAGAAACGTGACCACCGTAAGATCGGTAAAGACCTCGAGCTGTTCATGTTCTCCGATATGGTCGGCAAGGGTCTGCCAATCTGGTTGCCGAAAGGTACTGCGCTGCGTCTGCGTCTTGAGGATTTCCTCAAGAAGATCCAGAAGCGCTACGGTTACGAGCAGGTGATCACGCCGCATATCGGATCCAAGACCCTCTATATGACCTCCGGTCACTGGGATCACTACGGCAAGGACTCTTTCCAGCCGATCACGACGCCGGAAGAGGGCGAGGTATATCTGCTCAAGCCGATGAACTGTCCTCACCACTGCGCGATATACAAGAACAGCCCGCGTTCGTACAAAGAGCTGCCGTTCCGCTGCGCGGAGTTCGGTACCGTCTATCGCTACGAGCAGAGCGGTGAGTTGCACGGACTGACGCGTGTTCGTTCGTTCACGCAAGACGATGCGCATATCTTCTGCCGCCCCGATCAGGTGAAGCAGGAGTTCATCCGCGTGATGGAGATCATCAATATCATCTTCAAGGCCCTCAACTTCGAGAACTACGAGGCGCAGATCTCGCTTCGCGACCCGAACAACCACGAGAAATACGTGGGTTCGGACGAGATATGGGAGCAGGCAGAGAATGCGATCCGCGAGGCTTGCAAGGAAATGAATCTGCCGGCACGCGAAGAGACCGGAGAGGCTGCTTTCTATGGTCCGAAACTCGACTTTATGGTGAAGGACGCCCTCGGTCGTCGTTGGCAGTTGGGTACCATCCAGGTGGACTATAACCTGCCGGAGCGTTTCGAACTCGAATATACGGGTGAGGACAACCAGAAACACCGTCCGGTGATGATCCACCGCGCGCCGTTCGGTTCGATGGAGCGTTTCGTAGCCGTGCTCATAGAGCACACCGCCGGTAAGTTCCCGCTGTGGCTCACTCCGGATCAGGCCGTTGTGCTGCCGATCTCCGAGAAGAGCAACGACTATGCCTGGAAGGTAAAAGAGATACTCGAGCAACAAGACGTACGTGTCATCGTAGATGACCGTAACGAGAAACTCGGACGTAAGATTCGCGACAACGAATTGAAGCGTATTCCGTACATGCTGATCGTCGGCGAGAAAGAGGCCGAGCAAGGTCTCGTTTCTGTTCGTCAGCAAGGCGCGGAAGAAAAGGGCTCGATGACCATCCAAGAGTTCGCGGATTTCATTAATGAAACGGTCAAAAAGCAGATTAACGCGTACTAAAAGTAGCAAAAACACATAAAATTGCAAAAAACTGCAAAAAAATTTGGTCAATTCAAATATTTGTAGTAATTTTGCGGGCTTTTTCGTCGAGAGGCTCGACACCCAGTTAGCCATTCGGCGTAAAAAAAAAGTAGTATTTATACGGATAGGCCTGAAAAAGTTTCGCTCGAGCAGCGAACGCCGCACCGCCCGAACATTTAAAACAATCGTCAATGTACGCAATTGTAGAAATGAAAGGCCAGCAGTTTAAAGTAGAAGCTGGCAAGAAACTGTTCATCAACCGCATCGCTGACCTTGAGAAGGGTGCAACGGTCGAGTTTGAGAACGTACTGCTCCTCGACAATGAGGGTAAAGTAAAAGTTGGTGCTCCTTATGTAAAGGGCGCTAAAGTGGTTTGCGAAGTACTCGACAACGAGTGCCGCGGTGAGAAGATTCTTGTTTTCCACAAGAAACGTCGCAAAGGTTATCGCAAACTGAATGGACACCGTCAAGATTTGACGAATGTCGTAGTTAAAGAAATTGTTATTGCTTAAAAAGAAAGGACAACCAGTATGGCTCACAAGAAAGGTGTCGGTAGTTCTAAGAACGGCCGTGAATCAGAAAGCAAACGTCTTGGCGTGAAGATCTTTGGTGGTCAATTCGCAAAGGCA
>JAFSQV010000095.1 GCA_017446455.1 Paludibacteraceae bacterium
AGCGAGTACCAACGCCACCAGCCGTAGAAGTTACGCTCGCGGATAGGCAGCTCTACACGTTGGTCGGTAGATTGCGCTACGTTGGACGGGTTGTAATAATAGAGTATCGTCCTATTCTCATGTACCTGTTGCACACCATCCTTCAAATCATCACCGGATGCACCTTTCGAGTGTACAAGGTGTTGGTTGCCTTCAAATTGGAAGCGGCTGGACTGCGCAACTTGGACGCGGAAATTGATATAACGCCATTTCTCATTAACTTTCATCGCATAAGCCAACAAAATGTTGGCTGAGCGCGGCGAACGGATACCGTCTCCTTTACAGCGGACTGTAATCGAATGCTTACCTATATTGCTTATCTCGCACCAATCCGGCGTACTACCATTATCTTCGATCAAACGGATCTCTGTTAGAGCCGGATTGGTAAAGTCCATAAGGTCGGTATGACTATCTGCTTCTCCATCATAAGAGATCACCCGGTTATCTACATCCAGAACGTTCGTTCCATGGCGGTGATCCGTACCGAAGACAAAGGTATGGGTATTTGTCTCCTCTGAAACTACCGGCGGGAAGACATAGTTGTATTCATCGTTTTCTACCATACAGATAAGCGAGTCGTAGGGCGCAGAGTGATAGGTCTTACGGATAAGCGGAATCTTGAGATGCGCATCCTCGACAGACTTAAAGCTGCTCCATTTGTCCGCAAAACGATAGTCCGGTGCTCCGTCTTTCAGCGAGATCTGCACATCGAGGGTATCAACGATATTCACATATTTGCCGCCGAATTGAATATCCGTAGGACTGTCGCCGGAAGGCGTCACAGTGGTGGTCAGCGTACTACTATTCGTTGTTCTGCTCAATCCGCTCGCTCCGTCACTAAAGCGGCTGTCACGGATGAGGGTGAAAGTCGTATCCGTCTTCCAATCCAGTGCCGAGTTAACAAGATCCGCGATATCGTTCTCGTCTTCTCGACCGCAATAAGTGATGGTGTTATTGAGCAACATTGAATAGACGCGGCGGGCTTTATAACGCGTCTGAACGGAAGCACCCGTCGTGTTGTTATAGCCGAACTCCAGTTGAGGCTTGTTCGGATAGGCTCCATTATTGAGGAGTTCGTACTCGTGCTCCAGATAGGTCCAGGAGAAGACTGTCGCATCGTCATCATCGTCAGCCAAAGTGAGCGAAGGTACGTCGGCAGTCACAATGAGTTTCAACCACTTGTCATTGCCGTATTTGAGTTTTACCTGCTCCTCAAAGTTCTCATTTTCATTCACATAGACATTCACATACTCATACGTCAGCGTAGCTGCTGTCGCCGGATCACTATTTTCCAGCACTCCCGGAGTGGATCCGGTAATAATGAATTTCAGATCCACAGGAGCGTCTATCGCCAGCGTGAGTTGCTGAAGATCTTGGTTCACGTAAGCGTATTTCCAAGGCGTGATATACTTGGTATCGCTATTGGCTGCGTCCAAGGAACCTTTCACCAACTGGGTCTTACCATCCTCTTTCTTGTAGAGCGTATTACCCTTCTGCTCATACTGACGGAAGATGAGAGACTTATTGCCACCGTCTTCACCCGCCATGATGAAATAGCGTTGTCCATTCACTACCGCAGACCATACCAACTCCTCGCTCTCCAAGGTAGTTTGTACCAAAGGTACTCGGCAACTAAGCGGATGAGAAACAGCATCGATCGTAACCTCGGTGTTGACGAGCAGCGTATCATGATTCGGACCTGATTCATTATTCGCCTTTGTAATCAACGCTACGTGATCTTCAAGGGTCCTTTCGTTTACGATATCGAAATAGCTGGAAGGACTACCGCTCGTAAAGGTACACTGGCTGGTGGTAATGTGCAACAAAGTAGTGGTTTCTCTAGAGGACAATATTTCCTCCGCCAGCACATTACCCTTTGTATCCAACAGTTGGCGGAATCGCTCCTTCGCAAGGGTGAAATTCAGTATCTTCTCGGCATCCTTCAGCGGGCTGAACATATAGGCAGGAACTTCCGGAGAGAGCACCAGTCTCTCCTCCGTTTCGCTGTAATGCACCGTCTTGGTACGGACGATGATATCGCGGTAACGCGAACCGTCGGGACGGATATGCAGTCCCGGTGCACCCTCTTTCCAACGACCGTAGTACTCTTTGATCTTCACCGGTCCAAGGGTTCGGAGCGTAATACGTATCGTATCAATAATATCGATATATTGGCCATTGTAAATAACATCTATCGGGGTATTCAAGCCGCTGGTAACGAGACGACCAAAATAGTTCTTTTCCAAGCGCTCGTTCATGGTAGGTTTGTCCTCAGCCAACACAGCTTCTCCTAAACTCTCCACACGTGCATCGCGGATATATTCAAAACTCTCTTCCAAACGATAGTTGGCATTCAAACGCAACTGCTGATATTCGGTTATGATCTTATCCGGGTTCGGATGGAAATAGACGGTGTCGTCATCCAACTTCATCATTGCCATGAGTTGTTTGCCAATCAGTTTGGACCACACAGGGCTTTCTATATTTTCGTCATGGTGAATACCAAACGTGATAGTATCGGTCCATTCCGTAGTCGCATCGGGGATAACAACATAATGCTCATCCGCTACACGTACTCGGGATATCTGGAAGACGGTTGCGTTTGCTTCCGAAGCGTCGCCGTCAAACTGGTTCGCCGCTGCGTTGTACTTGACGAAAGGCGCGCTACTGTTGCTTCGTTCGTCGCGTCTCAGGACGCCATTCACGCGGTGCACATAATGTGTAGATTTGAGTTTGGTATTCTGCACATCCGCCACGGTATAGTCCGGCCAGCCGTTGGTCGAAGTGAACAGACCCGCCCATGTGTTATTGGCAAGAACCGTATTTGGGTCTTCGTAGTACAATCCGAGATACTCTTCCTTGGCCGGTGCAAAATACTCATAGAAGAGCAGCGAGTCTTTCGCACCGTAGCGCAGTTCACGACGCGGATCCAATGGGAATTCGCCTTCAGGAATCTCGACCTCGAAATCGTTCTTCAGCTTGAAGGTGTTGATATACTTATCATCCACATTGTCCGCATTCGCCATACCCTGGTACGCATCGGTCCAGTCTTTTATGTAGCGCGCACGGGAAAAACGCGGCGCCGCCGTACCCGGGTGGGTCAGGAAGTAACGCTTGCCGTCGTCTTTCTTGAACGAGAGCGCTACGTGGATCGTACCATTATATGTAGCTTTTGCGTAGAGTGTCGTCGTGCCTGGTACCAAGTCGATTGAGTCGCCCGGATGATACAAGACATCCCCATCGGGACTTGTTGCCCAGCCATGGAACGTAAATCCTTTCACAAGACGCGCATCCCGAGCGGCGACTTTAGTCTTGCCGTACATCGGATATTGATCTGCGATAGTATCACCTGTGCAACCGTTGTTATCATAATGAATATGCCGATCCGGGTTCGCCGGTACGAACTCGATAGCACCGTTCGGAGCGGCGTTGTCAATGTGGATACGTGCCCAACCGTCGCAGTCGATAATACTACCTCCGCCTACAACGGGCACAGACGTACCTACGACAGGAACACTCCAGTCGGGGATATCCGCGCCCGGGTCATGTTCGTCATATTCGGAGCCGGTGAACATCGTAGCTTTGATGGTCAAAGCTGTGTACTCCGCCGTAATATGCCACATCTCCTCGCACGTCCAAACCGTACCATCTGCATTCGGAACCAACCGGATGTTACGGCCGGTATTGGTGCGCAAGAAATAGCCACCCGGTTGGAACTCCACACCAAGGTTCTGTTTGTCGGTCTGCGTCGTGTCCACAATCATTCGGCCGAAAGCTCCTCTCGGTGCAGGCTTTCCCAAGTGCTGGATTTTTAGCGTGTCAATATTCTTGAACTGCGAGTTAAATGCATCTCCTTGGCCCGTATGGCAATACTTATTCTGATAGCCCACAAAGTAGTACGTACTGTCGGGTATAGGCACATACATATAGTCGCTTACGTGGTACTTGGTATCCGGAATACGCTCCATGCAGGCCAGACGGTCGATGGTATAGGTCTTCTTCTTAATGGTGTACGTAGCGGGCGTTTTGGCAAAGTCTTTATTGTATTGCTTATAATCCTGCTCATCAAATGCAAAGAAATACGAATCCGGGCACGAAGAAGTAGTCGTCTCATCCAATATATAGAGACGGAAAATCGTACGCGGGGTTGCATGGTGTTTATCTTTATTACCAAAAGCATACAATGCCTGACCCGGTCGAGCCGATGCTTCATTGTTACTATACTTTATAGTTTCAAGCGTTTTATTGAAACCAACCAATGAAGCATTGAGATACGCGACAGGGTTACCGTTGCCTCGCGGTATATCCAGCCAATACACTTCGTGGTATGGCATACCCAAGAAACCATACCCTTTCGCACCGTTAAACTTAGTTCCTCTGCCCATCGTGTTATTCGGGTCAAAGGGAGTGCTAGCGGAACTGGTCGGTACGACAAAGATGGCGTTACAGATATTGGCATTGTCTGCTTCTCTGGTCAAATCGCCTTGATATCTAAAGGAATTACCGGAAGACGTGAGCAAGGTATATGAATCGCCTCCGGGGTTGGTACTCCACATCGTATAGGCGATACCATCTATTGGATAAGTTTTCTCGCCACTTTTGAACGGCACCGGTTCGTCAATCGTCCAGATAGAAGGAGACGCGGCTTCCGTTGCCGCAGCATCTTGCGGAACCAACTTGAGGAAGTTTCCTTTATTACCATCCCAGTTCGTATAACCGAAATAGCCACCCGTATAACTCGGATAATGGCACACGAAATACTCCTCACCATTTACAATCGTGGAAAGCAAAATCTGCTGGCCCGGCTTAAGATTCACCACCTGACCTCCATCCGTCGGCGTAAAATCGTACACGGCTCCATACATTCCCAGCGCGACAAATAGTATAGAAATCAACAACAGAATTCGTACCCTACAAAGACAAACATTCTTTAAATTTAAACAGACAATATTCATATCATTTTGATTTTTTATGCGTTAAAAAGTATGCAAAATTACAAAAAGACGGGCGCTTATGCAAGCACCCGAATAAAGTATTGTATAAAAGTCGAGAAAAATGCTCGATTTTTTATTTATTATCTAATTGCGCGAGCCATTCTGTAGGTGTTTGGCCTGTTTCTCGTGCGAAGACGCGACCGAAGACAGTTGGTGAAGAGAAGCCGCATTGCTCGGCAATCTCCCGGATATGCAAGTCCGGCTTTTCGCGCATCAACCGTTTCGCCTCTTCGATGCGATAATTTGTCACGAACTGATAGAACGTACAGTCGTATTCCGCATGGATGAACCGGGAGAGATAGGTGCGGTTCAGCGGCAGTACTTGTCTTAGGTCCGTAAGTCGGAAATTATGGTTGAGGAAGGGTTTGTCCGTCTCCATCCACTGCTCCAGTGCACGCCTGTACTCATCATTCAACGCTACGTTTGCATCTGATATTTCGTCAGACGACAAATCGTCCATTCCGGCATCGCCGGTCTCCTGTACCACCTCTTCCATCCAGGGTTTGGAGCGGAAGATAGCCTGGTCATTGGTATAAACGAGTATGAAGAAGATCAACCACTGCTGGGTGAAAAGACGGTTGGGTTCCTCAGTAAAACAGAGATATGCGTACGAGCAGCCCAGCACGGAAATCATTACCAGATAGCGTATCACCCATTGTTCATCCGTTTGTTCCACCGAGCTGAAGTTGTCTTCGCTATACTTGCGATAGACACGCACATGGTGGAACATCAGCGCAATCCATACCAGCGGCACGATGGAGAGCAACCACCTCAAATCCCAAGGTACATACCAGTCGATAATCCCGATCACTAAGACCGGCAAGAGACGCGTCAATGCATTCTTCCACGTCAACCATCCCGGACGCAGAAGTTCGGAGGGATAGGCTAACATCAGCCACGCAATGATATCTCCGGCAAGCATCTCCCATCCCTCGAAACTGAAGAATCCATCGGCGGGACGAAGCTCGGCATTGACTTTGAAACGATAATATGTTCCCACAACGAATAACACCGCCAGCGCCGCCATGATCCACGCATATATACGACGGATACGGAGCCCCTCACTGTGCCGGAACATCGCCCATGTATTGATGAACGTCACGGTGATCACCGCAGTGTTCTGAGCCGGAGATATGAACTTACGAAAGATATCCGCAGGAATCAAAGGAGCAAGCGCATAACTCAACGACACTGCCGCTAACAGCAGCAGTCCGAACACTATTTCCGAACGGTATTCATAATAGAGATGCCGAAGATTAACAAGCCTTTTCTCCATCATAACAGATGCCTCCATGAAAAAACGAGCACAAAGGTACTGCTTTTTTTTGACATGTGCAAATAAAAAAGGGGAAAAAAACAAGAAAAAAAAGACATATTAATAAAAACGCGTGCACGCGCCGGCGGGTGAGGGTGCGGGGGGTTACGGGGAAGAGAAATTAAAAATTAAACATTAAGAATTAAAAATTAGGGGTTAGGCAAACGGAGTTTGCTAAATGATGGAATGATGGATTGATAAAATGATGGAATGATAAAATGATGGAATGGAGCCCTTACGGGGCTCTTTTTTTTAAAATTTGCAGATTTTTCTTGCGTATCTCAAAAAAAAGCAGTACTTTTGCAGGCTAATTTGCATTAGTGTGCACTTTTTTGCACAAATGTGATAATACATAAAGATTATGCAAAACATACGAAATATAGCAATCATTGCGCACGTTGACCACGGAAAGACGACCTTGGTAGACAAGATGCTGTACACGGCGAAAGTGGTCAGCAGTCAGCGTTCTGAATTCAGCGACCAGCCCAAGGAGTTGATTCTGGACAACAACGACTTGGAGCGGGAACGCGGTATCACCATTCTGGCGAAGAATGTCGCCATCGAGTACAAGGGCGTTAAGATCAACATCATCGACACTCCGGGGCACGCCGACTTCGGCGGTGAAGTGGAGCGCGTGCTGAATATGGCCGACGGCGTTCTGCTGCTCGTCGATGCGTTCGAAGGCGCGATGCCGCAGACCCGCTTTGTGCTTCAGAAAGCGCTGGAATTGGGTCTGAAACCGATCGTCGTAATCAACAAAGTGGACAAACTGAACTGCCGCCCGGACGAGGTACAAGAAGAGGTATTTGACCTGATGTGCAACCTCAACGCGACGGATGATCAGTTGGATTTCCAGACGCTGTACGGCAGCGCCAAGCAAGGATGGATGAGTACCGATTGGCGCAAACCGAAGACGGACCTGACGGACCTGATGGACGCCATCATCGAGTATATCCCGGCGCCGGAAGAGAATCCGGGTACGCCGCAGATGTTGGTGACTTCGCTGGACTACAACTCGTACGTTGGCCGTATTGCGATCGGTCGCGTGCATAGAGGTGAGTTCAAGGACGGACAGGCCGTGACGCTGGCCAAGAAAGACGGCACGATGATCAAGACGAAGATCAAAGAACTGCACACTTTCTCAGGTATGGGACATGTGAAGACCGACGTGGTGAAGAACGGCGACATATGCGCGATGATCGGTATTGACGGTTTTGAGATCGGCGACACGATATGCGATGCCGAGAACCCCGAACCGCTCAAGCCGATCGCTATCGACGAACCAACGATGAGTATGACGTTCTGCATCAACGACAGTCCTTTCTTCGGTCAGGACGGTAAGTTCGTGACGAGCCGTCATATCCAGGACCGCCTGAACAAAGAGCTGGAGAAAAACCTGGCGCTGCGCGTAGAGAAAGGTGCAGAAGAATCGTCCTGGCGCGTCTATGGCCGCGGTGTGCTGCACTTGTCGGTGCTGATTGAGACTATGCGTCGCGAAGGATATGAGTTACAAGTAGGTCAACCACAAGTCATCATCAAAGAGATTGACGGCGTGAAATGCGAGCCGGTAGAGAGTCTGACGGTGAACACGCCGGAAGAGTGCTCGGGTAAGATCATCGAGTTCGTGAGCACCCACAAGGGCGAGATGACGAAGATGGAGATGGTCAACGACCGCGTGCATCTGGAGTTCACTATCCCGAGCCGCGGCATCATGGGTATGCGTACCTACGTGATGAACGTGAGTGCCGGTGAGGCCATCATGGCGCACCGCTTCCTCGAGTACCAGCCGTGGAAAGGCGAGATCGTGAAGCGTACGAACGGTTCGCTCATCGCGATGGAAGCCGGAACGGCATATGCGTACGCCTTGGACAAGCTGCAGGACCGCGGTAAGTTCTTCATCGACCCGCAAGAGGAGGTGTATGCCGGTCAGGTAGTAGGCGAGAATGCGAAGGAAGGCGACATCGTCATCAACGTGACCAAGTCCAAGAAACTGACGAACATGCGTTCCAAGAGCGCGGATGACAAGGCCGTATTACCGCCGCCCGTTCGCATGAGCCTCGAGGAAGCGCTGGAGTATATCAAAGAGGACGAATATGTAGAGGTAACACCTCACGCGATGCGTATCCGCAAGATCATCCTCGACGAGCTCGAGCGCAAACGCGCGGGAAGGGCTTAATTAGAAAGGAAAATAAACACAGATAAACCCTTTTGAATGATTTAAAACTACGTTTTTTGTGTCAATTGCTGCTAAAAACTCCTTAAAAATACATTTTTATACAGTTTTTACCATCAATTACCACAACTCTGCGAGTCAAATCATTCAAAAGAGATAAACATAAATAAATTTTCTCGAATAATCATTTAATAACTATATTTATGAAAATTGAACAAAGTGAATTGAAAGACCTGAATGGCGTGGTGACGATTACGATCGAGCCGGCTGATTATCAGGAAGAAGTAGCCAAAGAGCTGAAACAAGTGCGCCAGAAAGCGCAGATGCCCGGTTTCCGTCCGGGCATGGTTCCCGCCGGTTTGGTGAAGAAGATGTACGGCAAAGGTATCCTGGCTGACGTACTGAACAAGAAAGTAGGCGAAGGTTTGCAGAAGCACATCGAGGAGAAGAAACTGCAGATCCTCGGTGATCCGCTGCCCAGTGAGAACGCTCCGCGTATCGACCTCGACCACGAGGACACCTTTACCTTTAGTTTTGACATCGCTGTAGCACCGGAGTTCGACGCCAAACTGACGGCTAAGAACAAACTGCCGGAATACACAATCGAGGTTACCGAAGAGATGATCGACAAGCAGGTGGAGGCATACACCAACCGCTTCGGCGAGTATATCCCGGAGGACAAAGAAAAAGGTACGAAGGCAGAAGTGAAGCCGTGCAAGGTAGATGCTGAGTTGTTCGCAAAAGTATATGGCGACAAGGCTCCGAAAGACGAGAAAGAGTTCCGCGCACGTATCAAAGAAGATATCGAGCGCAGCCTGGCCGAGGAGAGCAAGTACCGCTTCGGCATCGACGCGAAAGCAGCTATCCTAAAGAAGATGGAGAAGGTCGCTTTCCCGGTTGACTTCCTCAAACGCTGGGTACTCGCTACGAACGAGAAGATGACCCAAGAGGAACTCGACAAGGATTTCGACAAGATGCTCGAAGAGCTGAAATGGCAACTCGCGAAGGACCAGTTGATGAAGGAGTACAACATCAACGTCGAGAAAGAAGAGGTAGAGGACTTCGCGAAACGTATCGCTAAGATGCAGTTCATGCAGTACGGTCTGATGAACGTGGAGGACGAGCACCTGACGAACTACGCGAACGAGATGCTCAAGCAGGAGAACCAACTGCGCGGCATCGTAGAGCGCGTCGTAGAGGACAAGATCTTCGCAGCGCTGAAGGGTGTAGCCAAGATCGAGCCGAAGACCGTAAGCCAAGAGGAGTTCGACAAACTGTTCAAGTAATTGATAATTATTAAAAGAAAAATACATAAAAAATATGATGATTGATTTTAGTACTTCGTACCATGAGTCTTATTCCGCTAAAATGCTCTCTTAAATACATTTACAGACCATTTTATCCGAATAATCCTCATCTCTTTGAGATAAAATCAATCATCACAAAAATACCAAAAATAATTTATTTCATAGTAGGATACAAACACGCTGCATAAATTATAATAGAAAATCAATAATTCTATTTTTCTTGAAATAAATCGTAAATGGTTAGGATTCATTTTATAGCTATTGGTGGCGCGGCGATGCATAACTTAGCATTAGCCGTGGCCTCCAAAGCGGGGTACAGAGTGACGGGGTCGGATGATGAGATCTTCGACCCCGCTTTGTCTCATCTTCGCGAGGCAGGATTATTGCCCGATGAGATGGGATGGCACCCCGAGCGCATCACCAAAGATATCGATGCGATCATACTCGGCATGCATGCCCGCGAGGACAATCCGGAATTAGTACGTGCCCGCGAGTTGGGTATCAAGATATACTCCTTCCCCGAATATCTGTACGAGCAGACGAAGGACAAGATCCGTATCGTGGTAGGCGGCAGCCACGGCAAGACGACCACGACCTCGATGATTCTGTATGTACTCAACCGCCTCGGTATCGAAGCCGATTATATGGTGGGTGCGCAGATCGAGGGATTCGAGCGAATGGTTCGGTTGAGCGACACTGCCAAGTACGCGGTGTTTGAGGGCGATGAGTACCTCACTTCCCCACTCGACTTGCGTTCGAAGTTCCTTTGGTACCACCCGCACGTAGCTATCTTGACGGGTATTGCGTGGGATCATATCAATGTGTTCCCCACCTTCCCGGAGTACGTAGAGACCTTCCGGAAGTTCGTGGACAGTTTTGAACCGAACGGTTCGTTTATCTACTATAAGGGTGATGAGAATCTGCGGGCGATAGCTGAGGGGGCACGCAAGGATATCACGTGTATTCCGTATAGCGAGTATACCGGCGATGTGGCGATGCAGGTGTTCGGGAAGCATAACATGCAGAACCTGCAGGCGGCAATGTTGGCATGTCATTGCATCGGCGTGGCGCCGGATGATTTCTATCGCGAGATAGCGTCGTTCACAGGCGCCAGCAACCGCTTGGAGAAGATCGCAGAGACCGCAGACTGCGTGGCATACAAAGACTTTGCGCATAGCCCGAGCAAACTGAAAGCGACGGTCAATGCGGTGCGCGAACGCTATCCGGAGAAGCGATTAGTCGCTTGTATGGAGTTGCATACTTTCTCGAGTCTGATGGCGGATTTTCTGCCGCAATACAAAGGCTGCATGGCCGAAGCGGATGTGGCGTACGTGTATTTCAACCCGAAAGTAATTGAGCACAAACGATTGGCACCCATCACGGCCGAAGAAGTGCGCGAAGCATTTGGTACGACAAACGTGGAAGTGTTCACAGAGAGCGAGGCGCTGCAAGCGAAATTACGCAGCCTCGAGTACAAGAACACGGCATTGCTGATGATGTCCTCAGGAACGTTCGACGGGATTGACGTGAAGGATTTTGCAAATAAATTACTAGGAGCCTAGGAAACTAGGGAACTAGGAAACTAGAAGAAACATGGATAAGCAACAGAAACGCGATTATTTGTATATGCGCATGGCGCGGACGTGGGCTGAGAACAGTTACTGCGTGCGCCGCAAGGTGGGTGCGCTGTTAGTAAAGAATCAGATGATCATCTCCGACGGCTACAACGGTACGCCTTCGGGATTCGAGAATATCTGCGAGGACGAGAACAACGTCTCCAAACCCTACGTGCTGCATGCCGAAGCGAATGCGTTGACCAAAGTAGCGCGCTCGAACAACAGTTCCGACGGCGCGACGCTGTATGTCACGGCTTCGCCGTGCCTGGAGTGCTCGAAGTTGATTATCCAATCGGGCATCAAGCGCGTGGTATATGGTGAGGAATACCGCATCATGGACGGCGTAGAACTGCTCAAGCGGGCAGGGGTAGAGGTCGAGTTTTTAAATGATGGAATGATGGAATGATGGAATGATGAAATGATGGATTGATGAAATGATGGAATGATTGATGAAAGGTTTAGAAGTATGAAAAAATATATCTTTCCTACATTGACGGTGATTGGTGTGGCGCTGGGAATCGTCATCGGCGGCACACTGAGCCAGAAAGTGAATGCGCAGCGCATCGTCTTTCAGAACGGGCAGTTGCAGTGGGAACTGTCGAAGGTCGATCGGCTGCTGCAGTTGATGGAGACGGCGTATGTCGATGAACTGAATATCGACAGCATCACCGACGAGGCGATGACGGACCTGGTAAAGAAACTGGATCCGCACTCGGCGTATATCCCCAAAGAGGACCTGGAGATGGTGAACTCGGAGTTGTCGGGTTCGTTCTCCGGCATCGGTGTGCAGTTCACTATCCAGCAAGACACGGTGCGTATCGTAGCGGTCATTGCCGGCGGTCCATGCGCAGGTGTGGGTGTACTGGCGGGCGACAAACTGATTGCCGTAGACGACTCTGCGTTCGTAGGAAAGAAGTTGAATAACGAGAAGGTGATGAAGACGCTGCGCGGCGAGAAAGGTACGCAAGTGAAGTTGGGTATCCTGCGCGCCGGCGTGAAAGAACCGCTCTCGTTTACCGTGACTCGCGGCGATATCCCAGTGACAAGTGTCGATGCGAAGTTTATCATCGAGCGTCAGGGCAAGAAGATCGGTTTTGTGCGCGTGAACAAGTTCGGCGAGACGACCTATAAGGAGTTTATCACCGCCTTAGCGGAACTGAACGCACAAGGCGCGACGAGTTATATCGTAGACCTGCGCGAGAACAGCGGCGGCTACATGGATCAGGCGATCAAGATGGCCAACGAGTTCCTGAAGGGCGGCGAGATGATCGTCTATTCGGAAGGTCGCGCGTACCCGCGCTACGAAGCGAAAGCGAACGGCGGCGGTCGGTTCAAAAACGTGCCGTTGGTTGTGCTGATTGATAATTTCTCTGCTTCGGCCAGTGAGATCTTCGCCGGCGCGATGCAAGACAACGACCGCGCGACGATTGTCGGTCGCCGTTCGTTCGGCAAAGGTCTGGTTCAGCAGCAGATGCCGTTCTCGGACGGCAGTGCGGTACGTCTGACCGTTGCACGGTATTACACGCCGAGTGGCCGTTGCATCCAGAAACCGTATACCTTAGGCGATCAGGATGATTACGAGAAAGATCTGATGGAACGCTATGAGCATGGTGAGTTCTACTCGGCCGACTCGGTACATTTCTCCGACACGACGGTGTATCGCACAAAGAAAGGACGTATCGTGCACGGCGGAGGAGGTATCATGCCGGATGTGTTTGTCGGCCGCGACACGACGCTTAACACGCCGTGGTATAACATCTGCGTGAACATGGCTTATACCTATCAGTTTGCCTATAAATACACGGACGAACACCGTAAGGAACTGAGCAAATACACCGATTGGCAGTCCTTGGAGAAGTACCTGAAGACGAAAGATATCATCCGCGAGTTCGTGCAATTTGCTGAAGAGAAAGGCGTAGAGCCGAAAGAGGCAGAGATACAAAAATCGCGCCCGTTGATGACGCGACTTCTGCATGCTTATATCATTCGTGACGTGCTCGGCGATGAAGGATTCTTCCCGTTCTTCGAGCGCGACGATGAGATTACTAAAGTTGCCGTAGAGCAGCTAACACAAAGCGATAGAACTTCTGCACAGTAGCGATATTGACGCGTTCGTCAGGGCTGTGCGGATGTTCGATCGTCGGACCGAAGGAGATCATCTCCATACCATCGTATTTGCTACCGATGATACCGCATTCAAGTCCGGCGTGAATAGTGACGATACGCGGAGAGTTACCGAATTCCTTCTCATAGACGCTCTTCATCGTAGCGAGCAGTGTGCTCTTGAAATTGGGTTTCCATCCCGGATATGCGCCGCTGAACTCCACGTCTGCGCCGGCCAGCGAGAAGGCCGATTGGATGATAGAAGCCAGTTCTTCTTTGCGACTCTCCACACTCGAACGGGTGAGGCAGATGACCTTAACCGTATTGTCTTTGGTCTCGATGATGGCGATGTTGTTGGAGGTCTCCACGATGTCCGGCATCTCCGGAATGACGCGGTAAACGCCGTGCGGACAGAGGGTGACAGCGTGAATGAGGAAGTCCTGTACATCCTCCGGCATCTCGGTCTTCGGGCATTCCACTTCTTTACCCACGAAATGCAGGTCGGGTTCTACGCCGTCGTATTCGCGCAAGAAGAGGTCTTCGTAACGATCCACGAGGTCTTGCACGTCCTGATAACTCTCTGCAGGAATGGTGATGACCGCCGAGGCCTCACGCGGAATGGCATTGCGCATGTTGCCGCCATCGACGGAAGCGAGACGTGCTTCGAAGTTCGCAACTGCGTCTTTGAGGAAGCGGAAGAGGAGCTTGATGGCATTCGCACGCTGGAGATGGATGTCGCAGCCCGAGTGGCCGCCTTTGCAACCTTTCACCGATACACGCAGGGCGATGTCGCCTTCTTCGGTCTCTACAGGTTCGTAGCGGAAAGTAGCTTCGGAATCAATACCGCCGGCGCAGCCTACGTATAACTCGCCTTCGGTCTCGGAGTCGAGGTTCAGCAGGTATTTGCCTTTGAGCCAACCGGACTTGAGGTCATTGGCGCCGTACATACCGGTTTCTTCGTCAATGGTGAAGAACGCCTCCAAAGGAGGATGCACGGCATTCTTATCGGCGAGAATGGCCATAGCCGTAGCTACGCCGATACCGTTGTCAGCGCCGAGCGTCGTTCCGTCGGCTGTTACCCATTCGCCGTTGTCTTCGATATAGGCCTCAATCGGATCTTTCTCAAAGTCAAAGACTTTGTCGGAGTTCTTCTGAGGAACCATATCCATGTGTCCTTGCAGGATGACGCCCGGATGGTTCTCGTAGCCCGGCGAGGCGGGTTTGCGAATGAGGACATTGCCTATCTCGTCCTGAAGGGTCTCCAGACCGAGCGATTTGCCGTAATTCACTAAGAAGTCCGCAATCTCTTTGCGTTTGCCGCTGGGACGCGGGATTTGGGTAAGGCTGTAGAAACTGGACCACAGGCCTTGGGGCTCAAGCCCATTTACCATTTTGTCATTTACCATTTTCGTATTTATTTAGTCATTAGTCTATTGTCATTTCACCGCAGAGGTCTTTGCTTAATAAGTCCTTCGCGTTCTCGGGTTGTTCTCCAAGGAGAAGCATCATCTTGGTGAGCAGGGCTTCGGTCGTGATATCGTGGCCCGAGAGTACGCCGGCTTTCATGAGGTTGAGCGAGACGGCATAGAGTCCCATCTCCACCGAACCGGTGTTACACTGCGTTTTATTGACGATGATGATGCCGCGATCCACGGCCGCTTTGAGTTCGCGGTACAGCCATTTATCGGAAGGTGCGTTTCCCGCGCCGAAAGTCTCGAGGACCACTCCTTTAAGACCGCGCGTACGCAATAGCGCGCGCACGACGGCAGGTTGGATACCAGGGAAGAGTTTGAGAACTGCCACGTTGGTATCAAACGCTGTATGGAGCGTGAGGGGTTTGGTCGGATCGGAATAACGAACGAGATGCGGCAGGTAGGTGATATGCACGCCAGCCTTCGCAAGCGCAGGATAGTTGTAGCTGTTGAAAGCCGAGAAATGCTCAGCATTGCGCTTGGTAGTACGGTTAGCGCGGAAGAGCCGATCCTCGAAATAGATCGTCACTTCAGGCACGATTGCATTGCCTTCTTCATCCTTCGCGGCCGCTATCTCGATAGCCGTCAAGAGGTTTTCCTTCGCGTCCGAGCGAAGCACTCCGACCGGCAGTTGCGAACCCGTGAAAACGACGGGTTTCCCGAGATTCTCGAGCATGAAGGAGAGGGCCGACGCGGAGTATGACATGGTGTCCGTACCATGCAGAATGACGAATCCGTCGTATTCGGCGTAATGGTCATAGACCGTGCGTGCCATTTGCTCCCAACTGGCAGGACCGATATCCGAAGAGTCGATAAGGGGCGTAAAAGCCTGAATCTCCACTTGGAAATCACCGGCAGAGAGCTCGGGCATGAAGGCCTTGAAGGTCTCCATATCCGCCGGCACCAGCGCGCCGGAGGCAACGTCACGAACCATCGTGATGGTTCCGCCCGTAGATATTAAAAGAATCTTACTCATGGGTATGAGGTGCAAGTGTTTTCAATTTTGCGGTGCAAAATTACATTTTTTTTTGGATATATGCAAATTTTTTCAGAAAAAAAGAAATGTAACTTCGGCACGCCCCTTCCCCTCCGGGTGAACTGACCCCCAAAAGTTAGACACAAAACAAAGTGTCGCTTATGGTACATTCACTAGAAGAGAAGTTAGAAGTTATTAAAATGCACAAGCAAGGTGCGGGAGTCAAGTTGCTTGCAAAGAGATTTTGCCTATCTAG
>JAFSQV010000096.1 GCA_017446455.1 Paludibacteraceae bacterium
CATGTATTTCATGAACTTCATATTCGGGTCAGTAGCCTGTTGTTGCATGGTGATGTAGGTGTAGATGAGGTTTACAGCTGTCATCAGTAAGCAGAACAGACTCAAGTGTGTTCCGAAGATAGGAATAGGTGTTGACCACGTCAATATGGCATCGTATGCCGATAAGTCGTCAGCCCATAGGAACGATTGTCCACGGAGTTCGATAGCAGTTGGGAAGAACCAGAACATAGCCATCAGTACCGGGAACTGGAAGAGCATAGGCAGACAGCCTGACATCGGGCTTGCGCCTGCGCGCGAGTAAAGCTGCATGGTCGCTTGTTGACGCTCCTGCATCTTTTCGGCCGGATACTTGGCGTTAATCTCTTCAATCTGCGGCTTAAGTGCACGCATTTTCGCGCTGGACTTATACGAGGCGAAGACGAAAGGCAAGATGATGAGCTTGATGACGATTGTCATGAGTAAGATGACGAGGCCGATATGTAGTCCCCAACCCATGAATAAGTCAAACATCGGTATGACGAGAATCATATTGATCCAACTTACGATTTTCCACCCAAGTGGCACGAGTTCTTTGAGATGCAGCTTTTCAGCCTTTGGCTTGTCTGCATCGTAAGCCTTAAGCGTATTATAGTGATTCGGGCCAAAATAGAAGCGGAAACCGGTTGACTTGAGTCCGTTAACATCGAACGGGACGTTCGTCCGGGTCTTGTATTCCTTGATATATCGTGTATGTTCGGACTGTGGTGTAGACTCCAGCGTAGAACCATCGAACGTTTCATCGGCAATCATGACGGTTGAGAAGAACTGATCTTTATAGCCAATCCATTTAATACGAGCACTCTCGCGTTCGGTATCGGCTTTGGATTCGCTAAGTTTCTCCATGTCTCCTCCATCGAGCATGTACTGCAGTTGTGCATAACGCTCCTCGAACTTACGGCCACGCTCTTGTTGTGGAATGAGCTGAGACCACTGCATCTCAAGCGAATTGACGTTTTGAGCAAGAATAGTTTTGGTGTTATGCGGCGCAATGACGAAGGAAGTCATATAATCATCCTCAGGCAGGGTATAGACGAAGTCTATATAAGCATCTTCCACATCCGAATGCAGGCGCATGATCACATTCTGGTCATTGGGCTGAATAGGCTCAAAATAGAGGTTCTTGGTGGAGATGATGCGGTTATTGGCCGTGATGAGAGTAAACGATAACTCACTCTCGTCAGCGCGAAAGAGACAGAGGTTATTGACAGAATCGCCATATGCCTTATACTCCTTCAGTTCGGCGCGAGAAATACGTCCTCCCTTGGTGTCGATAAAGAGCTTAACCTTGTTGTTCTCGAGCACGATTTCTTTACTCTCTCCTTGTGCTGATGGGGCAAATGGACCAAATACCGATGGTAATAGGTCATTGGTGGTTTGTGATTGTTGATTGGTGGTTTGTTGATTTTGTTCCTGTTCGGCGGCTATAGCGGCACTCAGCTGTTGTGCCTCAAACTCCATCTGACGAACATGTGAAATGCTGTCGTTATAACGCTGACGTTGTGCCAATTCTTCTTTGGAAGGACGCGTAATAAGCGTGAACCCGACAATAATTGCGGCTATAAGAAGGAAGCCGATCCAAGTATTTTTATCCATTCTGTATAATATATTTTATCTGCAATTTGTTTTCAAATTTTAGTGGCCGAATATAACGCCGATATATAGTCTCGGTCCGCTTGGTGTGACAAAATTGCTCCATTTGACAGACGGAACAGCTATGCCGTCGTTATCCTTACCAAAAGGAAGCATATAATCCAAGCGAAGCAGTAGAGCAATTTTATTCAATGCTATTTCCAAACCTACGTATGGGTCGAGTAGGAAGAACGGTGTTCTTACAAACGACGCGTTATACACCATATCATTCACACCCGTAGGCGCATTGGCTTCGTCCGGCACGTAGGTACGTCTTACCGATCCGCCACCAATACTCATTCCTATGAGTGGTCGAATAATTCCGAGATTGGCGTAGAAGTCGCACATAGCAGCTCCCCAGCTGCTGCGAATGTTAGAACCGGAACCCATTAGTGGCATATAAGACATATGGCCCTCACCTCCGAGATGGATATGATCCAACAGATGCAGTCGAAGCATACCACCTAAACCGAAAGTAAAACCGTCTTTAGGCAGGTCGGATATTTTGTCCTTATTGAGTGAACCATTTCGGAATAGTTCGTTTGGCGTCTGTGAGAAGGCATATCCGCCGTGAATCATCATGCCGCCTGAGAAGCCTGTGAAGATTTTCTTGTCCGATTTATCAGAATCGGACTTACTCTTTTTTGTACTTTTGTTATTGTCACTATCTGTTTGAGTGACTCGCACCTGTTCATCCGGAGCAGGTGTATAGGTGTCCTGCGACCGCCGCTGCGCCATGAGGCACAACGGCATAATCGCAAGCACTATGATAATAATCTTACCTTTCAATGTGTTTAGTATTTGCTATTAAATAATAGAGAACGCAACATCCATCATTTTGGTGAAGGTGTTTTGGCGCTCTTCTGCGGTGGTCGCTTCACCAGTAAGGATATGGTCACTAACGGTGCAGATGCAGAGCGCTTTCTTGCCTGCGCGTGCTGCATTCATATAGAGAGCCGGAGCTTCCATTTCGTCAGCGAGTACGCCCATTTTCGTCCAGTTTACTTTGCGCTCATCTTCGCAGTAGAAAACGTCAGTTGCGAATACATTACCAACGTGGTACTTGTAGCCGAATTTCTCGCATGCGTCAACTGCTTTGCGGCAGAGGTCGAAGCTTGCAATAGGAGCGAAGTTACCCGGCAGGTTGTATTGTGCGCCGTAGTTGCTGTCCGTACAAGCACCTTGTGCGATAACGATATCGCCGAGGTTGACGTACATCTGACGTGAGCCGCAGGAACCAACGCGGATGATGGTGTCCACATCGTAGAAGTTAAAGAGCTCGTAGGTGTAGATACCGATAGAAGCCATACCCATACCGTGTCCCATAACAGTAATCTGTTTGCCTTTGTAGGTGCCGGTAAAACCGAGCATTCCGCGAACGTTGTTGATTTGAACCGGATTCTCGAGGTAGCGCTCTGCCATTAGTTTAGCGCGGAGCGGGTCACCCGCCATAATCATAGTCTTGGCGATTTCGCCGTACTTAGCCCCAATGTGAGGGGTTGGACAATTTTCTTTTGCCATAATTGTAGTGTTTTTAATGGTTAATACTATTGTTTATTTTGTTGTTTCAAAAATGTTATTGCGCGTTCGAGGTCAGCCGGTGTGTCGATGCCGATGGAGGCGGTGTGACAGACGGCGACTTTGATCTTGTAGCCGTTCTCAAGCCAGCGGAGTTGCTCGAGGCTCTCGGCTTTCTCCATAGGCGTTTGAGGGAGTTGGGTTATTTGTTTGAGCACCTGTGCGCGGTAGGCGTACATACCGATATGCTTGTAGTGCAGATGTTGCGCGAGCCATTCGGACTTATCTATTCCGCGCAGGTACGGTATCACCGACCTCGAGAAGAGTAGGGCAGTGCCGTCCGGCGCCATCACCACTTTGGGCGTGTTCGGATTCTCGAGTGCTTCCAAGCCATCGGCTTCCGTAAAGGGCTTGACGAGTGTTGCGATCTGAGTTGTTGCGTCGTCAAAGCAGGACTTAATCGCCTCAATCTGCTCCGGCTGAATAAACGGTTCGTCGCCTTGGATATTGATGACCACGGCTTCGCCTTGGATAGACAGTTTCTCAAACGCCTCGAGACAACGGTCTGTACCGCATTTATGGTCGGCACGGGTCATGACCACTTCGCCGCCAAAGGCTTTGACGCAGTTGTATATGCGCTCGTCGTCCGTAGCCACTACCACGTCGGCGAGGGCTTTCTTCGCTTGCTCATAGACACGCTGAATCATGGGCTTACCGCCTAAATCGGCCAAAGGCTTGCCGGGAAAGCGTGTGCTGGCGTAGCGTGCCGGTATAATTCCTACAAATCGCATATTATTCGTTGTATATCTTGCTTAGTAGATGGAGTGCTCCACCTAATGTTCTTACTTGCATAATGGTCATGTGCCGTTTGCCTGTTTTCTGTCCCTGTTTGTCCACATCTTCCACCACACGGCATCTGTCTAATCGTTGCGTTGCAAAGAGTAAAATCTTGCCGAAGACCTCGGATTGCCAGTATTTGTCGTTATTCGTAATGAAATACATGGTCATCCGTTCGCCTTTGAGGTAGATTTTCTCTATTCCCATTTTGCAGCAAAGCCACCGTAGTCTGACCACGTTGAGCAGTTCTTCGGCTTGTTCAGGCAGTGGTCCAAAGCGGTCTATGAGCCGTTTGGTGTAGGCGGTTAGTTCGCCCTCGTCACGCAGGCTATCGAGCTCTTTGTAGAGCGTGATACGCTCGCTGATATTCTCCACATAATCCTGCGGGAAGCACAGCTGCAGGTCGCTCTCGAGTTGGCTGTCCGCGGCCCAGTTGGTCGTTTGCGGCAGGTCTTCGGGCGCATTGTCGAAGAGGTTGAGTTCCTCCTTAAGCTCCGTGACCGCTTCGTTGAGTATGCGCTGATAGGTCTCGTAACCAAGGTCGGCTATGAATCCGCTCTGTTCAGCTCCGAGTAGGTTACCTGCGCCACGGATATCGAGGTCCTGCATAGCCAGGTGGAAGCCTGCTCCGAGTTCGGCAAAGGTGGATATAGCATCGAGTCGCCGTCTTGCATCTTCGGTCAGCAGTTCGCGTTCCGGCGCCACAAGGTAGCAGTAGGCTTTGCGGTTACTTCGTCCTACACGTCCGCGTAGTTGGTGCAAGTCCGCCAGACCGTAATGCTGCGCCGAGAAGATGACGATGCTGTTGACATTCGGTATATCCACTCCGGACTCGATAATCGTGGTCGAGATGAGCACATCGTAGTCGTAGTTGATAAAGTCCTCGAGCCGCTTCTCCATCTCGTCGGTAGGCATCTGTCCATGGGCCGTAACGATACGAGCCTGAGGGCAGAGACGCTGAATCTTATGCGCTATGCGGTCAAGCATCTCAATGCGGTTATTGACAATGAACACTTGTCCATTGCGACTCATCTCCAACTCGATTGCCTCTTGGATAATATCTTCGTCCTCCGGCGTGATGACCTCTGTCTGAACGGGATAACGGTTCTGCGGCGCGGTGGTCATAACGCTCAAGTCACGTGCACCCAAGAGCGAGAACTGTAATGTTCGCGGAATAGGTGTAGCCGTGAGCGTGAGCACATCGACGTTGGTTCGCAGGCTCTTGAGTTTCTCCTTAACCGCTACGCCGAATTTCTGTTCCTCGTCAATGATGAGTAGTCCGAGGTCTTTCCAGCGGACGGTCTTACCCACGAGCTTATGCGTGCCGATAAGGATATCTATCTCGCCTTTCTCTAATCGCTCCAGTACGTCCGCCGTTTCTTTGGCACCCTTCGCGCGGCTGAGGTATTCAATCTTCACTGGGAAGTCCTTGAACCGCTCGGTAAAGGTGTTATAGTGCTGTAGCGCCAGAACCGTTGTCGGCACGAGCACCGCCACTTGTTTGCCGTCCGTAGCCGCTTTGAAGGCTGCGCGCATGGCTATTTCGGTCTTACCGAAGCCCACGTCGCCGCAGATGAGTCGGTCCATCGGCATCGGGCTCTCCATATCGCGCTTGACGTCGATGGTCGCTTTGGCTTGATCGGGCGTGTCTTCATAGAGGAACGATGCCTCCAGCTCATGCTGCATATATCCGTCCGGCGTGTAGGCAAAACCTTTCTGCCCTTTGCGCGTAGCGTAGAGCTGAATAAGGTCGCGCGCGATATCCTTGACCTTGTCTTTCGTCCGCTCCTTGAGTCGTTCCCAGGCACCACTGCCGAGTTTGGATATCGTCGGCGCAGCGCCCTCACGACCTTTGTACTTGGCGATACGATGCAGATTGTGGATGCTGACGAAGATTGTGTCTCCGTCGCGATAGGTGAGGCGAATCATCTCCTGCGGTTTGCCGTTGACGGTAGTTGTCACCAGACCGCCAAACTGTCCGATACCGTGATCGCTATGCACCACATAATCGCCGAGCCGCAGTTGGTTAATCTCTTTGAGCGTGAGTACCGCTTTGCCTCGACGCGCATTCTCCGAACGGAGTTGTACGCGATGGTAACGCTCGAAGATCTCGTGGTCCGTATAGCAACAAATCTTTGCCTCGTTGTCCACGAATCCCGCGTGCAGCGTCTTATCTATCGGCGTGAAGCGCACAGGTTCGCTGTTGTCGTTTGCTGCAATATCTTCAAAGATCGCTTGTAATCTATCTGTTTGTTTCTTTTGGTCCGCCAGGATATAGACTCGGTAGCCTCTCGATAGCCTCTCGTGCAAGTCTTCCACGAGCAGTTCGAAGTTCTTGTGGAAAATAGGCTGGGGCAGGATGTCAAACGCTATCTTGTCGAAGGTGGGGAAGAAGCTCTTCGCCCCGATCTCGATAGTCTGCTTATCCCTAAACTCCAAACTCTCCACTTTGAACTGCACGACCGCGAAGTCGTTCGACCCCCAAACCGTATTTTTCGGCAGGTAGTCCACGAGCGTGGCGTTGGTCTCTTCCGCATCGTTGACGCCATTGAGAGCTGCCGTCTCGACGCGCTCTTTGGACAACTGTGTCTCGATATCGAACGTGCGCAGGCTGTCTATCTCGTCGCCGAAGAAATCCAGACGGTACGGGTCGTCATGCGAGTAGCTGTACACGTCCATGATTCCGCCTCTGACGGCATATTGGCCCGGCTGATAGACGAAGTCCACACGCTCAAAGCCCAGTTCGATAAGCATGTTGCTCAGGGTCGTTTGCGCAATCTTATCGCCTTGCTTGACCACTACCGTCGACCTGCGCAAGGTCAGCGTATCCGGTGCTGATTCGGCCAGCGCTTCAGGGTAGGTGACAACGAGCCAATTCTCCTCCGGATTGCGGTCGAGATACGTCAGCACTTCCGTCCGCTGGATCTGCATGGCTTCGTCCACACCTTGCCTGCGCCTACGACTCGTCGGAAAATAGAGCACGTTAGCGCCCAAGGTCTGCAGATCGGCAAAGGCGTACTGCGCCTCGTCCTGGCTATCCATGACCAGTAACATCGGTCTGTCCGCTGACAGCCGCGAGAGTATCAGATACCTTGCGGACGCATTGAGCCCGGTCAATAATAAATGACCACTCTTTTTGCGCAGGTAGTTACCTATTGCATCCACTTGTGGATGCCCTGCCATTAAGGTATTTAGTTCCTCTATAGTCATAGAGCGTGCAAAATTACAACTTTTTTTCGACGTAGGCAAATATTTTTACAAAAAAAAGAATTTATTCTGTTTTTTGGTCATAAATGCAAAATTTATTTGCATGAATGCAAAATAAATAGTAATTTTGCAGGCTGATATGTGTAAAACCTTTAAAAGCGAATGAAAAAGCATCTATATATTATTTTAGCCTTCTGCCTGTTCGGTCTTTTCACGAGCACTTCGGTTGCGTTGGCTCAGATCCCAGCGAACTATTATTCTGCTGCTAATGGGAAGAAAGGTGAGGCGCTCCGTACGGCTCTCAATTCGTGTATCAGTAATCATACTGTTCTTAACTACGATGCTTTGGAGCAATATTATATTCCGACTGATTTTCGGCCGGACGGCACACTGTGGGATGTCTATTCAACCTGTTCGTTTAAGTACGAAGATGCGGGTGGTACGCAAAATGATTTCTGCCAACATTGGAACAAAGAACATACCGTTTGCCAATCGTGGTTTGGTTCAGGCGGTATGGGTAGTGATCTCTTCCAAGTGCTGCCTACCGATGCACGTGTGAATAATCTGCGAAGCAACTGGCCTTATGGCGAAACGAGTGCGCGAAACGATAATATCTCCAAAGGTGCGCCTTATGCGCTAGGACATCTTGGTTCGAGTAGTTTTTCTGGCTATACTGGTGTTGGAACCGTTTACGAGCCGGACGATAGATACAAAGGTGACATCGCTCGCATCTATTTCTACATGGCGACTTGCTACCTCAAACAATCCCTTAATGCTTCCAATGGGGCCACGATGTTCACATATTCCGGCGGCACAACGGGATTGACTGCTTATTCTGTGGCATTACTTATGAAATGGCATCGAAATGACCCCGTCTCCTATAAGGAAATCGCGCGTAATGACTCTGTTTATAAGCAGCAAGGTAACCGCAACCCGTTCGTGGATTTTCCAGAACTGGCAGAATATATATGGGGCAATAAGACTGCTTCGAATTTCGACTTGGCTTCTATTCTTACGGCGTACAGCAAGGAATATGTGCCGCTTGATATGGAGGGTAGTGAGCAAACCGATTATGATAAGTTTGGCGTCAACTGGTTTGCTAATGGACAGAAGATCCAAACGGACTCTGTCTTTAAGAATCATAAACTATCCGAGTTACCTCCTGCTCCTATTTCGTGCTCGACGTACAGCAATACTTTTGTCGGTTGGAGTAATGCCGCTATTGCTGGCAAGGCTCAAACTCCTCCGTCTGTTCTGTTTACTACACCGGCTGAAGCGCCCACTATTAACGCCAACTCGACTTTCTATGCCGTCTTTGCACATGCTGAACAAGGGCAAGGAGTCGGTACCGTCACCAGTACGGCGGAGTTTACCGATGCGGCCGGTTATAAGTCGAGTAGCACCACCGAAATCAAGTGTGCAGAAGCTGGAAAAGTGCATATCGCATTTGCACAAGCCAATGCAGGCAATTTTGCGAAATACTTCACGGAACTGCGTTGTTACGGTGGTTCAACTATCACACTTTCCGGAGCTACTATCTCGCGGGTTGAGTTTGTTCCTGCCAGCTCGAACGACAAGAAGAATGCACTTATCCCGAACGTAGGCTCAATGGATGCTACAGGCCTGATTTGGAGCGGTTCAGCGGTAAATATTGTCTTTACTGTAGATGGTACAAGTGGTTACCGTGGATTGTCTGCCATCAAAGTGACTTACGATGATAATACGACCGTATATATCTATTCCGACTATCTCACTTCCTGCGACGGAAGTGTGACGGCTGTGGAACAAGTGCCGATGCAGCAAGCCGCTGCGCAGAAAGTGCTGATAGACGGCAAGTTATATATCCTATTAGGAGAGAAAATATTTACTGTAACCGGACAACAAATCAAGTAATATCATGAGAAAATTTCTATCATTTATTATCATGCTCTGTTCTGTAGGTCTTTTTGCAGAGCAGATGCCGGCAGGCTTTTATAATAGCGCTGACGGTAAGAAAGATGCGGCGCTTAAAGTAACGCTCAAGAACCTCATCCATGATCATAAAGATATTACCTATGGTAGCGGTCTTAACCATACATGGGAGGTGTTTTACTATTCGGATCAGGATGAAAACGGCGATTGCATGGACATGTATTGCGACACATGGCAAAAATTCACTTCACCTGGAGCTGTTGTCTCTGGATGTAATATTGAACATAGTATGGCCAACTCTTGGTGGGGTGGTGCGAAAACGCCTCCGTACGATGATTGTTATCATCTAAACCCATCTAACTCAACAGCAAATAGTGCACGAAGCAATTATCCGCTCGGCGTGCCCGAGAAAGGTGTGTTTACTTCCGGATCACTCAAAATAGGTAAGATACACCACGATAAACTCAATGTCGATTTCTCTGTGTTTGAACCAAAGGATGAATACAAAGGCGACTTCGCCCGCGCGTACTTATATATGGCTACTTGCTACGGACAGGATGAAAAGGGTGAATATCCGGACCTGAAGTCAAACACAAAGAAACCTTATCCGGGTTGGCGAATTGATAATGATCAAGTTGGCTCCAAGTACGCCATGCAGAATGACAACTATTTGGAGTTTCAGCCTTGGGAGCAGGAAGTGATTATCCAATGGCATCGCCAAGACCCTGTTTCCGAGAAAGAAATCAAGCGTGCAGACGCCGTGAGTGACTTCCAGCATAATCGCAATCCGTATATTGACTATCCTTACCTCGCAGAGTATATATGGGGCAAGATGGCAGGCAAGGCGGTTGATATGTCGCATCTTGTTTCGTCCACCGACCCGCGTTTTATTCCGGGCAAGAGTGACGGCTGGTCAGACGAACCTGTTACAGCAATAGACGCAGTAATAGTAACGCCTAAAGCAACGAAGATCTTCCGTAACGGACAAGTCCTTATCCTCCGCGACGGACACCTCTACAACATCATGGGACAAGAAATTGAATAACAAACAACATAACAACAAACAACTTAAAACATGGAAGAAAAATTGAACCTGTTGGCCGATTTCCCTGCCATCTCTACCAAAGAGTGGAAGGACAAAATCATCACCGACCTCAAAGGCGCCGATTTCGACAAGAAACTTGTATGGCGCACACCGGAAGGGTTTAATGTACAGCCTTTCTACCGCCAGGAAGACCTGCGCGGACTGAAAACTACCGTTTCCGCGCCCGGACAATTCCCGTACGTCCGCGGAACACGTACCAACAACGAGTGGGCTATCCGTCAGAACATCTGCGCATGTGAGAACCCGCGCAAAGCAAACAAGCTCGCGCTCGACATCCTTAACAAAGGTATCACTTCGCTCGGATTCTGCCTCAATGCCGACAAACTTAACTACCGCTACATCAAGAACTTACTCAAGGACATTGATGCACGCGCAATCAACATCAACTACACCATCTGCGCTTGCAAAGCTGCCAAACTCGCCGACATCCTCGTGCGCTACTACGGACGTTGCGGGTACGACTTCAAGGCCGTTTATGGCTCCATCAACGTGGACCCGATTAAGAACATGCTCATCAAGGGCAAGGACCTCAGCCGCGAACAGGTGACCGAGAAACTCGTTGCTGCTATCAATGCGTGCAAGACACTCGTTAACTACCGCGTCGTAGGCGTGAACTCCGTTATCCTTAATAACTCGGGCGCATACTGCGCACAGGAGCTCGCGTACGCACTCGCATGGGGAGCTGACTACATGACCATGCTCACCGAAGCCGGTGTGCCGAACTACCTCGCAGCTCGTGAGATTCGCTTCAACATGGGTATCGGCGGTAACTACTTCATGGAAATCGCTAAGTTCCGTGCAGCTCGTCTCCTCTGGGCTAAGATCGTGGAGGCATACAAAGCCCCAATCTTCACACACGCCCTCAAAGAGGCTGCTAAGATGAATGTCTGCGCCGAGACCAGCCGCTTCAACATGACTATCTTCGACGCTTATGTCAACCTCCTCCGCACACAGACCGAGACTATGTCTGCTGCCCTTGCAGGGGTGGACGAGATCATCGTTTCGCCGTTTGACGTCACCTACGAGCGTCCGACCGAGTTCGCAGAGCGTATCGCACGCAACCAACAACTCCTGCTCAAGGAAGAAGCACACTTCGACAAAGTCGTTGACCCCGCTGCCGGTTCCTATTACCTCGAGAACCTCACCAACAGCATCGCTGCCGAGGCATGGAAGCAGTTCCTCGCTATCCAAGAGCAGGGTGGGTTCTTCGAGATGGTTAAGGCCGGTAAGATCCAGGAAGCTGTGGCTGCTAACCTCAAAGCGCGTCTCGCTGACGTGGCTAAACGCAAAGAGGTGCTCCTCGGCTCCAACCAATTCCCGAACTTCACCGAGAAAGCCGCTAAGAAGATTAAGGACAACGCCGGCGCTTGCAGTTCTATCTGCAACTGCAAGAAGAACGCTTGCGAGAAACCTGCTGAAGGCGCTATCCCTACGCTCCCTGTTGCTCGTGCAGCTGAAGAGTTCGAGCAACTCCGTCTTGAGACCGAAGGCGCTAAGCATCAGCCTATTGCCTTCATGCTTACCATCGGTAACCTCGCTATGCGTATCGCACGTGCACAATTCAGCTGCAACTTCCTCGCTTGCGCAGGCTACAAGGTTATTGACAATAACGGCTTCAAGTCCGTTCACGAAGGTATCAAGGCTGCCCGTAAGGCCAAAGCCGACATCATCGTCCTCTGCTCGTCCGATGACGAATATGCAACCTTTGCTCCACAAGCTTGGTTAGAGCTCGAAGGCGCGAAAGAGATGTTTATCGTAGCTGGTGCTCCCGCTTGCATGGAAGACCTCCAGAAGCTCGGAATCCAGAACTTCATCCACATCCGCTGCAACGTCCTCGAAACATTGAAACAATACAATTCCCAACTCCTTAATAAGTAATCGTTATGAAACCAGATTTTAAGAAAATTGATATCAAGAAGGTTTCAGCAACTAAGGTGCTGGGACCGAACACAGCCGACTGGCAGACGCCTGAGCTCATCAACGTCAAGCCTGTCTATACCAAAGAAGACCTTGAGGGCATGGAGCACTTGAACTATGCTTCAGGTATTCCTCCTTTCCTTCGTGGCCCGTACAGCGCTATGTACCCGCTGCGTCCTTGGACTATCCGTCAATACGCAGGATTCTCTACCGCCGCCGAGTCCAACGCTTTCTATCGTCGTAACCTCGCTTCCGGTCAGAAAGGTCTGTCCGTGGCCTTCGACCTGCCGACACACCGCGGCTATAATGCCGATAACATGCGTGTCGTTGGTGACGTAGGTAAAGCCGGCGTAAGTATCTGCTCGCTCGAGGATATGAAAGTCCTCTTTGCAGGTATCCCATTGAACAAGATGTCCGTCTCCATGACCATGAATGGTGCCGTACTGCCTATTCTCGCGTTCTACATCAACGCCGGTCTTGAGCAAGGCGCAAGCCTCGACGAGATGGCCGGTACCATCCAGAACGATATCCTCAAAGAGTTCATGGTGCGTAACACCTATATCTATCCGCCTAAGTTCTCAATGAAGATCATCGCCGACATCTTCGAATACACCTCGCAGAACATGCCGAAGTTCAACTCTATCTCCATCTCCGGCTACCACATGCAGGAAGCAGGTGCCACCGCTGATATCGAGTTGGCTTACACGCTGGCCGACGGTATGGAATACCTCCGCGCCGGTGTCAATGCAGGTATGTCTGTGGATACGTTCGCTCCCCGTCTGTCCTTCTTCTGGGCTATCGGTATGAACCACTTCATGGAAATCGCCAAGATGCGCGCAGGTCGTATGTTGTGGGCGAAGATCGTGAAATCCTTTGGTGCGAAGAACCCCAAATCAATGGCATTACGTACCCACTCGCAGACTTCCGGTTGGTCGCTCACAGAGCAAGACCCGTTCAACAACGTCGGTCGTACTTGTATCGAAGCTATGGGTGCTGCACTTGGTCATACCCAGTCGCTCCACACCAACGCGCTTGACGAGGCTATCGCACTGCCGACAGACTTCTCTGCTCGTATTGCGCGTAACACGCAGATCTACATCCAAGAGGAAACCAAGGTCTGCAAGGAGATTGACCCATGGGCTGGTTCGTACTATGTAGAGTCTCTGACTAAAGAGATTATGGACAAAGCTTGGGCGCATATCCAAGAGATTGAGAAACTCGGTGGTATGGCTGCTGCTATCGAAACCGGTATTCCTAAGATGCGTATCGAAGAGGCTGCTGCGCGTACGCAAGCGCGTATCGACTCCGGCAACCAGAAGATCATCGGCGTCAACGAGTACCGCCTTGAGCACGAAGACCCGATTGACATCCTCGAAATCGATAATACCGCCGTTCGTGAGGAGCAAGTCGCTCGTCTCAAAGAACTCCGTGCACATCGTGACGAGAAAGCCGTACAGGCTGCCCTCGAGGAAATCACCAAGTCCGTACAGGCTTGGGCGGATGGCGGTAAGGGCGAGAACCTACTCGCACTCGCTGTCAAAGCTGCCGGTCTCCGCGCTTCACTAGGAGAAATTTCCGACGCTTGCGAGAAAGTCGTAGGTCGTTATAAAGCAACTATTAGAACTATTTCAGGAGTGTATAAAGCAGGAACAACATCAGACGCCGAGTTCCAGGAAGCTTGTCGTCTCACGGCTGAGTTCGCCAAGAAAGAAGGCCGCCAGCCGCGTATCATGATCGCTAAAATGGGTCAGGACGGTCACGACCGTGGTGCCAAAGTTGTCGCTACAGGTTATGCTGATTGCGGTTTCGACGTCGATATGGGACCGCTCTTCCAAACACCCGAAGAAGCCGCTAAACAGGCCGTTGAGAACGACGTACACGTACTCGGTGTATCGTCACTTGCCGCTGGTCACAAGACCCTCATCCCGCAAGTGATTGCCGAACTCAAGAAACTCGGACGTGAAGATATCATGGTTACCGCCGGTGGTGTCATCCCCGCGCAGGACTATGACTTCCTCTACAAAGCCGGTGTCGCCGCCATCTTCGGCCCCGGTACCTCCGTCGCTCACTCCGCCAAGATCGTCATGCAGTTGCTGATGAACGAGCAGTAATAGAGTAGAGCAGGATATCAAGAAAAGCGACCGCAAGGCCGCTTTTCTTTTCCCGTTTCCCGTTAACCGCTAACTCGTTAAACGAGGGCTTAGCCCTGGTATGCCACTCACGTGGTCAATCGGATCTAAAAATACAACTTTACTCATAGTTTTTAAGGGTTTACACATTAGACATTACTTATTAAACAATACTTTAAATCAAAAACGCGGCTGTTTGGTTGTTGCCTTCTAATCTAACCGAATGGGTTTTTCACTTTTTGTAAGCATAGCGCTTTTTCGTGAGGTGGTAAGCTGACTGCGTCAGCGTGGGTTGGCTATTAAGGCGCGCTGCAAACTCGTTTGTGAGCGCGATTTAAGAGACAATTACGCTCAGGCTTAGCGGGGTCCCCACAGAGCTTTGCTCGCATGGGGGAAGCGTAGGACACAGCGGAGCACTCTACGAGCTACGGGGTAGCGAGTCGTGCAAGCTGTAGTCTAAGC
>JAFSQV010000097.1 GCA_017446455.1 Paludibacteraceae bacterium
GAGAACGTGGATGTTTCGATCACCGGTAACTCGACCAACCCGACCCGCTTCCAACACCCGGTAGCAGGTACGTATAAGAAAGAGCGTATCCTGGCCGGCAAGCCGTACTTCAGCGTTGCTTCCGGTGGTGGTACCGGTCGTACCTTGCACCCGGATAACATGGCTGCAGGTCCTGCTTCATATGGTATGACGGATACCCTCGGTCGCATGCACAGCGACGCTCAGTTCGCAGGTTCGAGCTCCGTGCCCGCACACGTAGAGATGATGGGCTTCCTGGGTATCGGTAACAACCCGATGGTAGGATGTACTGTCGCGTGCGCAGTGAATGTAGCGCTTGCTCTTAGCAAGTAAAAAATAATTAATTAATAGAATTAAGGTTGAAAATTGAGATGAAAAAAATTCTTTTAATTGCTGTTTTGGCTGTAGCCAGCCTCGCAGCTTATGCACAGCCCCGTGCCATCGGTGCTAACCTCGGTTCGGGTCTTGGTTTCAGTTACCAGCATGGTTTCGGCGAGACCAACATGTTGGATGTTGCAGTTAGCGTACCTGTTCTCGGCGGATGGGGTATCGGCGGTAAGGTAACTTACGACTGGATCGATCCGTTCGGTGCCACTGTTCCTTGGAATGAGAAAGGCGAATGGCACTGGTACATGGGTGTCGGCGGTTCCGGCGGTATCTATGGTTTCAATGCTCCGAACTGGTATGTTGGTGCTGCCGGTCATTTCGGTATCGAGTATGACTTCTGGTTCCCGCTCCAACTCTCGCTGGACTGGCGTCCGACAATCGGTGTTGTAGGCAATCATGCAGATAACGGCGGTGGCATCGGCTTCAACCTGCTGGGTCTGTACGACGGCATCACTCTTGGTGTTCGCTACAAATTCTAAATAGCGGACATACCCAAAAGCGCACATTTCTTCGGAGATGTGCGTTTTTTTGTGCTTTTTGGAGAAAAAGGGAAAATATATTTGCGTATATGCAAAATTATTTGTACCTTTGCCCCGAGAAACTTAACTAAACATATCATACGTATGAGAAAAATTCTTTTTTCGCTACTCATTGTAGCATGCAGCTTGCCTGCTTGGGCAAGTATTCGTCAAAAGAAAGCAGACAAGGACACGAACCAATTTCGCTACGAAATTGAGTGCGCAGGTAATGCCATTCAAGGCACGTATCTGGTTAAGGTGTGGACCTACAGCAAACATGCGGGAGTGGCAGCGAACCAATGCCGCAAAAATGCGGTGCATGGTGTAATCTTCAAGGGTTTCGGCGGCGGTCAGGGTTGCGTTTCGCAACGTCCTATGGTAGCTAACCCCGGTGCAGAAACGCAGTTTAGCGAGTATTTCGACAGTTTCTTCGCCGAAGGCGGTGAGTTCCAGAAATACGCTTCTGTCATGGATGGTACAACCGAGATAACCAGATTAGACCGCGAGTACAAGGTGGGTTGCGTCGTAAGCGTTCGCAAGGACGACCTGCGCAAAGCCCTCGAAGCAGCCGGTATCATCAGAGGATTAAATTCAGGATTCTAATATGAAAAAGTTCAGTTTATTGATAGCCGCTTTCGCTGCGATCGTTTTCGCAGGTTGCGGTTCGAAGCGCTCTCAGGCTTATTATGAGAAGCCGAGTCAAGTGCTGAGTGCCAACTACGACGGCAGTTATGTCATCCGCGTACAAGTGCGCGCCAAAGATGCGGTGATCGCTTTCACCGACGGCCAACGCAAAGCTGTTGAGGAAGTGATCTTCACCGGCGTAAAGGCCGGAAGTAACGGTATCTCGGATCTCAAACCGCTGTGCTTCGACATGAATGCACGCGAGAAATACGAGGACTATTGGAACGCCTTCTTCGTAGATAAAGGCGAGTGGACGAAATATGCCAGCCTCCAGGACAAACGCGTCGGTAGTACCCGTTACCTTCGCGACGGCCGCCAAATGGTGGAAACCGTTACGGTGACGGTGGACCGCGCAGGACTGAAGAAGAAACTGCAAGAAGATGGTATAATCCCAAAGGAAGGAAGGTATTAATATGAAAAAGTATATTTTCACTCTCGCATTGGCGCTGGTAGCGCTGGTAGCGAGCGCACAGATTAAGAAACCCGAGTTAATGGTTATCCCGTCGGATGTATGGTGCATCAATAACGGCTATTACACGGAGGTGCAGAACATGGGTATCACCGCCAAAGTGCCGAACTACAAGCAGGCACTGCAGGAGAATATGGGTCTCAAACTCGCGATTGCCAAGTTGAACGACCTGATGGCAGAGCGTCAGTTCCCGCTGCAGAGTCTGGAGCAGACCATCAAGAACCTCGAGCAACGCCGCATGGAAGACAACTTGACGATGAGCAAAGCCGGTAATGAGTTGGCAGAGAGTCCGCTGGACGAAGTAGCTCGCGTAGCGAAATGCGACATCATCCTTGAGCTCAGTTGGGAAGTCAAAGACTTTGGCCCGAAGCACTCGATCGCGTATATCCTTGAGGCGCGCGACGCGTATACGAGCAAGTCCATCGGCGCTGCTGCCGGTACCGGTGCTCAATCCTTCTCGGCCGACGTAGATGTGCTGCTCGAAGAGGCGATTGTAGCCAACATGGATAACTTTGTGAACCGCTTGATGGACCATTTCACCGAGATGCAGACCATCGGTCGTGAAGTAACCTTGGACATCAAGGTATTCGCGAACAACGCTGCCGGCGTAGATCTCGAGACCGAGTTTGACGGCGAAGAGTTAGTCGATATCATCGAGAACTGGCTGCAACTCAACACCGTACAAGGTCGTTTCTCCCGTCAGTACTCGAGCGAGAACGTAGCGAACTTCACGCAAGTGCGTATTCCGGTTTATGACGAGCGCGGACGCGCTATCGACGCTAACGGCTTTGCGAAGGGACTCGCTAAGATGCTCAAGAAAGAACCGTATAACATCCCGTGCAAAGTGCTCGTGAAGGGTCTTGGCCGCGCGGTGATTATTCTCGGAGAGAAGTGAAAAATGAAAGGTGAAAAGTGAAAGGAAAAACAGTATGAGAAAACTATTTTCTATATGCGCGGCTGCGCTGATAAGCGCAACTATGTTCGCTGCCGAGACGCAGTTTCTGCCGATCTCTGTGTACGCAGCCGATAACTCGGAGAACTTCCCCGAAGGCGCGAAAGCCATGATAGAGAACAAGCTGACGCAACTGCTGACCCGTAACGGTATCGCAGGACTTGACTATATGGGTCAGTTTGTACTCACCGTCACTACGACTCCGCTGGACAAAGATATCATCGCCGGACCGCCGATGAAGATATCCGAGAAGATGGAGATGAATCTTTATATCGTCGATGCGTACGCCAAGACGATTTTCTCTTCAACCTCTTTCACCGTACGCGGTTTGGGTGAGACCGAGAACAAGTGCTACCTCAATGCCATCAGCCGCATGCCGCTGCAAACTCCTCAGATTGCGCAGTTCATTCAGGAAGGCAAAGAGAAAATCATCGGTTACTACGACCATGAAGGCGAGGCGCTGATTAAGAAAGCGCAATACCTGGCGAAGCAGAAGAAATACGACGAGGCACTGTTCTGGGTAGCCCTTATCCCGCAGCAGAGCAAGCACTACGATGCTGCCCTCGCAGCTGGTCAGGCGATCTACCAGCAGTATATCAATAACGAGTGCAACGTCAACCTCGCTGCAGCCCGTCAGGCTTGGGCAGCGCACCAGAACGCTAACGGCGCAGAGGCAGCAGGTGAGTTCCTCGCGAAGATTCTGCCTGATGCAGCATGCTACGGCGATGCTATGGCGCTCTACAAAGAGATCAAGGGCAAAGTGCTCGACGATTGGAAATTCGAGATGAAGCAATACCAAGACGGTGTGGATCTCGAGAAACAACGTATCGAAGCAGCTCGCGCCGTAGGTGTGGCTTACGGAACACATCAACCGAGTAAAGAGGTTAATATTGATTTCATCCGTGGCTACTAATCGCACCATTCTTATGACAATCATCTTCCTCGCTTGCGTCCTGACGGCGCAAGCGCAGGAGGACTTGTCATACCGCCGCAACTCGTTGGCGACGGTGTTGGTGTATCACCCGGAGGATGAGTTCGGAGGCGAGATATACAAGGCTTTCGACTCCCTGCCTATTCCCGACAAGTACGACGACCATACCATCGAAGGCATGCGTGTCATCGATAACAGCACGATAGAGGGTGTGCGTCGCGAGTCGGGATATTACAAGGCGACGTACGGTCATCAACTCACGGCGGCGGAACTGCAGGCCAACGCGAAGCACACCGAGCAACTGCTCAATGACGCGGAGATAGGCAAGAAGATGGTAGCCAAGTGGTTCGGGTTCAGCGGCAACTCCGCCGAGGACGCGACGTTCAACACCGAACTGCTCCAGACCCGCGGACAATATAACGCCAGCGACGTAGATGTGGCTTTGGCGCTGCAGACGACCCGCGGACTTGCTACGCTCTCCGATGCCGGCGAGGAATTGCTGCAGAACACCTTCGTGCTCGTCAATGATATCACGTATATCACCGCCGAGCAGGAAGCCGAAGCGGCCAAAGTGGCGGTAGGTGTGATCGGTGGTTTGTTCGATGCATTCACCGGCGGCTCGGCCGGAAGGGAGATGGCGTCCGCCGCAGGCAAGATAGCGGACAGTTTCACGGGCTTCAAGGTGAAGACGCATTCGTACCTGTACCAACTCGAGTGGAACGACTCCGTCGCGGCGATCTTCTATCAGTTCCATTATACCGGCACACCGAATCCGGAGAAAGTGCAGGATTTTCTGATGGACAAGACGACCTATCGCCTCAAATACGTAGCGCATCAGTATGAGTTCGACAAGAAATCCGTGCTCAAAGGCCAATACGAGCGTACGGAGCTCGTGCGCACGATATGCGCGCGTTCCATAGATAAGAATATCGTCGCGCTCGCGAAGCAGTACGAAGACTTCAAGGTCAAGACGCCGGTCTATAAGGTGCTCATGGATCAACGCGGACGCATAGAAGGCTACGCGGCGAAGATCGGCATGAAAGAAGGTATCACAGACGGGTCGAAGTTCCAAGTGGTACAACGCGTGCTCAATCCGGAGACCGGCAAGACGACCTATAAGTACGTGGCAACCGTGAAGGCGAAAAAAGATTGTATCTGGGATAACCGCTATAACGCCGTGCTGGAAGAAGCCGACGGGGCGACACTGCCCTACACCACTTTCACGAAAGTCTCCGGCGGAGAGATACTCCCGGGTATGCTGCTAATCGAAGGCAAATATCGCAAAATAACGGAATAGTGTATAGTGTAAGGTGTAAGGTGTATGGCGTAAAAAAAGGCTCGTCCTCCCGACGAACCTTTTCACTATAACAAACAATCTCTATTTATTGCCGGTAGATCCCGGCGGAATTTCTTACTTCACTTACATTAAATCAAATACCGTGCCAAACTTGTTTTGGAAAAGAAAAAATTGAAAAAAAATAAAAAATAAAAAAATCCATCTATATGGTACATGATTTATACATCTTGATGATTACGGCGGGCGTAGTGAGTCTGCTGTTTAAGTGGTTGAAGCAGCCGGTAGTGCTGGGGTACATCGTAGCCGGTATCTTAGTGGGTCCGAACTTAGTGGGCGAGAACCTGGTTAATCCGGAGAACGTCAAGGCCTGGGGCGAGATAGGCGTGCTGTTTGTGCTGTTCTGCATCGGTCTGGAGTTTCGGTTAAAGAATATGTTCGAGAGCGGCAAAACGGCTTTTGTCGGCGTAGCGACGATTGTAGTGGGTATGTTGCTATTGGGATACGGTGTAGGTCGTGTTTCCGGTTTGGACAATATGAACTCGATGTTTCTGGCGGCGATGCTTTGCATGTCCAGTACGACAATCGTGATGAAGGCGGTGGACGAAGCCGGTTGGAGCAAAGAGCGATTCGTACAAGGCGCGACGAGTATATTGATTCTGGAGGATATCATCGCGGTAGTGCTGATGGTGTTGCTGTCCAATATTGCTACGAGCAACAGTTTTGACGCCGTGGTGATGCTCAAGACCATCGGCGTGTTGGCAGCGACTTTGGTGGTATGGTTCGTGGTGGGTATCTTAGTGATCCCGACGATCATCCGTAAGGCACGTGTCTACCTCAACGACGAGACGCTGGTTATCTTGGCGCTGGGTCTGTGTATGGGTATGGTACTGACAGCCGAGGAAGCAGGTTTCAGTAGTGCGCTCGGTGCGTTTGTGATGGGTATGGTACTTGCGGAGACGCTGGAGTCGCACCGTATTGAGCGGCTGATGACGCCGCTCAAGAACGTGTTCGCGGCTATCTTCTTTGTCTCGGTAGGTATGATGATCAATCCCGGTTCGCTGGTGGAATACTGGCCGGCTATCCTGTTGGTTGCAGTGGTGGTAATTGTAGGTATGATCGTCTTTGGTACGCTCGGCTGTTGGTGGGGCGGAGAGACGCTGAAGGACTCGATGATGACAGGTTTCTCGTTCGTGCAGATCGGTGAGTTCTCATTTATCATCGCTACTTTAGGCAACCAACTGGGTGTTATTGATCCGGCTATCTATCCGATCATCGTAGCGGCATCCGTCCTGACGACTTTCCTCACTCCGTATATCATGAAGACGGGTGTGCCGTGTTATAATTTCCTGTACAAGCATGCTTCGCCGCGTCTGCGCGCGAAAATAGACAAGCGCGAGGAGAGTGTGGCGCAGGCAGAGCAGGCTTCGGCATCCGCCATAGAGAGCAGCACTCCTTCCGCGACAGACAAAGTGCGGCACGCGGTGCGGAAGACCGTAATCACCAAACGCGTGGTCGATCTCTTCCTTACCAACATGAGTGAGAATGACAAACCTGAAAACATGGAAAATCATGAATAAAATGTATCTTATAATCGCCGCGGTCATGCTGAGTGCGACTGCCGCGATAGCGCAGAACAGTCATATTGCAGACGGTTTGGCGTCTGTAACGGCTGTCGTCGGAGAGACAAGAACGATAGAAGACAGCGTTGCCGCAGAACCACCGGTCAAAGAGATCCCATTGTGGAAACAGAAACTGTACTACGGCTATAATTTCGATATTTATTTCCACCACGACTCACGTCCTAACCGCACGGAGAACGGCTGGTCGATAGCCCTGACGCCGGAGATTGGATGGAAACTGAAGGAACGCGTGTATTTAGGATTACGTTTCGGCGGCAGTTATGCCAATTATAAAAGTTCTTTTACCGTGACAGAAATAGATACCACCTATTATACCGATCTTCGCATTCACGTAGGCTCGTGGGAAGTGGCACCATATGTTCGTTACCGGCTGAAGACGTTGTTCAACGACAAGCTGGGCATATGGCTTGAGGCGCACCTTTATACCGGAATGGATTTCCCGCGCGTGACGGAAGGAAACGTGACACACACCGATTTTGA
>JAFSQV010000098.1 GCA_017446455.1 Paludibacteraceae bacterium
AAAAAGTTGTAACTTTGCAGCCGATTTTGAATAGATAGCCCCGCACAAGCGAATAAAAGTGCCTTTTTGTTACCACTTTGTTACCCGCTCGCTTGAATGCGAGGGCTATTCTTTTGAAAATAAGCAAGTTAACACAAAATAATATGATATTTCCTATATATTTGTATGGTCAGCCGGTACTTCGCAAGCAGGCTGAGGAAATAGAGCAGACGCCGGAACTCAAGCAGTTCATTGCCGACATGTACGAGACGCTCACGCAAGCGGAAGGTTGCGGTCTCGCGGCGCCGCAGGTAGGCAAACCCTGGCGCTTGTTTGTAGTGGACGGCGACGAGTTGGCAGAAGACTATCCAGAGTGCAAAGGATTCAAGCGCGCATTCATCAATCCCGAGTTGATTGAGGAGAGCGAAGAGACTTGTACATACAGCGAAGGATGCCTTTCGCTGCCCGGCATCAGCGAGAATGTAATTCGTCCCGTGTCGGTGCGCCTGCGTTACTTGGACGAGGATTTTAACGAGCATGAAGAGACCTTTACGGGCTTTCAGGCGCGTATCGTGCAGCATGAGTACGACCACCTGGAGGGACACGTGTTCACCGACCGTATCTCGCCCATCCGCAAGACCTTCACCCGTAATAAACTGGCGGCGATCGCCAAAGGCAAGACCGTCGCACGGTATAAGTATAAAAGGAATTAGTGGGTTAGTGGATTAGTGGATTAGTGGATTAGTGGATTAGTGGTATGGATTGGTTGAATGTCATCATCATGGGTATCGGCTTGGCGATGGACTGCTGCGCCGTGTCCGCTGTGCAGGGTTTGAATGCCCGTCAATGGCCCCCTCGGGCGCTGCTGATGGCGCTCATCTTCGGCTGTTTCCATATGGGCATGCCGATCATCGGCTACTACGCCGGCTCGCTCTTTGTGGACTTCATGCGCGTCTATGCGCCCTGGATCGCGTTGGTGCTGCTGGGTTTCCTGGGCCTCAAGATGATCCGGGAGTCGAGGGAAGGCACAAAGGACAAAGGGCAATGTACGAAGGACGATGTACGATGTACGAAGGACGATGTACGATGTACGAAATGGTCGTTGTCGCATTTACTGTTATTGGCCGTGGCTACCAGTATAGACGTGTTGGCTACGGGACTATTGTTCGTACCGTACCCCGACTGGCTCTTTCCCTCGGTAGTAACAATCGGCGCTATCACCGCCCTGTTCTCCTTAGGCGGCTTCCTGGTAGGCGTGTTCGTAGGCAAACTGAAGATTAATATGGAACTCATCGGTGGCCTTGTGCTCATCGGCTTGGGTATCAAGATCTGGGCAGAAGGATTCTTCGGGTTGTAATGTGTAAGGTGTAAGGTGTAAGGTGTAAGAATGTTTTTGATACAGAACACATTGGTCAGTCTGGATGTACTCGAGAAAGAGTTCTGCTGCGACCTCGACACCTGCCGCGGATGCTGCTGTATCGAAGGCGATGCGGGTGCGCCGCTGACGGCCGAAGAAGAGAAGAAGATCAACGAGATACTGCCGATCCTGCTGCCGGATATGACCAAAGAAGCGAAAGCCGTCGTAGAAGCGCAGGGTATTGCTTATAACGACCCGTCGAACGAACGCGTGACCTCTATCGTCAACAACAAAGACTGTGTCTTTGCCCGTACGGACCACAACGGCTGGTGCTACTGCCTGATAGAGAAAGCGTACAACGCCGGAAAGATTGATTTTAAGAAACCTATCTCGTGTCACCTCTATCCGATACGACTAACGCAGGTAGGGGAGTATACAGGAGTGGAGTACCATCGCTGGGATATATGCCATTGTGCGCGGCAGAAGGGCAAGAAACTGCACCTGCCGCTGTATCAATTCCTCAAAGAACCCCTGATACGCCGGTTCGGACAAGCCTGGTACGATGAATTAGAACTAACCGCTACAGAGTGGAAAAAACAATGCGCGCAGAGATAATTACCATAGGAGATGAACTGCTGATCGGTCAAGTGGTGGACACCAACTCCGCCTGGATGGCCGAACGGCTGAATGAGATAGGTATCGAGTTATACCAGATCACGTCCGTTCACGACCAGCGCGAGCATATCATCGCGGCGCTGGATGAGGCTTTCAGTAGGGCCGATATCGTGCTGACGACCGGTGGCTTAGGTCCCACCAACGACGATATCACGAAGCACGTGCTGTGCGAGTATTTCGATACACACCTTATAGAAGATCAGCGCGTGCGCGTGCATATAATGGACCTCTATCGCGAGCGCCCGGATGTGCTCAACCGCCTGACCGCGACGCAGTGGCTCGTGCCGGAAAGCGCCGAGATACTGGAGAATCGGGTAGGGTCCGCCCCGTTGATGGTCTTTCATCATGGCGCACAACTCCTGGCCTCCATGCCCGGCGTGCCATACGAGATGAAGATCGCAATGGAGGAACAAATACTGCCGTATATTAATGTACAAAGGGACAAAGGACAATGGACAAAGGAGAGGATTTACCATCGCACTTTGCAGGTAACTGGTATTCCGGAGAGTTCGTTAGCAATCCTGCTGGAGAACTACGAGGCATCCATGCCCGCCGGTCTGCACTTGGCGTATCTGCCGAAGGATGGTATCATCCGTCTGCGGCTCTCGTCCTACGGCGAGTTGACACAAGAGGAGATGAACCGCTGGTTTGAGGAATTGAAGACCTTGGTAGCCGACTACCTCATCGCCGATACGGACGAACCCTTGGAGGTGATCTTAGGTAATTTGCTCAAAGCCAAAGGTCAGACGATCGCTACGGCAGAGAGTTGTACGGGCGGCAAACTCGCCTCCTTACTCAATAAACATGCCGGCAGTTCTGCCTTCTATTGGGGCTCTGTCATCAGCTACGATAACAGCGTCAAAGAGCATCTTTTGGGTGTACCGGCAGAACTGATAAAAGCGCACGGCGTAGTAAGCGAAGAAGTGGTGCGCGTAATGGCAGAGTCCGTTCGCAAAAGTCTCAATACCAATTATGGTATTGCTACTTCCGGCATCGCAGGTCCTTCCGGAGGCTCTGTAGAGAAGCCCGTCGGCACCGTTTGGATAGCCTGGGCAACGCCCGAAGGTACCACGGCCGAATGCTTCCATCTCGGCAAACTGCGCGAGCAGATAACCGATAGAGCATGTATCAAGGCCTTAGTGGGAATGATACAGAAGGTGAAAGGTGAGAGAAGTTGAGAGTTGAAAGTTGAAAGTTGAAAGAATGGATAGTGTAACGCAATTCCTGTTTGAGCCGTCGATCACGCAGTCGCTCTTGTGGCTTACGATCGTGATGACCATCGGTCTATGGCTGGGAGAGAAAGCCAAGATCGGTCATTTCTCCTTGGGCGTTACATGGGTGCTCTTTATCGGTATCGCCCTCGCGTCTTTGGGCGTGAAGATCGACCATGCAGTAGGGCAGTTTGCTAAAGATTTCGGTCTCATCCTCTTCGTCTATTCCATTGGTTTGCAAGTCGGACCGTCCTTCTCTCCCTTTAAAAAGGGAGGATTGCAACTCAACATGCTGGCGGCGGCTATCGTGCTACTCGGCTGTGTATGTACGATTGCGCTTCATTATATCACGGGTATCGACATGTCCACACTCGCGGGTGTGATGTCCGGTGCGACGACCTCTACGCCTTCTCTGGCCGCTGCCCAACAGGCTTATTTTGACCTGGCAGGCACGTCTAACCCCGATATCGCGACCGGCTATGCCGTCGCTTATCCCCTCAGTATAGTAGGTGTGATTCTGGCCTTCGAACTCATACGTAAGTCCTTTAAGGTCAGCCTTCCCGAAGAAGAGAAGCGCCTCAAAGATGCGGCGCGAGAGACGACGGAAGAACCAATTTGCGTGGATCTGACGCTTAATAATCCGCAGATAGATATCCTTACTTTGACCGAACTGCAGCGGCTCTGTCCGATGAAAGAGATGATCGTCAGTCGCGTCATTCGGACGGATGGTTCGGATGAGTTAGTGAACGAACAGACAACCTTCCGCAACGGCGATACACTACGTGTATTAACCGACAAACAGCATGTCGATATGCTGCGTCTGTTGGGCCAGATGAAGAACTACGACTTGCATGTACAGAGCGAGAAATCGAACCACCTCATCTCCCGCCGTATCGCCGTCACGCGGCCGGAGTGCAACGGCAAGCGTATCCGTTCGTTTAACTTGCGTCAGCAGTATCACGCGACGATCACGCGTGTCAGCCGTGCCGGTATAGACCTGCTTGCCACTCCTGATATGATTCTGCAACTGGGCGACCGACTGATGGTCGTCGGCGATAAAGACGATGTGGGTAGAGTAGCGGAGACCTTCGGAAATGAGCTCAAGCGCCTCGATGTGCCGCATCTCTTGCCGATATTCTTCGGCATGGTGCTCGGTATATGTGTAGGCCTGCTGCCTATTCCGCTGCCCGGTATGGGTTCGACCTTTAAGTTAGGTCTCGTTGGCGGTTCGCTCATCGTAGCCATTCTGATCGGCCACTACGGACCGTATTATAACATGGTCACTTTCTCTACTACTTCGGCGAACATGATGTTGCGGCAAGTGGGTCTCACACTCTTCTTGGCCGCCCTTGGTCTCTCCGTAGGAGAGAACTTCGTGCCGACACTGGTCAACGGCGGTTATCTATGGATAGGATACGGCTTTATCATCACCATCGTACCGTTGTTTGTAGTGGGCGGCATCGCGTATAAATGGCTGCACGTGAATTTCTTCAACGTAGTGGGTCTGCTGATCGGCTCGATGACTTCGGCGATGGCCTTGCCCTACGCGCAGTCACTCTCGTCGGAGAATAACCAAGCATCGGTTTGTTATGCCACCGTCTATCCGTTTACGACCTTCCTGCGTGTGATGGCAGCCCAACTCTTGGTGCTGATCTTCTGCTCCTTTACCTCGGCCGATACGCTCGCGCCGCAAGCCCTGCCGAATAGCGTCAATACGGCGATAGGCGAGGAATACGGACCGACGCTCACGATAGACGATAACACACTGTATTTCGTAGGCCTGAACCGCGGAGAGACGAACGTCACGGAAGATATCTTCGTTTCGCGTCGCGATCGCAAAACGGGCGCATGGAGTACCGCTCAGATAGTGCCCGGATTAAGTACGCCGTATCGCAACGAGGCGCCGACCTCTATCTCCGGCGACGACCGCACAATGCTGGTCTTTGTAGAAGGCCGTATGTGCTTCTCGACCCGCGGACCGCAAGGATGGTCCGAACCCCGTCCGCTACCGCGACACCTGCAGTTAGGTAACTGGCAAGCGGACGCGATGATCACCGCCGACGGCAGCGCCTTGCTCTTTGCCGCCAATTATCCGGCGGAAGGCGAGGAAAAAACGAGTCTGAACATCTTCATCAGTGAGCGCACCGAAAGCGGGTGGAGTACACCGTACTCCATCGGACCTGTCATCAACACCGCCGGCATGGAGCGTTCTCCTTTCCTGCACCCCGATATGAAGACTCTTTACTTTTCTTCGGACCGGGAAGGCACACTCGGCGAACTCGATGTGTGGGTGACTCGCCGCTTGGCCGACACGTGCTGGAACTGCTGGTCCGAACCCGAGAACCTGGGTGCGACTATCAACACCACCGGCCGAGACTGCTGGTATAAGATTTCGGCGGACGGCAAGACGGCTTACTATGCCCAGAAAAACGGCCGCAGACACGATATCTATTCCGTCACACTGCCGGAAGACAAGCGCCCGGAACCTATCACGGTGCTTAGTCGGAACGAAGCGGTGGCGATCAATAACTTACTCTTCGAGACCGCCAGCGACCAAATCCTTCCGGTCTCGCTGCCGGAACTGAAGCGTATCGCCCTTTTTGTGCAGACTTACGGCTATGCCGTACGCCTCGCCGGACACACGGATAATATCGGTAAATCCGAGGATAACAAAGACCTCTCGCAGCGCCGCGCAGAATCCGTAAAACGCCAACTGGTAGAATACGGTTGTGACGAAGCGAAAATCAAAGCCTTCGGCTACGGAGACACCAAGCCTGTGGCTTCCAACGAAACCGAAGAAGGTCGCCAACAAAACAGACGCGTAGAAATATTACTTCAGTAATAAATCGTTCCAACGGATAAGAAATAACAATACAATAAACTATTTATGAGAAAAATCTTCTTTTTAGCAGCTTTGCTGCCCCTGTTGAGTTTTGCTCAAGAACGCATCATGGTCATTGCTGACCCGCACGTATTACCGCAGTCGGTTATTGACCAAACAGCTAATTTTGACGAGTACATGCAGACCCAGCGTAAGATGCTGGACCTGAGTGAACCGATCTGGAAAGCCTTATTGGACACGGCGCTGGTGCACAAGCCGGAGTTGGTGCTTATCCCCGGCGACCTTACCCGCGATGGTGAAAGTGCTGCGCACGAGATGGTTTCGAACGGCATTTCCCGTTTGCAAGAAGCCGGCATTCGCACGTTGGTTATCCCGGGCAATCACGACCTTCCGGGCGATAATTGGGAAAGCCTTTACCCGGGTACGTTTGTGGATGCAGAGAAGGACGCCGACTCGCATTCGTTTGCCGTAGAACCGCTCAAAGGACTGACGGTGATTGGTATTGACGGATCGGACGGCAAGGCTTCTATCGGTAAGTTATCGGCCACGACGCAGGCTTGGATAATGGAGCAGGCAGACGCCGCTGTTGCCAAAGGCAACATGATCATCGCGATGACGCACTGGCAGATCTTGGAGCATTTTGATGAGCAAGCAACGCTCGAGAGTTCGTGCCGTTTCAGCAACGCGGACGAGCTGCGTGACCAATTGATGCACCATGGTGTACATCTCGTGCTCACCGGCCATTTCCACGTGAACGGCATCACTACCTTCCGCGACACGACGGGTCTGACGAACGATAGTCTCGTAGAGATCACCACCGGCTCGCCGATCACTTATCCGTGCCCGTACCGATGGCTGACCATCTCGAAGGACCGCAAGAGTGTGGCGGTGGAGACCGACTATATCCGCTCCTTAGGTGATATCGCGGATTTCACAACCTACAGCCGCGATTGGATGTATGTGCATACCCAGAATATGATTCCCGCACTCGCTACCAGAGCTTGGAGTAAAGTGTTGAGTAAATGGGACAATAAAATCGTACCGATGATGCAACAGGCAGGTATACCGTCGTACGTGATAGCAGGTATCAAGATGCTGTTGCCGCAAGACGAAGAAAAACAGATCGAAATCACGCAGAAACACCTGGGAGAACCGGCGGCTAATCTGTACCTCTTCCATTCCGAGGCCAACGAGAACGAGCACCCGGCAGAAGGTCAACAACTCGCAGACGCTGTGTACGCAGGTATGGAAGGTATGATTAATGATCTCTTTGGCATATTCGCGTCCGTAATTCCTACGTTCAAGACTATCGCCCGCACCGCCGCAGAAGTACCGGTACAGTCGCTGGTGGAAGACAAGACCTTGCGCTACTCGTCCTTTGCCGATGTGACCGACGACCTGCACCCTGTATTGGTGATCAATAACGCCGCGTCGCAAGGAGTAGAAGAGATAGAAGACGGCGCATCGCGTACTACCAAATTCCTGCTCAACGGACAGCTGTTTATCCAAAAGGGCGATCGTATTTACACCCCGCAAGGACAGCAAATTGCTCAATAAATTGACAAAAAAGGTAAAAAAGTGGCATACACTCTTGTGTATGTCATTTTTTTTGTGTAACTTTGCCCGCAAATTTGCATATCATATAAAATATCTATACAATGAATCTTTCTGAATTAACTGACAAAATCTACGCAGAAGGCGTAGAAAAAGGCAATGTAGAGGCGAAACAAATCGTTGAGAATGCGAACAAAAAAGCCGAAGAGATCATTGCTCAAGCAGAGAAAAAAGCTACGTCTATCATCGCCGACGCAGAGAGTAAGTCTGCGGACCTGGACAAGAAGACGCGCGCGGAGTTGAAGCTCTACGCCGAGCAGAGTGTCAACGCGGTGAAGACCGAGATCGTGAACCTGCTGTCCGACAAGATCGCAGCAGACAGCGTGAAAGCCGCTACGGCAGACGCGAAGTTCATGCAGGGGCTGATCGCCAAGTTGGCGGAGCAGCTGTCTAAGAACGGCGAGGTAATCATCGAGGCCAAGGATGCCGACGCGCTGAAGAAATACTTTGCCGCGAACGCAAAAGGATTGCTCGAGAAAGGCGTGAAGATCGCGGAGGTGAAAGGTATCAAGACCGACTTCACCATCCAGCCGGCAAAGGGCGGCTACAAACTTGCCTTTGGCGATGCCGAGTTCATCGCATATTTCAAGGAAATGCTTCGTCCCCAACTCGTAGAAGAACTGTTCTGATATGACGTACGAGTATTTACTGGCCGGACTACCTGAGTTAAAAGCAGGCTCAGACGCTCCTATCTCGCTGGACAAACTCAACGAGTTGCTCGACGAGTGCATGACGGCGTCGGATAAAGCGCTGCTTAACTTATTGCGTGCTCCGATGGACGAAGCGACGCTGGCGGAAGGGCTGAAAGCAAACAATACGTTCGTGCGCGAGTGGTTTGCATTCAATCAGGACATGAACAACGTCCTGGTGGCGCAGATATGCCGCAAGCACGGCTTTGACGTCAAGACCCAGATCGTCGGAGAAGGGGAGGTTGCGGAGCAATTGCGCACGCACGCCACCCAAAAAGACTTTGGACTGAACGAGGTGGACGGCGACTGGACGGAGATTCTTGCGCTGGCAGGCATCGAAGACCTGATGCAGCGCGAGAAAGCGCAAGACGCGATTCGGTTTACATGGCTCCAAGACCGCACGGAGTTCGACTTCTTCTCGTCAGAGATGGTCTTTGCGTACTACCTCGAAGCGGTGATGCTGCATAGATGGAGTATCCTGACCATCGAAGAAGGCGAGAAAGTATTCCGCGAGTTAGTGAAAGACATGAAAAAAGGAATTAAATTAGACTAAGATATGACAACAGGAAAAGTAAAAGGTATCATCTCGAACCTCGTGACGGTGGGCGTAGATGGTCCTGTAGCACAAAATGAGATTTGCTACATCTACATCGGTGAGACCAAACTGATGGCGGAGGTCATCAAAGTCATCGGTGTGAATGTGTACGTGCAGGTGTTCGAGTCCACCCGTGGCCTGAAAGTAGGCAATAAAGTGGAGTTCACCGGACACATGCTCGAAGTAACGCTCGGTCCGGGTCTGCTCAGCCGTAACTACGACGGTCTGCAGAACGACCTCGACAAACTGACGGGCGTATTCCTCAAGCGCGGTGAGTATAACTTCCCGCTGGACACCGAGAAGAAATGGGCGTTTAAGCCGATTGCCAAAGTAGGCGATAAGGTAGAAGCTGCTTCGTGGCTCGGTGAAGTGGATGAGAACCATCAGCCGCATAAAATTATGGTGCCCTTCGTGTTCGAAGGCACGTACACCGTGAAGTCGATTGCCAAAGCAGGAGAGTACACCATCAATGAAGTGATGGCTGTGCTGACCGATGCAGAAGGTAATGACCACGAGGTGACGATGGTTCAGAAATGGCCGGTGAAGAAAGCGATCCTCGCTTACCGCGAGAAACCGCGTCCCTTCAAACTTCTGGAGACTGGCGTACGTACCATCGATACCGCCAACCCGCTCTGCGAGGGAGGTACAGGCTTCATCCCGGGTCCGTTCGGAACAGGTAAGACCGTGCTCCAGCACGCCATCTCCAAGCAAGCGGCAGCCGATATCGTGATCATCGCAGCCTGCGGTGAGCGTGCGAATGAGGTCGTAGAGACCTTTACGGAGTTCCCGGAGCTCGATGACCCGCATACAGGCCGCAAACTGATGGAGCGTACCATCATCATCGCCAACACCTCGAACATGCCGGTCGCTTCCCGTGAGGCGTCAGTATATACGTCTATGACCATCGCGGAGTACTACCGCTCGATGGGTCTGCGTGTGCTGTTGATGGCCGACTCGACGTCTCGTTGGGCACAGGCGCTGCGTGAGATGTCGAACCGTTTGGAGGAACTTCCGGGACAGGATGCTTTCCCGATGGACTTGTCCGCTATTATCGGTGCGTTCTACGCTCGCGCAGGATACGTGTACCTCAATAATGGCGCAACAGGTTCGGTCACCTTCCTGGGTACTGTTTCTCCGGCCGGAGGTAACCTCAAAGAGCCTGTGACGGAGGGTACGAAGAAAGTGGCACGTTGTTTCTATGCTTTGGAGCAGGCACGTGCCGACCGTAAGCGCTACCCGGCTGTGAACCCGATTGACAGTTATTCGAAATACGTAGAATATCCGGAGTTCGAGGAGTATATCTCGCAATTGATCGACAAAGACTGGCTGCCGATGGTCAATGATATGAAGACCTATATGCAGCGCGGTAAGGAGATTCAGGAGCAGATCAACATCCTTGGTGATGACGGTGTGCCTGTAGACTACCATGAGGCATTCTGGAAAGCCGAGGTGATTGACTTCGTGATCCTGCAGCAAGATGCGTTCGATAAGATCGACGCCGTATGTCCGCTCGAGCGTCAGCAGTATATGCTCCGCCTTGTGATGGATATCTGCAAGCACGACTACGACTTCGATAACTTCCTCGATGTTGTGGACTACTTCAAGCGTATCATCAACCTCTGCAAGCAGATGAACTACTGTGAGTTCCACAGCCCCGATTTCGAGGACTATCGCAAGAAACTCGATGAACTGTTAGCTGAAAAACAAATTAAAGACTAAGTACTATGGCAAAGGCTTTTCAAAAAATATATACGCAGATCTCTGCGATAACCAAAGCGACGCTGTCGCTTAAGGCCGAAGGAGTAGGTAATGACGAGTTGGCGCTGGTGAATGGTAAGTTGGCACAGGTAGTGAAGATCCTCGGCGATGAGGTGACGCTACAGGTGTTCCAAGGTACCGAAGGTATTCCGACCAACGCAGAAGTGGTATTCCTTGGTAAGGCTCCGAGCCTGAAGGTAAGTGACCAGTTAGCCGGCCGTTTCTTCAACGCCTACGGCGACCCGATTGATGGCGGACCTGCTATCGAGGGTAAAGAGGTCGAGATCGGTGGTCCTTCCGTGAACCCCGTACGTCGTAAACAGCCGTCCGAGCTTATTGCGACAGGTATCGCCGGTATCGACTTGAACAACACCTTGGTATCCGGTCAGAAGATCCCGTTCTTCGCGGATCCGGACCAGCCGTACAACCAAGTGATGGCGAACGTAGCGTTGCGTGCGCAGACCGATAAGATCATCCTCGGCGGTATGGGTCTGACCAACGACGACTACCTCTATTTCAAGAACGTGTTCACCAACGCGGGTGTGCTTGACCATATTATCTCGTTCGTTAACACGACCGAGAACCCGCCGGTAGAGCGACTGCTGATCCCCGATATGGCCTTGACGGCCGCAGAGTACTTCGCGGTAGAGAAACACGAGAAAGTGCTCGTGCTCCTCACCGATATGACGCTCTACGCCGATGCCCTGGCGATCGTCTCTAACCGTATGGACCAGATTCCTTCCAAAGACTCCATGCCGGGTTCGCTCTATTCCGACCTCGCCAAGATCTACGAGAAGGCCGTGCAATTCCCGGAGGAAGCAGGTGGCGGCTCCATCACTATCATCGCCGTGACGACCCTCTCGGGCGGCGATATCACGCACGCTATTCCGGATAACACGGGTTATATCACGGAAGGTCAGCTCTACCTCCGCCGCGACTCCGATATCGGTAAAGTCATCGTCGATCCGTTCCGCTCGTTGAGCCGTCTGAAACAATTGGTAGCCGGCAAGAAGACCCGCGAAGACCATCCGCAAGTAATGAATGCGGCTGTTCGCCTGTACGCCGATGCCGCCAACGCCAAGACGAAGAAAGAGAATGGTTTCGACCTGACCGACTACGATGAGCGTTGCTTGAGCTTCGCACGCGACTATAGCCGCGAGATCCTGGCGATTGACGTGAACATCAACACCGTCGAGATGCTCGACATCGCTTGGCAACTCTTCGGCAAGTACTTCAAGCCCGAAGAGGTAAATATCAAACAAGCATTAGTGGATAAATATTGGCCAAAAGCATAAATTATGGCTATAACGTATCAATTCAATAAAACATCGTTGCAGAGCCTGGAGAAGGACCTCAAGATGCGGCAACGAACTTTGCCTACTTTGCAAAGCAAAGAGACGGCCTTACGTCTCGAAGTAAAGAAGGCAAAGAAAGAACTCGAGGACTTGGATAAAGAAGTCGAGCGCCGCATCAAGGACTATAACCAGATGATAGCGCTTTGGGGCGAGTTTGACACTTCACTCATTCACGTGGATGACGTGCGTATGTCGATTAAAAAGATCGCCGGTGTACGTGTTCCCGTGTTGGATGAAGTGGTCTACACGACCAAAGAGTTCTCACTCTTCTCAAGTCCGAAATGGTTCGCCGACGGCTTTGACCAACTCAAAACGATAGCGGATGTAGGTATCCGGCAGGAGTTTGTGCGGCGCAAAGTGGATTTGCTTGAGTATGCGCGTAAGAAAACCACGCAGAAAGTGAACCTCTTTGAGAAAGTGCAGATCCCGGGTTACCAAGACGCGATTCGTAAGATCAAGCGCTTCATGGAGGACGAGGAGAACCTCAATAAGTCCAGCCAGAAGATCGTAAAAGCAAAGAAAGGAGGACAGAGCGATGATTAGTAAGATGAAGAAATATACCTTCTTGGTATTCCATCGTGACTACGACACTTTCTTGACGCAATTACGCGACCTGGGCGTCGTACATATCACCGAGAAAGCCGCCGGGCTCATCGAAGACAACGAGGACTTGCAGGCTGCCCTTCAGCATGAAGATGAACTGCGTCACTTGCTTGCGCAAGGTGCGCCGGATCAACTGATTCAAGAGCGCACGGCGGTCGAGGAACGCATCGCTGCTGCTCATGAAGCCGCCAAACAGGCTGCTGTATGGGGCGAGTTCGATGCCGCGCGTATCGAAGCCCTCAAAGAAGCTGGTTATACCCTTCGGTTCTTCCAGTGCTCGAGCAAATCCTTCGAGGAAGGATGGGGTATTAAGGTGAATGAGAAAGAAGGCAAGACCTATTTTGTGGCGGTCTCGGAGTGTTCGGAAAACTCGGATTATTCGGAATTGCCTGTCACCGAGATCGCTCAACCCGAAAAATCGGAGAAACAGTGGTTGCAAGAAGTGGAGCACCTCAATGGTCTGCTCGCAGCCTCCAACGCCCGCATAGAGGCTTGGCAGAAGGCGAATATCGAGGATATAAAGGCTCAACTCGTCGAGGCGCGTCAGCAAATAGACTGGCAGCGTGTACAACTCTCAACGGACAAACTGGCCGAAGGTGCGTTATGCCTCATTGAGGGTTTCTGCCCGATAGACAAAGAACCCGCACTCAACGAGATGCTCGAATCCGCGCAGGTTTATTACGAGGCGGAAGAACCGAGCAAAGAGGATAATACGCCGATAGAGTTGAAAAACAACTTCTATACGCGGCTGTTTGAACCTATCACGCGGCTCTATTCCTTGCCGAACTACGCAGAGATAGACCCGACGCCGTTCTTTGCGCCGTTCTTCATGCTCTTCTTCGGTCTCTGTTTGGGAGATGGCGGTTATGGCTTGGTAGTTCTCCTCGCAGGACTCGCGGTTATCCTCAAGGCTCCGAAACTCAAAGAGTGGGGATGGTTAGGCGTCTTCATGGGTATCACGACAATGGTCGTAGGTATCCTCACGGGTATGTTCTTCGGTATCAACCTGGAGGAAGTAGCCATACTTGCGCCTGTCAAGCAGTATTTCATTACCGAGACCAATGCAACCGTGCATTTTATGGGCGGCGCATACCATCCGATGATGGTCTTTGCTATCCTCATCGGTATCTTCCAAATCCTCTTTGCAATGGGCTTTAAGGTGGTGAAAATCACGCTCCGCGACGGCTTTAAGTATGCGGCGTATGACTGCGCTTGGCTGGTAGCCCTTGTGACACTTATCGTATGGTTTGCCCTTGCCGGTTCACTGAATACGATCGGTCTATATACCATTTATGGTATATTGGGTCTCTGCGCATTGTTCATATTGTTCTACAAAGACCCGGATCGGAAGATCCTGCTCCTCAATCTGGGCGGAGGTCTCTGGGGAACGTATAACATGGTCAGTGGACTCTTGGGCGATGTGCTCAGTTATATCCGTCTGTTCGCGTTAGGACTCGCCGGAGGTATTCTCGGAAATGTCTTCAATGCCTTGGCATTGCAGGCCGGAGGAGCCCTGCCGGGTTGGATAGGATGGCTTCCGACGCTGCTCATCCTTGTCTTCGGCCACTCGCTGAACTTCGCGCTGTGTCTCATCTCTTCAGTAGTACACCCGATGCGTCTTACCTTCGTTGAGTTCTACAAGAACGCCGGATTCGAAGGAGGAGGAAAAGAGTATAAACCTTTTAAGAAATAATAATAACACAATAAAAATTCAACAATTATGACATTAAATTTGATTCTCGCCTTTATTGGCGTCGCTTTCATGGTCGGTCTGTCCGGCGTAGGTAGTGTGTATGGTTTGACGATGTGCGGTAATGCCGTTGTCGGAGCCTTGAAGAAACGTCCGGATGCAATGGGTATCTACATCCTCTTGTCCGCTCTGCCTTCTACGCAAGGTATCTACGGCTTCGTAGGCTACTTTATGGTACAGAAATACCTGACCGCAGGTATTACTACGCTGCAGGCTGCTGCTATCCTCGGCGGCGGTATCGCGCTGGGTTTGGTAGCTCTCTTGTCTGCTATTCGTCAAGGACAGGTATGTGCAAACGGTGTAGCTGCTACCGGTAGCGGTCACAATGTCACCGCTGGTACCATGATTATGGCTGCTTTCCCGGAGTTCTACGCTATTCTGGCGCTGCTCGTCGTTATCCTGATGGGCGGTCTGATGGGTGAACCCGTAGTTCTCTAATCATGACAAAAGCATTCGTTTTCCCGGGGCAGGGTAGCCAATTCCCGGGTATGTGCAAAGATCTCTACGATGCGCATGTAGAGGCACGCGAGATGTGCCAGGCAGCCAATAGGCTGCTTGGCTTCTCGCTTACCGATGTGATGTTCGAAGGCACAGCAGAGGACCTCAAACAGACCAAAGTGACGCAACCCGTTGTCTTCTTGCACTCGGTAGTAGCACAACGTCTTATGACGATTGAGACGCCGCACATGGTTGCCGGACATAGTCTGGGTGAGTTCAGCGCACTCGTAGCGTGCGGCGCTCTGCGTTTTGAAGACGCCTTATTATTAGTGAGCGCGCGCGCACAGGCGATGCAAGCCGCTTGTGAGGCCAATCCCGGAACGATGGCAGCCGTCCTTGGCTTGCCTGACGAGCAGGTCGATGCGATATGCCAAGAGCAGAAGGATGGAGTAGTGGTAGCGGCTAACTTCAACTGCCCGGGACAAGTCGTTATCTCCGGTGAGATAGACGCAGTAGAGGCCGCTTGTGTGGCACTCAAGGAAGCCGGTGCACGCCGTGCGCTGCGTCTCCCCGTAGGAGGTGCTTTCCACTCTCCGCTCATGGCACCCGCAGCCGAAGAACTGAAGGCTGCGATTCTCAAAACGGAGTTCCGCAAACCCTTCTGCCCAATCTATCAGAATGTCTCTGCGAAAGCAGAAACAGAGCCGAAGATTATCCGCGAAAACCTTCTCAAACAACTCACAGCCCCCGTTCGCTGGACGCAGTCGGTGCAAAATATGATTGCGGATGGCGCAACAGAGTTCTATGAGTTTGGCCCGGGAGACGTCCTTAAAGGACTGATTCGTAAGATAAATCCGAACGTGCAAGTCGGATAACTTCTTGCACTATGCACCATATAATATTACGAAAATGATTAAGACAATCGGTGTATTAACTTCCGGAGGAGATGCTCCGGGAATGAACGCAGCCATCCGTGCGGTGACACGTGCGGCTATCGCGCAAGGACTGCAAGTGAAAGCCATTTATCGTGGCTACAAAGGTCTAATAGATGGCGAAGTAAAGAGTTTTACTTCCCAAGATGTGTCAGGTATTATCCAACGCGGCGGAACCATCCTCAAGTCAGCACGTTGTATGGAATTCATGACACCCGAAGGCCGTAAACAGGCTTATAAGGTCATTCAGAAGGAAAAGATTGATGCTTTGGTGGTTATAGGCGGTGATGGCACTTTCACAGGGGGCCGTCTCTTTGCCCAGGAGTACGATATTCCTGTAATTGGCCTGCCCGGTACAATCGATAATGACTTATGGGGCACAGACGCCACGATTGGTTACGACACCTCGCTCAGTACGATCACCGAGTGCATTGACAAACTGCGTGACACAGCTACCTCGCACGAGCGCGTATTCCTGGTGGAAGTCATGGGCCGTGATGCGGGCTTCCTGACGCTCAATGCGGCGATTGCCGGAGGCTGTGAAGCAGCTATCATCCCGGAGCGCAAGGCGGTTAAAGAGCAGATCGAAGAAGCCATCGGTAGCGGAAAACGCAAGACCAAGAACTCATCCATCATCTTAGTCCAGGAACATGCCGTAGAAGGCGGCGCAGCGACCGTGGCGAAGATGATTGAACAAGTCCATCCGGAGTTCTCGACGCGTGTCACGGTGCTTGGCCATTTACAGCGCGGTGGAAGTCCTTCGGCCTACGATCGCATTCTGGCTTCCCGTATGGGCGTAGCTGCTGTGCAAGCCCTGTTGGACGGCCAGCGCAACGTCATGGTCGGAATCCAGAACGACGATATCGTGCTTATCCCGCTGAGCAAGGCGATTCATCAGAAGAAGGATGTCAAGGAAGACTCCTGGCAAGCCCTTCTCACCCTAAGTATATAATTACAAAAATTAAACTTTAAACATTATCATTATGATTTCCAAACGTTTAGAGGACGCTATTAACGCCCAAATCAATGCCGAGATGTGGTCGGCGTATTTATACCTCAGTATGTCTGCTTATTGCCAAGACAAAGGTTTAGCAGGTATGGCTAACTGGTTTGCTATCCAATTCAAGGAGGAGCAAGACCATGCGCAGATTTTCTACAACTACCTCATCAGCCGTGGTGGCCGTGTGCTGCTGAAGGCGATTGATGCGGTGGAGACGGAATGGGCATCTCCGCTTGCTGCTTTTGAACATACTTACAAGCACGAGCAACATGTTACCTCGCTCATCAACAATCTTATGCAGATTGCCGTAGATGAGAAAGACTTTGCCGCTCAGAGCCGTCTCCAATGGTTCATCGACGAGCAGGTGGAGGAAGAAGAGAATGCCGTGGATATCATCAACAAACTGAAGATG
>JAFSQV010000015.1 GCA_017446455.1 Paludibacteraceae bacterium
AAGTTACATAGTGATCAATCGTTTACGTTCAGCGTAGCAGGTTTTGCGTCCATCCATCGGCAGATATTCAAAGGCGTCTTCAAGCACGCAGGGCAGTTCCGAGACTACGACATCACCAAAAAAGAATGGGTATTGGACGGCGACACGGTGCTTTATGCCAGTTGTACGCAGTTGCAAGCAACGCTGGAATATGATTTGGAGCAAGAGAAGCAGTTTGACTACTCCAACCTCGCGCTTCCCGATGCTATTCGTCATATTGCTGCTTTCGTGGCGAATATCTGGCAAATCCATCCCTTCCGTGAGGGCAACACACGTACCACCGCTGTTTTTACTATCAAGTATCTACGTTCGATAGGATTCCAGAATATAGATAATACGCTCTTTGAGCAACACTCATGGTTCTTCAGAAACGCGCTCGTGCGCGCCAATTATAAGAACGCGCGACTTGGTGTCAATAACTCTCCGCAATACTTGGAGCGTTTCTTCCGTAACCTGCTGCTGGGCGAACAAATGCCGCTGCATAACAGAGATTTGCACATATCAAACATGGACGTTCAAAGCGCGAAGGCCGAACAAGTACCGAACAAGCACCGAACAAGTTCAGAACAAGTACAGGACAAGTTCGGGACAAGCAATCCAATAAGCACTGGAAATCAGCTATATACGGAAGACGAGAACACTATTCGTTTGGTTCAGGTTATGAGGGGTGAGAAACTATCTATTAAGGAAATAATGACGGCTATAGGGCTTAAAGGTAGAGATAATTTTTTGAATTTATACCTCAATCCCGCCATAGAGAACGGCTTTGTGCGTCTGCTTTATCCCGATAGTCCTCGCCACCCTCGCCAGAAATACCTGCTGACGGTAAAAGGAATGATGCTGTTAAATCAGTTATCGAACAAATAACCTCAAATATGAGATTACTAAACAACAGATAAAACCAATTATTGATTAAAAGAAGCGTTTGCTTTACTCTTTGCTTAAAAAACTAGGAATCTTTCGAAACGGGAGTTTTGCAAATAGGCTTCGAGACGATAAAGGGGGCGAAATCGCCCCCTTTATCATTCGGAATCTTAACAATCGTACATCCTTACTCTGCCAGATTGACAGCATAATACCGTACTCTGCCTTGCGGCGTACAGCCGGTGATGAAGAGGACGCGGTCACGCTCGGAGGCGGAGTTGGCACGGCGGACGATGTCGTCAAGGTCTTCTTCGGTGCGCACGGAGCGGTTGTTGACTTTCAGGATGATGAAGTCCGAGGGAACACCGGCACTCTTCAGTTTGCCTGCCTTGAGCGACTTGATCTGCAAGCCGTAGTTGATACCCAGGCGCTCTTTCTGTGCATCGGTCAGTTCGGAGAACGTGGCACCCAAAACTGACGCTTTGTCCTCGGCGGAGATAACACCCGTACCGCCTTCGCGGTTGGTGAGCGTAGCCTGGACGGTCAGCGTCTTGCCATTGCGGAGCAGCGTCACACTCACTACATCACCTGGACGATGACGCCCGATATGTTCCTGCAGGTCGGTGCCGGTCTTGACAGCCGTATCGTCAACACGCGTGATCACATCGCCGCTCTTGATGCCTGCTTTCTCCGCCGCGCCGTCCGGCACTACGCGTTCCACGTATGCCCCCTGGAGAGTCGTCAGTTTTTTCTCTTTCTTCAGTTCGGAAGTGATCTCACGCATCTGCACGCCGAGAATAGCGCGCTGTACGACACCGTACTGGCGGATGTCGCTCACCACTTTCTGTACGATACTTGTCGGCACCGCAAAGCTGTAGCCCGAGTACGAACCGGTCTGCGAAGCGATGGCAGTGTTGATGCCAACCAACTCGCCGCGCGTGTTGACCAGCGCACCGCCGGAGTTGCCGGGGTTGACGGCGGCGTCGGTCTGGATGAACGACTCAATCTTCATCTCCGCGTTGAGGATATTGATGTTACGCGCCTTGGCGGACACGATACCCGCCGTGACAGTCGAAGTGAGGTTGAACGGATTGCCGACGGCGAGCACCCATTCGCCGACACGCAGGTCATCGGAGTTGCCCATCAGGATGACAGGCAGCCCCGTCTCTTCGATTTTCAGGAGCGCAATATCTGTGTTCGGGTCGGTGCCAACCAGCGTAGCCGTGTATTCGCGTTTGTCGTTGAGGACAACCTGAATCTGGTCCGCACGGTCGATGACATGATTGTTGGTGACGATATAACCGTCCTCGGAGATGATGACACCCGAACCGGACGCCTGCTGCGCCGGCATCTCGCGTTGCTGTCCCGG